>CAZXOC010000392.1:0-5680 GCA_964642165.1 uncultured Planctomycetaceae bacterium | reverse complement strand
TCTACCGCATCGCCGCCCCGGGCGCCCCGGAGGCCGTCGGCACGCCGGAGGGCGTTCGCTACGCGGACTTCGTCCACGACCCGCGCCGCGGGCGCCTGATCGCCGTCCGCGAGGACCACCGCGGCGACGGCGAGGCCGTCAACACCATCGCCGCCGTCGACCCCCGCGACGGCCGCGAGGACACGCTCGTAGCCGGCAGCGACTTCTACGCCTCGCCGCGCGTCAGCCCGGGCGGCTCGACGCTCGCCTGGCTGTCGTGGAACCACCCGCACATGCCGTGGGACGCCGCCGAGCTGTGGGTCGCGCCGATCCGCGACGACGGGTCGCTCGGCGAGGCGACGCACGTCGCCGGCGGCGCGGACGAATCCGTCGTCCAGCCGGAGTGGTCGCCCGATCCCGCCCGGCCGGAGCTGTACTTCGCCTCCGACCGCAGCGGCTGGTGGAACCTCCACCGGTGGCGCGACGGCGAGGCAGAGCCGCTGGCGCCGATGGCCGCCGAGTTCGCCCGCCCGCAGTGGGTGTTCGCCCAGTCGAGCTACGCGTTCGTTTCCGCCGGGCGGATCCTGTGCGCGTACTCGCGGGACGGGCTGGACCACCTGGCCGCGCTAAACACGGATTCCCTCGAGCTGGAGCGGATCGCCACGCCCTACACGATGCTCCGCGACGTGCGGGCAGCCGGGGGGCGGGCCGTGTTCATCGCCGGCTCGCCCTCGCGGGCAACGGCCGTGGTGCTGTACGACGCGGCCGCGGGCGAGTCCGAGGAGCTTCGCCGCGCCAGCGACCTGGAGATCGACGAGGGCTGCATCTCGAAGCCCGAGCCGATCGAGTTCCCGACGACGGGCGGACGAACCGCCCACGCCCTGTTCTACCCGCCGCGGAACCGGGACTACGCCGCGCCGCCGGGCGAGAAGCCGCCGCTGGTGGTGATGGTCCACGGCGGGCCCACGTCGGCGACGGCGGCGTCGCTGCGGCTGGGCATCCTGTACTACACCAGCCGGGGCATCGCCGTGCTGGACGTGAACTACGGCGGCTCGACGGGCTACGGGCGGGCGTATCGCCGGCGGCTCTACGGGCAGTGGGGCGTGGTGGACGTCGACGACTGCTCCCACGGTGCGCGGCACCTGGCGGAGGCCGGGCGGGTGGACGGCCGGCGCCTGGCGATCACCGGCGGCAGCGCCGGCGGGTACACGACGCTGTCGTGCCTGACCTTCCGGGACGTCTTCGCCGCGGGCGCCAGCCACTTCGGCGTCAGCGACTGCGAGGCCCTCGCGAAGGAGACGCACAAGTTCGAGAGCCGCTACCTCGACACGCTGATCGGCCCGTACCCCCAGCGGCGCGACCTGTACGTCGAGCGGAGCCCCATCCACCACGTCGAGGGCCTGAGCTGCCCCGTCGTGTTCTTCCAGGGCCTGGAGGACCGGATCGTCCCGCCGAACCAGGCGCGGAAGATGGCCGACGCCCTGCGGGCCAAGGGCCTGCCCGTCGCGCTGGTGGAGTTCGCCGGCGAGCAGCACGGCTTCCGCCGCGCCGACAACATCCGCCGGGCCCTCGAGGGCGAGCTGTACTTCCTCAGTCGCGTCTTCGGCTTCGACCCCGCCGACGACCTCGAGCCCCTCCAGATCGAGAACCTCACCTGAGCGCGGAGAAGGCACACCCCCCCGACATCCGCCGGCGGGGCTGTATAATGGGCCCGGAGCGGTGTCCGCCCTGTCCGCGTGGCGGAGGTACGCGTCAGGAGAGCTTGATGAAACGCAACCGGGTGCTGTGGCGCGGGCGTGCGGTCGTCTGGGCGGGAGTGGTCCTGGCGAGCATGCCGCTCGCCGCCATCGCGGCGCAATCGGTCGGGACGCCGGAGGCGATCGAGGCCGGCTGGCGGCAGCAGTTGCTCCACCGGCTTGGCGCGGCGCGGGGGCGGTCGGCGGGGGGAGTCTCGGCGCAAGCCGACGCGGCCGGGGGCTGCGATGGCGTCAAGAACGGCGGCTTCGGCTTCCACACCAATCAGAACAACAAGCCCTGGTGGCACGTGGACCTCGGGGCGGCGGCGCCGCTGGACCGCGTGGTGGTCTACAATCGCTGCACGGTCAGCGAGCGCGCCGCCCGCCTGCACGTGCTGCTGTCCGCCGACGGCAAGCAGTGGCGCACGGTCTACCGCCACGACGGGCGGGTCTTCCTCGGCCACACCGACGGCAAGCCGCTGGTCGTGCCCCTGAAGGGCGCCGCGGCGCGGTTCGTCCGCGTGCAGCTTCCGGGCAACACGTGGCTGCATCTGGACGAGATCGAGGTCTACGGCGCGGGTGACCCGAAGAAGAACCTCGCCCTGCACAAGCCGGCCGAGCAGTCCAGCGCCGGCACGTGGTCGAAGGGCAAGGCCCGGAAGCCCCGGCGACCCAAGCGCCGGGCGGAGCCCGCCGTGGCCCTTCCTCGAGACGGGTACGTCGCCGCCGTGGCGGACGTGCTGCGCGCCGGGCGCATGCTGGCGGCCGACCTGGAGCCGGCGGGCGCGGCGGCCGCCTTCCGCCGCGAGGCGGGACGCATCGACGAGGCCCTGGCGAAGCTGGCGCCCGACAGCCCGGAGCTCACGACCCACGGGCTGTACTTCCGCGCCCGGCGAGCCGTCCGGCGGCTGGCCCTGGCCAACCCGCTGCTCGACTTCGCGACGATGCTGGTGATCCGCCGCGGCGCGAAGAACCTCGGCCTGCCGGCGAACTGGCAGAGCAACTCCTCCCTGCGCCCGACCGGCTACGACAACGAGATCGCCCTCCTGACGGACTTCCGCTCCGCCGAGGGGCTCGGGCGGCTGAGCACGCTGTTCCGCCCGGAGGCCGGACGGTTCGTCGGCGACGTGGACCTGCACTTCGACGCCCGGAAGATGCTCTTCTCCATGCCCGCACCCGACGGCCCCTGGCGGGTCTTCGAGATGAACGCCGACGGCACGGGCCTGCGGCAGCGGAAGCTCATCGACCAGCCCGACGTGGGCAACTACGACGCCTGCTACCTGCCGAACGGCGACATCGTCTTCAACTCGACGGCCCCGTTCATCGGCGTGCCATGCGTGCGGGGCAACAGCCACGTGACGAACCTCTACCTCTGGCAGGCCGCCGGTGGGCGCGTCCGCCGCCTGACGTTCGACCAGGACCACGACTGGTGCCCGACCGTCCTGAACAACGGGCGCGTGATGTACCTCCGCTGGGAGTACTCCGACCTGCCCCACTCCAACTCGCGGATTCTGTTCGACATGAACCCCGACGGCACGGGGCAGATGGCGCTCTACGGCAGCAACTCGTACTGGCCCAACAGCGTCTTCTACGCCCGCGCGGTCCCGGGGCACCCCAGCCTGGTCGCCGGCATCGTCACCGGGCACCACGGCGTGCGGCGGATGGGCGAGCTGGTGCTCTTCGACCCGTCCCGCAGCCGGCGCGAGGCCGAGGGCGTTGTGCAGCGGATCCCCGGCTACGGCCGCACCGTCGAGCCGACCATCCGCGACCGCCTGGTCGACGCGTCCTGGCCGCGCTTCCTCCATCCCTTCCCGCTCAGCGAGAAGCACTTCCTGGTCTCCGGCAAGCCGACGCCGCAGAGCCTCTGGGGCGTCTACCTGGTGGACGTCTTCGACAACATGGTGCTCCTGTGCGAGCAGCCCGGCAGCGCGATGCTCGAGCCGATCCCGCTGCGCCCGGCGCCGCGGCCCCCGGTCATCGCCGGCAAGGTCAATGCGGCCCGCCGCGACGCGGTGGTCGTCCTGGCGGACATCTACCGGGGGGGCGGACTGGCCCGCGTGCCGCGCGGGACGGTGAAGAAGCTCCGGCTGCTGACGTACCACTTCGGCTACCACGGGGTCGGCGGGCTGCTGGGCGTGGTGGGCGCCGACGGGCCGTGGGACATCAAGCGCGTCCTCGGCACGGTGCCGGTCGAGCCGGACGGCTCGGCCTGCTTCCGCATCCCGGCCAACACGCCGATCTCGCTCCAGCCGCTGGACGCCGAGGGCCAGGCCCTCCAGATCATGCGGAGCTGGCTCGTGGGCATGCCCGGGGAGGTCGTCTCGTGTGTCGGCTGCCACGAGCGGGAGCAGGAGACGCCGACGGTCGCGCTGGGCTCGGCCCTGGGCGGCGAGCCGGCCGAGATCCAGCCCTGGCGCGGGCCGGCGAGGGGCTTCAGCTACGCCCGCGAGGTCCAGCCCGTCGTGGACCGCCACTGCCTCGGCTGCCACTCGCCCGACGCGACCGGGCGCTTCGACCCGAACCGGATGCCGGACCTCCGCGGCGTGCCCATCGCCGGCTGGCGGTCCCGTCACAAGGGCAACGGCGGGCGCGACAGCGGCAAGTTCTCCGTCGGCTACGACGCCCTCTGCCGCTACGTCCGCCGGCCGGGCATCGAGAGCAACATCCGCCTCCTCACGCCCATGGAGTACCACGCCGGCACCACCGAGCTGGTCCAGATGCTCCGCAAGGGCCACCACAACGTCCACCTCGACGCCGAGGCGTGGGACCGGCTCGTCACGTGGATCGACCTCAACTGCCCCTACCACGGCACGTGGACGGAGGTCGTCGGGCCCAAGCGCGTGGAGCACCAGGCCCGGCGACGCCGCGAGATGATGAAGCTCTACGCCGGCCTCGACGTGGACGACGAGGCGGTCTCGCCGGCGCCCTCGCCGCCGCCCGCGCGGGTCCTGCCCGCGCCCGAGGCGACGCCGCCGGCCACGCCCGTCGAGTGCCCCGGCTGGCCCTTCGACGCCGCCGAGGCGAAGCGCCGCCAGGAGGCCCTCGGCCGGACGGCGAGGGCGGTCGACCTCGGCGAAGGCGTCACGCTGGAGCTGGTCCGCATCCCGCCCGGCGAGTTCGTGATGGGCTCCGCCCAGGCCGCCTCGCCGCGGGATGAGCGTCCCCGGACGCGCGTACGCATCGACCGGCCGTTCTGGATCGGCCGCCTCGAGGTCACCAACGAGCAGTTCGCCCGCTTCGACCCGCTGCACGACAGCCGCGTCGAGTCCAAGCACGGCTACCAGTTCGGCGTCCACGGCTACCCGGTCAACGGTCCGCGCCAGCCGGTCGTCCGCGTCTCGTGGCGGCAGGCCGCGGCCTTCTGCCGATGGCTGACGACCCGCGCCGGCGGGGGCCTGCGCTTCGCCCTGCCGACGGAGGCCCAGTGGGAGTACGCCTGCCGCGCCGGCTCGGGCGGGCCGTTCCACTACGGCGGCTTCGGCGTCGACTTCTCGACCTTCGCCAACCTCGGCGACGCCACGCTTGGCGAGCTCGCCACCGACCCCTACACCCCGGCCGTGCCGATGGTTAGGCCAAATCGCTTCGACGACTGGGTGCCGAAGGACGCCCGCTTCCGCGACGGCGCGCTGGTATCGACCGACGTCGGCACGTACCAGCCCAACGCCTGGGGCCTGCACGACGCCCACGGCAACGTCGCCGAGTGGACGCTAAGTCTCTATAAACCCTACCCCTGGCGCGACGGCGACGGCCGCAACGATCCCGCCGCCCCCGGCCGGCGCGTCGTCCGCGGCGGCTCCTGGTACGACCGCCCCCGCCGCTGCCGCAGCGCGCTGCGCCTGGCCTACCGGGCGTACCAGCCGGTCTACAACGTGGGCTTCCGCGTCGCCGCCCACGCGCGCTAGCCGCCGGCTGCGAACGCGCCGTTGCGCGACACTTTTCGCCCCTTCCGGCGAAATTCTCACGCC
>CAZXOC010000391.1:0-5694 GCA_964642165.1 uncultured Planctomycetaceae bacterium | reverse complement strand
CGCGACCCGCCGCCTTACATTGGGCGCATGCCTCGCCCATTCGTGATTGCGTATCACCTCATCTGGACCGCCTACGGCTGGTGGCTGCCGAACGATCCTCGAGGCAGCACGTCCCGGACGATCCGCAACGACATCCTCGCCGAGCTCGGCGAGCTGCACTACGGCCGCAAAAAGGCCCAGCCCGCCTCGGCCGAGATCCGCCGCTTCTACCGCCGGGCCAAGGACCTGCTCCGGCATCCGCTCCTGGAGTTCTCTCCGGCTCACATCGCAGCGGTCGGCACGGCCTTCGCCGAGGCCGTCTCCGACAACCGCTATACCTGCTATGCGTGCGCCGTCGTGCAGGATCACGTGCACGTCCTCATCCGCAAGCACAGGCACAAGGCCGAGGAGATGATCGCGAATCTACAGGACGCATCCCGCCTGGAGCTCCAGAGGACGACCGGCAGGTACGCGGGCCACCCCGTCTGGGGCGGAGAAGGCTGGAAGGTGTTCCTGGACTCCCCCGACGACGTCCGGCGAACCGTCCGCTACATCGGGGGCAATCCGCCCAGGCACGGCCTGCCGGCCCAGCGATGGCCGTTCGTCAAGGCCTACGACGGGTGGCCCCTGCATCCGGGCCACGACCCCAACTCCCCCTACGCCCGCCGCCTGCGGGGAGCAAAGGACGGGTAGACGGCGCGCACCGGCAATACGGACCGTTCTGCTGACGGCGGCGGCGGAAGCTGCGTGACCTCTCTGGGCAGCGCCGGACGCGGATCGTACGCCGACGCGGCACGACCCCGAGCCGATCCATGCCGCCGACGGCGGGCACTGCATGCTTTTCCGCGCGTTCGACGGGCGGCGAATGCTCGTCCTGCACGGCCCCAACCGCGCCTGGCGCGAACGGGCGCGTTTCTTCGACGTTCAGGAGAAGGACGGCCGCCTGCGCGTCCGCCCCGTCCCGGGCGCCCCGCGCCCGGCGGCGTCGTGAGCGCTGCGGTCACTCGATCACGCAGGCCCCCGCGGCCGCACGCGTGGCGAAGATCGGGCACGGCCGGCCGAACCGCTCCGCGAAGCCCGACGTGACGGCCTGCTCGATCTGCCCGGCCCGGTCCGCCGCGGCGAGGACGATCGCGCAGCCGCCGAAGCCGCCGCCGGTCATGCGGGCGCCGTAGACGCCGTCGGCGGCGCGGGCGAGCTCGACGATGGCGTCGAGCTCCTCGCAGCTCACCTCGTAGTCGTCCCGCAGGGCGGCGTGCGAGCCGTACATCCGCTCGCCGAACCGGGCGTAGTCGCCGGCCTGGAGGGCCTCGACCGCCTCCAGCGTGCGTGCGATCTCCCCGACGACGTGACGCGCCCGCATCAGCTCCTTGCCCGCCAGCGTGCCGTCGGCCCCCGCCGCCTCGATCCGCGCCGCGTCAGTATCACGCAGGGCCTTCAGCCCCAGCGTCGCGGCGGCCGACTCGCATTGGCTGCGCCGCGCGGCGTAGCCCCCGTCGCTGATCTCGTGCTTCACCTGCGTGTCGGCCACCAGGAGAACCACGCTCGGGTCGTCGAAGGGGATCTGGCGCGTCTCGCCGCTGCGGCAGTCCAGCAGCAGCGCCCGCCCGGCCCGGCCCAGGATGGCGATGCTCTGGTCCATGATGCCGCAGGGCGCGCCGGCGAAGTCGTGCTCGGCCTTCTGGCAGACGAGCGCCAACTCGCGATCGGCGATGGCATCGAGCGTTCCGGCCGCCGCCAGCAGCGCCTTGGCCGCCGCGACCTCCAGCGACGCCGAGGAGCTCAGCCCGCCCCCGATCGGCACGTCGCTGACGAAGAGCACGTCGCAGCCGACCAGCGCGACGCCGCGCGCCGTCAGCCCCGCCGCCACGCCGGTGGCGTAGTTGGCCCACTTCGGCTCGCCGGGCGCGATCTCGCCGTCGAGGTCGATGACCGCCTCGCCGTCGGCCTGCGCCGAGCGGAAGCGGACTCGCCCGTCCTCCCGCGGCGCCCAGCCGCCCAGCGTGTGACGCTCGATGGCGATCGGCAGGACGAAGCCGTCGTTGTAGTCCGTGTGCTCCCCGATCAGGTTCACACGCCCCGGGGCCCGCACCACCCCGGCCGGCGCCCGGCCGTACGCCGCCTCAAACGCCTCTTTCAGCTCGGCTATCGTCGCCTTCATGCGGGAGAAGGTATCCCCGCCGCCCGGGGCCGTCAAGCACGCCGCCGCTGCCTGCCGGCGCGCCCCTTCGCGCCAGGATAGACCTTCCCGGAACGACCATGTCCAGGCGCCCACTTGCTCGTGCTCGAGGATGTAGTGGTACGCGCGGACCTGGTGCGCGCGGCCGGCGATGGGCTTGACGCCGCAGCGTTTCGCCCAGACCTTGCCCTCGTGCCCGGTCTCGCGCAGCTCATGGTAGGCGTGCTTCTTCGCTCGACCGACGGCGGGGCGCACGACGCCGTCCGGGAACCGCGCGAGCAGATGAAGGTGAACGGCGTCGAGGGAAAGGGCGAGCAGTTCGATGCCCTGATCGACGACCATCTCCACGACCGCCTGTCCGGCGATGCGGCGCTGCTCGACGGTGAGATGGACGGGCGGCCGCTTCAGCCGGTCCTCGGCATCGTGCAGCAGCGCTTCGCCCTCACCAGGTGGTGGGGGGTGCTTGTAGTCGCCCTCGACGTGCCTTCGGTGCTTCCGGTGCCGCCAGCCGCGCGGGTCGCCCGGCAGCCAGGCGCCGTAGGTGCTCCCCGTGACGTGGTACCACCCGTTCCAGGCGCTCATGGGGGCACTGTAGGTCCTCGTCGCACTCAGGAACAGGGGATGCGGGACCTGATGGTAGGTGGAGCTGAACCCACGCAGCGCAGTGCGTGGGCTTTGGGAGAGCAAACCGGGACTCCCCGGTGTCTGTGGAAAGCCCACGCACTGCGCTGCGTGGGTTCACCTTCAACGACATTCGACTCGCCCTGGTCCTCGCTCACACCAAATCGCACGCCTCCGGGGGCATCCAGTGGGCGTCCTGACCCTCCCACTTGACGTTGCAGCCGATGGGATTGGTGACCGGCGCGGGCGGCTCGCCGCCTTCCAGCAGGGCGTCGAGGGCGTCGCGCAGCTCGCGGGTGGTCTCCTGGCCGGGCGTGCGGGGGTTGTCGTCCATCCGCCCGGTGTAGCGGAGCTTGCGGTCCGCATCGAACACGTAGAAATGCGGCGTGCGCAGGGCGCCGTACGCGCGGGCGACGTCCTGGCTGTCGTCGCGGACGTAGGCGAACCGGAACCCCTTCTCCTTCGCCCGCTCGACCATGTGCTCGAACGAGTCGGTCGGGTGGTTGTCCGTCTCGTTGGAGTTGATGGCGATCATCTCCACGCCCTTGGGCTCGTAGTCGGCGTAGAGGGCGTTCAGGCGGTCCTCCGAGCCGACGACGAACGGGCAGTGGTTGCAGCTGAACACGACGATCAGGATCCTCGCGTCGGCGCAATCCGCCGGCGAGTGGCTCTTGCCGTCCACGCCGGGCAGGCGGAAGTCCGGGGGCGAATCGCCGATCTGGAGTGTGAAGGCCATGGTGTGCTCCTGTGATGGTTGCTTCGGGGGGGGCCGCGTCGTTCTGTCGGGTACGTCGCGACATTATACGCGCGCTGCCGGCGGGGACGCCACCGGCGCCCGCTTGATCGAATGGCGGCGGCGGGGCTATGATCCCTGGGCGACCGCGCCTCCCGCCGGAAGGAGGGATGACATGACCCGAAGGCGATTCCTTGTGCTCTTGCCCGCCGCGTGCGTGGTGGCGGCCCTCTGCGGCGGCGCCGCGGCGCCCGAGCCGGCGGAGGAGGTCCGCTTCTGCTTCGTGCAGATCACCGACACGCACTTCGGCGACGACGACCACGCCGAGCGCACGGCCAGGGCCGTCGAGATGATCAACCGCCTGCCGATGAAGGTCGCCTGCGTCGTGCATACCGGCGACGTCGTCGAGGACCGCATCGCCGACCCGAACACGGTCCGCGCCGCCCGCAAGACGCTCGACAGGCTCCGGGCGCCCCTCCACTACCTGCCGGGCAACCACGACATCTCTCGCCTCACGCCCGCCGAGCACGCCGCCCTCTACCGGAAGCAGTTCGGCCCGCTCTGCTCCCGGGCGGAGTACCACGGCGTCGTCTTCCTGATGGTCTACACCGAGCCCCCGGCCAAGGGCTTCGCCGTGCCCGGCTTCGACCCGCTGGCGTGGCTCGAGAAGGCCCTCAAGGCCGCCCGCGGCAAGCCGGTCATCGTCTTTCACCACCGCCCGTGCGTGGGCGATTTCTACGGCAACCGCGTGCATCCCGGCTGGCCGGCCGAGGCGAGGAAGAGGTGGGTCGACCTGCTCAACGCCCACAACGTCCGGGCCGTCCTCGCCGGCCACTTCCATCGCGACGAGCAGTACTGGCTCGGGCGCGTGCCGCTGTACGTCTCGGCGCCCGTAGCCGGCTACTTCGGCCGCCAGGGCTCGTTCCGGATCTACGAGTACCACAACGGCAGGCTCTCGTACCGCTCGCAGTACATCCGCATGGACAGGTGAATCGCACTCGCGATTCCGGCCTCGCGGGCCTTGCAGGGGCGCGCCGACCGGCTATCATTGGGCCGGTCCGGCGACGCCGGTCGCCGCCGCGTTCCATCGAGCGACAGGAGTATTCCTCATGCCCAAGGCCAAGAAGCTTCCCGCGAGCAGGACGGTGAAACCCAAGGTCGTCACGTTCGGGGTCTGCGCGACGGGGGACCCGCGGATCGACAAAGAATCGCTCGAGCGGGCGGGCAACATCATCGGGATCGTCGCGGACATCGTGGCCGAGAACGTCACGATGCCCGACGGCACGGGCGTCAACGTGGTCTTCTCGCCCGTGCTGATCACCGGCGAGCGGGCGGCGGACATCGTCGCCGGGCAGTTCAAGAAGGCCGGCGTCGACGCCATCATCTGCGCGCCGGACACCTGGGCCTTCCCGCAGCTCACGCTGATGAGCCTGCTGAGCCAGTTCCCGGCCGACATCCCGGTGAACATCACGTGCGGCAACAGCGGGCCCAAGCCCGGCGTGGTGTACGCCCATGCCGTCAACGGCGCCCTGGCCCAGAGCGGCAAGCTGGTGGCGCTGAACGTCGGCACCTGGCCGGACACGGGCATGAGGCCCAAGCCCACGAAGGCCACGGCCCAGGCGCTGATCGACTGGTGCCACGCCGCGCTGACCTACGCGGGCCTCAAGGGCCGGCGCGTGGTCATCTTCGGCCACGACTCGATGGGCATGGAGACCGCGTTGGCGCACGTCATCCCGACGCGGCGGACGTTCGGCCTGGAGATCGCGCGCCTGGACATGAAGCTGCTGGCCGACATGCTGGCCAAGGGCGCCTACGACGCCAGGGAGCTCGCCCGCCTGCGGGCGTGGATCGACCGGCACGTCGGCAAGCGCCTGGAGCTGCGCGACGAGGCCGACAGCGAGCGCTTCAACCAGTCGCTGGCGATGTACCTGATCGTGCGGGACATCCTGGCGGACCTGAACGCCGTCGGCGGCGGCTTCATGAGCCAGCTCGAGTGGGGCAGCGACCCGCGCGGCATCCCGCTGCCGGTGGCCGACGCCATGGAAAGCCTCTTCAACAGCACGTTCGACCACAACGGCGACAAGCCGGCCATGCCGTTCGCCACCGAGGCCGACGTGCAGGGCCTGCTGACCATGCTGGTCATGACGTGGCTTTCCGGCGGCAGCCCGCCGCTGTTCATGGA
>CAZXOC010000390.1:0-5728 GCA_964642165.1 uncultured Planctomycetaceae bacterium | reverse complement strand
CTCGACACGCAGGAGGTCACTGGTTCAAGTCCAGTACGGCCCAGTCGCATAAACCCCTGAGAGATCAGGGGTCTTGTTTTCTGGCCTCTGCCGTGCTGCGCGCACGGGGGGAGGTGTGGCAGTTTGGGCCATGTTTGCAGCCGTCGCTCGGCCGTAGAGCTCCTCGGGGACCTGCAGGTAGTGGCGAGCCGAAACCCTGATATCGTGGCCAATCCAGCAGGAGACGGCGTACGTTCCTCCGACTCCTGGAGATCCCGCAGGCGCTGCTGACGATCGCGGAGCTGCCGGAAAAAGGGCAAATGAGGTATGGGGACCCCCACATTACTGGGCGGTTTCGGCCCGCCCCGTGACTGCAGCCACGCCTCTTGTACCACACGCGTGGCTCACAGGCCCACGTGCGGAGGGACAGGAGGTTGGGTGACGGCGCGAGGCAGGCCCAGTTTCTGGAACGGAGCTGGGTTTGGGACTGGGCGTGGGCGCCGTCCCGCATCAGCATGGTGTGCGCCTCGGGCTCGGCCGCCCGGCGGTGCCGTCAGATCGGCAGTTCCAGAGCTTCCAGCCTCGGCACGGCCAAGACATCCAATGGGTCGCTGCTTGCGGTGGCCGGAGCGACAGGTGCTGCCGGAGCGCCTCGCGCGGCCGGCGTGTCGGCAACGGCTGGTAACGCGGATGGTCGTGGCTCAGCCTCGGCGGTCGCAATAGCCTGAGCGATTGGCACGGCAAGCGCGCCTATGGGCTCTGTGCTGTCTTCCACCTGCGTTGTTGGGTCCGCCAGAGGCTCCGCTGATTCCGGCAGGATGGCCGCCGGGACGGCCCCATCGTGCGTGTGCGGCGCCCTGTCTGCGATCGCCTCTTCGGAGGCGGGCTCGGGCAAGGCTGCTTGGTCCGAATCGGCAGGCTGGGGCTGTGGCGCGGCCAAGGCCTGGCCGAAGTGTGCCCTCAATGCAAGCAGGTCCGAGCGGCCCACGGCCTCGTCGCCGTCGAAGTCCCCCTTGTTCCAGACAGCAGCGCCGGGTTGGCCGACCCCGCGCTTCAAAGCGATGTAGTCCAGGGCGCCCACCCGGCCGTCTGTATCCGCATCACCGGGAATGGCGATCAGGAGCGGGTATTCGGGATCGCTCCCCGTTACCTCCTCCTCGCCGCAGGCCAGGGGGTTGGCCGCCCGGTCCTGCACGCGCGTGCGCCGCAGCGTCAGCGTGTAGAGGCCCGGGGCGGGTCGCTCCGGGAAGGACAGGGTGGCGGTTGTCCCCCCGGCCGCCTGGTCGAGGGTGGCGTCCGCCAGGTCCACGGCGAGGCCTGCGCTGTCGGTCATAAGGACCGCTTCCCCGGCGATCGAGACCGGCTCCGAGAACGTGATGACGACCTGGCCGCTTCGCTGGATGACCTCGACGTCCACGACGATTGGGGCCTCGACGTCCGGGCTGGGGTCCGGGCCTTCGCTCTCGATCAGTGCCGACGCGTCAGACACCCGCCCGACGAACAGCGTGGTCCCGGTTGCCTGATCGCGAATCAGGAACAGGAACGGGCGATCCACGACCATCGTGGCGGACTCCGTCGGGGCGCCGCGAAACATCACCACGGCGGTTGCGGCGGCCGCCTCCGTGCCCTCCGTATCCACGGAGACATAGGCCTCATGAATCACCTTGCTGATGGCCAGCGGGATGATTGGCGTCATGCGCGTGAAATCGGCCAGAGCGAGGTTGAAGGCGTCCGTCATGCCCATCGTCTCGAGCACATCCTGGAGCTCGATGTGTGTGCGGAAGTCGAACAAGGGCATGGTCAGGTCCACTTCCGTGTCGCTCAGCGTGCCGAGGATCGCCTGGACCTTCGTGGCCGACAAGGACGCCTCGAATGCCTCGAATTGACCAGGCCTGGGCAGGAGGACCACCATGGACGCATCGCCCACGTAGGGCAGCTCGACGGCCTGGTAGTCCGCACCCTCGGCGTACCCAAAGGCGTGCGTCTGCGTCATCATCTCCGCGCTGACGTCGTCCTCGGGCAGGTGGAACGTGCCCGCCTGCTGCTCCTCGAACGGGCTGTCCCACGAGCCCAGGAAGTACAGGGCGTTGACCAGCACGAGGATGGTCTCCACGGTGATATCGGGGGGATGCAGCAGCTCGGGGATCTTCTCCTCCGTCTTGTCGCTGACCCACTGGTTGATGCGCTGGCGCGAGCCCTCGGTGTCGCCAGCGAAGTCGGTCCGGTACATCGGGCCGCCGTAGGATTCAGCTATGAGGTCGAGGAACTGCTGGCGGAAGGGCTCGCCGTCCTGGCCCCAGAGCGAGTTGGCGATGTTCAAAGTGAACGCGTCGCCGGACTCGTAGTCGGGCGGTGTCGAGCCGTCCCCGCTCTCGAGCGTCTCGATCAGCTCCCCGAAGGCCGGGTGATGCAGCTCCTCCGGCAGCATGAAGTGCAGCACGTCGGCCATCTGCTCGGCCGTGCGTCCGGCCGCGCCGGCGTAGGTCATCGACAAGGCGGCCGAGACGCTGAACGGCGATAAGAACAGGCTGCCCGGCGTGTCCCGCACGGCTTGGTAGAGGTCGAAGGCGAAGGCGTTGTTGCCGCGGGCAAGCTCCTCCAGCATCTCGGGCGTGACTTCGACGGGCGGCGCACAAGGCGCGTCGCCGTCCAACCCCGGCAAGACGTCGCCCGAGAGCAGCAGCCGCGGCTCGAGCAGCTCGAACGCGGCCGGAGCCGGCGACGTTGGCGATTCCACGGCCCCCGCCTTCCTGCGACCCAGCAACTCGCTCGTCCCCATGGCTGGCTCCCTGCCCGGGGTTCCCTACGGGGCAGCCGCGATCACGCCGCCGCACCCGGGAACCGACCCGCGGTGCAAACCACCCTCCCTTCTACCGCGCCGCTCGGGGCAAGTCAAACAAACCGCAGGTGGCCTGAGCGTCCGAGCGTCCGTGGGCCAGTGTCCCTGCGGCGACCGCCTGGTTGACAGGCCGCCTGACCCAACCACTGGTTGCCGACTGAGGAGCCGTCTGCGATACTCGTCTGCAAGGAACGCAGCACATCCCCAGGAGACGAACCATGGCCCGCACGACGAAGACCCACCTGAGTCGACGACGGTTCCTGAGAGGTTCTCTGGCGACGGCCAGTGGCCTCGCGGCGGCGCCCCACATGATCACCTCGACCGCCCTTGGCGCCGAAGGTCGGCCCCCCGCGAGCGACCGCATCGTGATGGGCGGGATCGGCCTGGGCGGACGCGGCAGCGGAGACCTGCGCTGGCTGCTGGGCGAGCGAGACGTCCAGTTCGTCGCCGTTTGTGACGTCCGACGCCCACGCCGCGAGGCCGCCAGGAAGGCGGTCGACGCCAAGTATGGGAACAGCGACTGCGCGGCGTATCGCGACCCGCGCGAGCTCCTGGCCGAGCAGCCCGGCATCGACGCGATGCTCATCGCCACCGGCGATCGCTGGCATGCGCTGGCGTCGATCCTGGCGATGAAAGCCGGCAAGGACGTCTACTGCGAGAAGCCCGGCACGATGACCGTCGCCGAGGGCCAGGCGCTGGTTGAGACGGCCAGGCGGCACGGCCGCATCTTCCAGACCGGAGCGCAGCGGATGAGCGAGGCGAACTTCGTGTTCCCGACGGAGCTCGCCCGGCGAGAGATGCTCGGGGAGTTGCACACCGTCAGCGCGCACCTTTGGCCCCGTGTCCGAGACGTGACCAGCAACAGCGTCCTGGCGCCCCAGCCCGAGCCGCCGAAGGAAGAGCTGGATTGGGACATGTGGCTGGGGCCCGTGCCGTGGCGGCCGTACCATGCCGGCTACCTCGGCGGATGTGGCGCGTGGGGGATCTACTGGGACCTGGCCGCGGGCGTGGCCGGATGGGGAAGCCACACCATCATCCAGTGCCAGATGGCCGCGAGGGCCGAACACACTTCTCCCGTCGAGTACATCTACCCGGGCAATCGCTCGGGCGACGGGATGATCGCGCGGTTCGCCAACGGCGTGGAACTGAAGCTGAGCTTCGAGGGGTGGCGGGGCTCGTGCGGCGTGCGGTTCGAAGGCAGTGAGGGCTGGGCCTCCGTCGCGGACGGCTACTCGAGGCCGGATGTCTCCTCCCCGGCCCTGCTGGGCGAGTTTGGGAAGGTGATCGGCGATTACGTTGCCCGGTGCGGCCGACCGCTGAACCACATGCGCGACTTCCTCTCCTGCGTCAGGAGCCGCAGGCCCACCGTGGCCAACCCGGTAGTGACGCATCGGTCGATGACGACGAACCATGCGATCAACATCTGTCTCGCGCTGGGGCGCGATCTGAAATGGGACCCCGAGCAGGAGGAGTTCATCGACGATCCGGGGGCCAATCGGTACCTCTCGCGCGCCCTGCGGGAGCCGTGGCGAATGTAGGGCCGGCACAGCGGGCGTGACGAACTGGATGGGCCCGGCGGCAGCCGTGCCCGGGGCGTCCCCGGCCGGGACGGTGGAATTTCCGCGCCCTCGCGGGTACCTTCTCTGCGTTGCGCAGGCGAGAGGAACCTACCCATGGTCGTCATCATGAATTCGGGCGCGTCGGACGAGGAGATCGCCGGCGTCGTGGAGCGGATCGAGAGCCTCGGCATGAAGGCGCACGTCAGCCGGGGCACCGAGCGGACCATCATCGGGCTCATCGGCGACGAGCGCGAGGTGGACCTGGATTCCATCGCCGCGCTGCCGGGCGTCGAGCGGGCCTTCCCGATCCTGCGCCCCTACAAGTACGTCGCGCGGAACGTCCGCCCCGAGGGGCTGGTCGTTCGCGTCGGCGACGTGGAGGTCGGGCGGGGGCTGGTGTTCATGGCCGGGCCGTGCAGCGTGGAGGACGAGGACACCACGCTGCGGATCGCGGAGCAGGTCCGGGCCGCCGGGGCGCGGATCTTCCGAGGCGGGGCGTACAAGCCGCGGACCTCGCCGTGGTCGTTCCAGGGGCTGCGGGAGAAGGGGCTGGAGATCCTCACGAGGGTGCGGCGCGAGACGGGCATGCCGGTCGTGACGGAGATCGTGGACACCGCCGACATCGAGATCGTCGGCGAGCACGCGGACATGTACCAGGTCGGCACGCGGAACATGAAGAACTACGCCCTGCTAAGCAAGCTGGGCAAGACGGACAAGCCCGTGCTGCTGAAGCGGGGCGAGTCGGCGAAGATCGATGAATGGCTCGCCGCGGCGGACTACATCGTCCGCAACGGCAACGGGCGGGTCATCCTCTGCGAGCGCGGCATCCGCACGTTCGAGGACTACACGCGCAACACGCTGGACCTCAGCGCCGTCGTTGCCGCCAAGAAGGAATCGTACCTGCCCGTCTTCGTCGACCCCAGCCACGGCACGGGCCACGCCGACATGGTTCCGGCCATGGGGCGCGCCGCGATCGCCTGCGGCGCCGACGGGCTGATCGTCGAGGCGCATTTCGACCCGGACAAGGCCTGGTCCGACGGCCAGCAGACCATCACGCCCGACGTGCTCGCCGAGACCATCGCCGCCTGCCGCCGGCTGCGCGAAGCGCTTTGAGGGCCGCCGGAGATCGCCTCACGTGCCCGGGCCGTGACGCCTTGGACACCCATCCGCTGCGCGGGGGCCCGGCGGCGTCACAGGCGCTTCCGGATCGCCTTGCAGACCGTGTCGAGCACCTTGACGCGGGCGTGCCACTTGCAGTTGGACTCGACGATCGTCCAGGGCGCATACGGCGTGGACGTGCGGAAGAGCATCTCCTCGACGGCGACCTTGTACTGGTCCCACTTCTCGCGGT
>CAZXOC010000389.1:0-5779 GCA_964642165.1 uncultured Planctomycetaceae bacterium | reverse complement strand
CCCAGGCCGTCTTGATCAGCAGCACCTGCTCGTCGAAGTGGTCGCCCATCACGTGGCCGAACTGGAGCTCCGGGCCGATCCGCGGCCTCGCAGCCGTGCCGCTGAGCCCGGCCGTCAGCTTGCCCGCAAAGTCGGACGTCTCGATCTTCCGCTTTGCGCCCCGGCCGGTGCGCTGCGTCCTGCGCTGGAAGAACCACACGTCATCCCGAACGGCCCATTTACCGCCGGCGCCCACCAGGTGCCGGAACCGCCCCGCCTTGTCCGAGGACTTGACCAGGTACTCCAGCGTGCCCTTCTTGTCCGCCGGGCCGACGTGCCCGTCCCCCTGCATGTTCGACTGCCCGGCCAGGATGAACACCTTCACCGGGCCCTTGGCCTTCGCGCCCGCCGCCCGGGCTCGGGCCGGGCCCGCCACCGCGGCGCACCATCCGAGGGACACGCACACCGCCGCCGAGAATCTTCAGAGCGTCACTGCCGTCTCCTTGTGCCCGGCGTCCTGGCCCCGCGGGGCGGCGCCCGAGCGGTCCCGGGCGGGCTCGGGCCGCGCCCGCCGGTTCGCCTCGTCCTTCGTTTTCCGTCGCCCGTCCCTCCCCAGCGTAGTCCGTCCGCCGCGATACGCAAGCCCGCGGGCGTCCCGGGCGGCTTCGTCTCCGCGAGCGCCGGCACGCACAGGCAGGCCCGATCGCCCCCATCGCACAAGAACGTCCGCCGCCGGCGGTTGCATGTCAAGAGCCCCGCGCGATATCCCCGAAATCCCGGAACCTGCGTTGCCGTCGCCTGGAGACGCGATACAATTGCGCGAAAGACCCGCGCCGGTCGCCGGCAGGAGTCCATTTGTGCAATGCCGATTCGCTTGTCTCTTCGGTCCATGACAAGATCCCGGCGGAACAGATGATGAAACGTACCCTATCGGCCACGGAGCATCTGGCGCTCCTGTTGACGTGCGGTTCTGTGGTCTGCCTCGCCGCGGCCGCACCGCTCCACGCCGAGAGCCCGCCGCCCCAGAGGCCGATGCCCCCGTCGAAGCTCTCGGCGAAGGACACCGAGCTCCTCGAGAAGATCCAGCGGCGGACGTTCGGCTACTTCTGGGATTTCGCCCATCCCGACAGCGGCTTGGCGCGCGAGCGGTCGAGGTCGCGCCATACGGTCACCTCCGGCGGCAGCGGGTTCGGCATCCTGGCCATCCTCGTCGCGGCCGAGAGGAACTGGGTGACGAGAGAGGCGGCACGCAACCGAATGCACAAGATCGTCGCCTTCCTCGCAAGGGCGAACCGCTTCCACGGCGCCTGGCCCCACTGGCTGGACGGGCGGACCGGAAAGGTCGTCCGGTTCTCGCCGAAGGACGACGGCGCGGACCTGGTGGAGACGTCCTTCCTGATGCAGGGCCTGCTGACCGCGCGCGAGTACTTCCACCGGGACACCGACGAGGAGAAAAGCCTGCGTCAAGCCATCACCGCCCTCTGGCGAGGGATCGAGTGGAACTGGTTCACGCGCGGGGGCGACTCGCTGTTGTGGCACTGGTCGCCGAAGTACCGCTTCGAGAAGAACCACCGGATCGGCGGCTGGAACGAGTGCCTGATCACCTACATCCTCGCCGCGTCGTCACCGACGCACCCGATCGATCCCAAAGTGTACCACGCCGGATGGGCTCGCGGCGGGAAGATGGTCAACGCCAAGTCCTACCTCGGCCTGCACATTCCCCTGGGCCGGCCCGAGGGCGGGCCGCTGTTCTTCGCCCACTATTCGTTCCTCTGCCTCGACCCCAGAACGCTCCGGGACCGCTACGCGGACTACTGGCAGCAGAACGTCAACCACACACTCGTCAACTACCGATACTGCGTCAAGGAAGCGGAACGCCAGCACAGGTACAGCGAGCGGTGCTGGGGTCTGACCGCCAGCGACGATCCCCGCGGCTACCTCGCCCATCGGCCCGGCCGGCGGGACAACGGCACGATCAGCCCCACGGCCGCCCTGGCTTCGATGCCGTACGCCCCGGCCAAGTGCCTCGCGGCCGCGCGATACTTCGACGGCGAGCTGGGCGACAGGCTTTGGGGGCCGCACGGATTCTACGATGCGTTCAACCTCAAGGAAGGCTGGTTCGCCAGACAGCATCTCGCCATAGACCAGGGCCCCATCGTCGTCATGATCGAGAACTACCGGACCGCCCTGCTCTGGCGGACATTCATGACGTGCGAAGACGTCCTCAACGGACTGCGGAGGCTGGGTTTCACCTGGCGTTGAGCGTCTCCACGGTGGCGCAAGGGGGCTCACGCTGCTTCCTTCGGTGTTCTCGGGGGCGCAGCGTGTTCCCCAGGCGCAGCGTCGCGGCCGCGCGGCGGACCCGGCCCGCCCGGACACCTCCACGAGGGCCGCGTAGTCGTCCCTGTCGTGGAAGACGGCCGCGCGCCCTGCCGCCGGCCCTGGCTTCCCGCAACCAGGAAGCGCCGCAGCAGGCGGCAAAGCAGCCCGTCCCCGATTCCAAGTAGCCTATTGCCCGTCCTTGTCCTTCCAGTCCAGCCTTGCGACCCTCCTGGACACGTCCACCTGCACGTCGACATGTTCAAAGGATCGATTGTAGATCCATCCGTTCCTGGCCGCATCGCCTTTGGGCTCGCCCAAGGGCTTCTGGAATTCGGGATACTCCACCAGGCTGCCGTGTTGCTCCCTGTAGCCCCACGAGTAGCAGAAATAGGAGTCCTTCTGAGCCGCGACCAGGAAACATGCCAGGGGAAACGCGATCTTGTCTCGCGCCTCTTCGATCAATTGCCGCGCCGGCAGCATCATTTTGGCTCTGTTCAGCCAGTTGAATTGAGGGTCGGGCCAACCTTTGACCACGACGATCTTCCCCGCCTTTCCCGCCCGGATGATCGCCTCGATGTCCCGGACGATGGATTCTCTGCTGCGGCTCCGGAAGGCTCCGAAGTGCTCCACCGCCGCGCCGTCCGCATGGGGCAGGAACTCGCCGCCCCTCATGCCGCCCCCACGATCCGAGCTTCGCAGCCCATTGTACAGGAGGATCGCGTCGTCCCCCATGGCCTTCCTCGCAAGCTGCATCATGTCGGTTACGGCTTGGGTGACCAGGCGCTCATTTCCCTCGCCCCAGCCGCGCTTCATCCATTTGGGGCTCCTGGTCTGGAGTAGCGCATCCATGAAGATGCCGTCACAACCGTACTGGCGCAGAGCCTTGCCCGCAATCGAGGCCCACCATCGGCGGAAGTCGGCGTTGAGCAGGTTGTACTGCTGAAGCGCTTGGACCTTGTAGATGGGTTTGCCTTGCTTGTCCCGGAAGATCCAGTCCGGGTGCCGCCTGAACTCCTTGCAGGCGTCATACAGGGGATAATTGAGGAACCCGTTCCAGTAGAACAGCACTTTCATCTTGTTGTTGAGCGCCTTCAGCAACCTTGCATCGTGCGCGATCCCCTTCTCCGTGGAGCCGAAGCGACGCAGGCCGTGCCCCTTTTCGAGGCAGACGAAGTTGGACGTGCGCGCGATGAAATGCAGTTCCTGTTTCGTGAGCGGACCGCTGGACTTGCCAAGGTGAATGTAGACGGGAACGGTAGCCCACGAGAACGGCGGCCGACCGCCATTCTTCGCGGCGGCCGCACCGCCCCCGGCCAGAAGGACGAGCAGCACGCACACAGTCCGTCGGAGCATCCTTGGCCTCCCCATGCGAACCGCCCTGCCGCTTGAATGCCGCGTTGCCATGTTCCTGTTCTTCCCAGACTACGGGCGACCAACGTGCTTGTCGATCGACGACCGCCGGGTGCGAAGCCGCTTGCCCCGGCGGCCACCTGCGATCGTAGCGAGGGCGAGGCGCTGCGGCAAGCCCGCGCGTGGGCGCGTGCGTTCAGTCGCCCGCGTTCCGGGGGCTCGGACGGTCGGGCGGCTGGGCCCCGGGGGCGGGGGGCTCACGAGTCGGGGGTCAGGAGTCAGGAAGACCTGATGTCCCGCTGACCTGGTGACCCGATGACCCCGTGACCGGAATCGAAGCGCCGCACAGCGGCGCTGCCGCAGCGCTTTCATCGCCGCGGCGACAAGAAACTGATTCCCTACACGCCGCGCGATGAGGCAAACCAGGCAAACGTTCGGGCGCCGAATCCCGACCGCGCAACGCGTCGGGATGAGCCTGCTGAAACGTGCGGTGATCTTGCCGCAGTCACGACGAAGTCGGGACGTTCCGGCAAGCCGGCCAGTGGCAGCGCTGCATAAGCATGCGTGCTGCCCGAGACGGCGCAGCCAGAGTGGCACAGGTGTCGCGCTCTTTCCGCACGAAACGTTTGCCTCGTCTCCTCCTCTCACCCTCATTCGTACTTCCGCGAGTAGAGCACCTCGGGGTTGGCGGGCATACCGTTCTTCTCTGCCTCGGGGGTCAGGAGAAGCTCGGCGCTCGTGACTTCACCGTCGCGCACCGGCACATTGACCGCGCTCGTCTGGAATTTCCGGCGCGCCTTGGGATCGTCCTCGGGCCGCCATTCCATGGGCATCATGAAGGTCTTGGTCTTGCCGCCCTGGACGATACGCAGGGACACGTCACAGCGCTTCTCGCCACCGTATATCTTGAGCGCACGTTCACGATCTTCAGGCACCTCGGGATCAAAGACATCGATCAATCCGCTGACATACGGGCCAATGGGTTTGTAGATGAAGTTTGCTTCCTCTGTGACAGCACTGGCGGAGGCCATGACGCTGTAAACCTCCACATCGCGCTCGATCGGGAGATCGATACCGTTGTTCTCGACGATCTTGCTGTAGTCGGCTTTCTCATCGTCCCAGGTAACATACGCCTGTAACTCATCGCTCCAGTAGACCGCTTTCTCCTCCGCATACGCCTGCATCTTGTGCAGTGACCAGTCGGAGTACATGGTGAGGATATGGCCCTCTTCGTGGGCTCCCGATTTGCCCTGCAGCGGATCATTCTTCCAGTGGCCCGGTTCACCGCGAAGCGTCTTCTCCGGGATAACAGGGCTGATGAAGTAAGGCTTGCCTTCCGGTGCGCCGGCCAGACCTATCCTCGGATCAAAACCCCAGGTCGGACCAACATGCGGGCCCTTTGCGGGAATGCCGTACATGGTGTCATGGTAGGGATACTCCGGTTCGTCACACAGGTGCAGCACGTTCAGCGAGTGTCCAAGCTCATGATGCATGAGCGGGAACCGGCCAAGCTTGCCGACACCGCCGAAGTCCCATGCCTCGCCGCCGGAGGCGACGTTGGCGATGCTGATGTAGAAGATGCTGAGCCGGCGCTGCCCGCCCGCACGCTGCAATGCGCCCTGCCATTCGAGGGCTGCTGCCTGCTTGCCGTTGAATGGACTTCCTGTCTTCTTCAGGTAATCGTCCTCGCAGGTGCACCGAACAGCAGTGAATCCCGCTCGCGGAGGAATGACCAACTCCTCGAACAGTATACGCTTGATGCGCTGTGCATTGAGCTTTGCCACCGGACGCTTGAGCATCAGCTCTTCTGCCCAGTTCTCCGGGTAGTCGGCGTCCTCGTAGCCGAAGTAGTGAATATCGAGCACGGTCATATTGAGCACGATCGGGGCGCCGATATTGAGGTCCTTTATCGCGTGCTCCTTGTCGCCAGCGGTGACCGTGATCTCCAGACCGCGCTTGATCCATTTCGCCGGGATCATGGCCGTGAAACTGTTGTCGAACCGGTGCTCTATTCTGCCGGGCTCTATGCAGATCTCGGTCGGGAGTGTGTCCGGCCCTTCGAGCGGCACGTCCTCGGTCTCGCCATCCAGTGAAAGATGCGCCGTTACCTCGGGCGCCTTTCCGCCCG
>CAZXOC010000388.1:0-5780 GCA_964642165.1 uncultured Planctomycetaceae bacterium | reverse complement strand
ACGCGGACCTGACTACTGGGAGGGGAAAACGGGCCCCGACCCCTTTCCGCGCCTTCCCAATCATCGTCGTGCCCCTGTCATTCCGGTCGGCCGAAGATCGCCCGGTCTGCGCCGGTCTCGCGCCCATCCCCAACCGCGCCGTCCATACCGCGCGCGGATCGGCGTCAGGCTGCTTTTCCGGATTCGCGTTCGACTTTCTGGTCATCGCTGACCTCGCGCAGGACGGACGGAGGGACGGGCTGCTTCTCTCGCTCACATCGTCCGCACGGCAGCGGCCTGGAACGTGACGAAGACGGCCGCAATCGCCCAGAACGCGAGGCACAGCATCGCGCACATGCCGAAGCACAGGAAGCTCGCGGGTCCCTTGTTCCGGTCCGGGTTTCGCCACCTGTAGGACACAAGGGCCCAGCCGCTGATGGCTGCGACGCCCACGGCTGAGGTGAAGTGCGGGAGGGCCAGAAGCGCCCGGAGGTGGCTCCCAAGCGCGGTAAGCGTGACGGGGCCGAACCGACGGCCGCTTGCTATGGCCTCCAAGCAGAAATGCCCGGCCAGCATCATCCCCACCCACGTTGTGCAGAGCAGCGCCCACGCCGCGGCCCAGGCAAACGTGCCCTTCGGCGGGTCCCATCTCAATTCCCATCGCATCGCTTCTTCCCTTCGCGCTTCTTGCCTCTGCCGCGCATCCGGACAACGGACGATCGCTCGACTCGTCCGGCTCGGCCCATCCACTCCGTGACGGGCTCGCTCGCGTTCCGCCGCAACCGATATAGATGCCGATCCATCTCCCGCCTCACGTGTCCGGCCCATGCATCCAGTCGGCGGAGGCACCGCCCGACATCCAGCCCCTCCGCCCCCGGCAGCCCGGCCGCACCGCAGCTTCAGCCCGGCCACATCAGGCCCTTGCCGGCATCACAACTTCCCATGGGTTATTGGCGTCCCAACTTCCCGGCGAAGGTTCTCCGGTTTCGGCGTCCGGACGTACCCGAGATGCGGAAGCAGAACGCCCTCTCGCTCCGACTCCACCGTGAATGAGCGTGCTTCCTCCACCGGGATCTCACAGCCATTCGGCGCGATCAGCGTGACCCGCGCAACGACCGTGTGCTTCCCGTACAGCTTCGACGGCGGGATCACATCCGCAAGTGCGACGCACTCAATAGGCATGCCGTCCTCGTCCCGCCCTTTCCTCCCCGCGACTTTGACGCCGTCCACCAGGACCTCGGTATTGTGAGCATACCATTCATCCGGCAGTCCATCCCCCAACTTGTAGTATTCGCCGGCCACCTCCGCGTACCACTCTATATACAATCGCGTCTGTATCTTCCGCGCATACGATGTGTTCGACTCCCTAATGGCTTCGAAGTTCTTCTTCGTGAAGCGATCAGGCATCCATGGCGAGATGCTCACACAGTTCTTCACGAGGGCGCGTACCGTCTTCGGTGACATGATCCTCCCCTCCGGCATCGTCGACAGTTTCAGCAGCGCCCTCGCGGCCACGAGACGGCTGTACCAGCCCCGACCCTCCAGTATCTTCACCGCGCTCGCTTCAAGCTCTGCCCGCGCTATCCGGCCCCCCCTCTGGATCCGCCAGCAGTATTCGCTGACCGGTAGAAGGATCTCTCGTCCGTCCTCGTCGAAGAGCATCCGCAGCCTCGGACTGCTCGGCACGCTGCTCGGTGCGCAACCGCCCAGCAAGAGCGCCCCCACAATCAGGACTGTCGTGTGTCTTCCCATGGCGACCATCTCCTTGCGAACCTTGCCGTCAACGCAACAGCGACCTACCAGGGACCACGTCTCTGGAATACGGGAGTTGCTTGTCCGTCGGCACCGTGTGCCAACACATCGCGCGCCAGATCCCTTTCTTGCCCGCCTCGGACGCGGCGTGCCGCCCCATTACCTCTTCGGCCGTAGCCTGACACTTGGCGTCGCTCAGTTTGCAGTGCTGTTCGCTGTTCAAACAGAGAAGCGGTGACGCTACTTCTGCAGAGAAGTAGCCTGGCCCTTCTTCGCCGTCGTCGGCTGCTGGTCCTTCAGAATAAACAACGGATCTACCTCCCCCGGGAGTGGGGTTTGGAGTCGGTACTCCAAGCGGACTTCGAGGCGCGATTCGTTGCGCGTGTACCAGTCCACGCAGTTGCGGACGAACTCGTCGTCGCTCTTTCCCGAGACCCCGGATGGCCCAAACGTTCGGCGCAAGGCTTCCAGGGCCGACCGCCTGGCCGCCTGGTTCTCGGCCTGCGTATAGGCGTCCGCGAGGACAAGGACGCCCCGCTCAAGGTGACCCATCTTCCAGGATCTGGCAAGCTCATACTCAATGGCATTACAACCGATACCAGACACAGGAATTCTGGCCAGGATGCGGACGAGCGCGTCTCGGTGCCCCGCTTCCTCGCACATGCGGATCAGAGCTTTAGCCAAGATCCGGTCGAAAATGCCCTTGTCCGAGAAGTCCCCCTCCTCGACAACCGGCGCCCCCTCGGCAAGTCGCACGATCTCAACTGCCGTGAACTCCTTCCGGACAAGATCCTCGAGCAGGTGGAAGTCACAAGATGCGTTCGACTTGGTTACCGGGGCCGGCTTGGTGGCGCAGCGTTTCTGCCACGCCAGACGCACCCTCTCCACGCGCGGCGACCTCCAATCGATAGGTGCGGCTCGGCGTTGCCCATTGTCCGTGCCCTCGTTCCCCGGGTCACAGCTCAAGCCTCCGCATGCGAGCGCCACGAGGCACGCCAGTCTCACGCCCATCCGCTTCCCGGCCGGCCGCCGGGCCGCCGCCCGTCCATCCTCGACCCGACGCCCGGCCCGCACCGTCCGTTCTATCATCGCGTTGTTCTCCCCGGAGCCGAAGCGCGCCCTGCGCCCGGGCCCGTCTAAGCTGCTTCTCTGGCGTTGGCGCGGCGGCGAGGCGTCATGCAAGCGCCGACACGCCGCGGCCCAGACCGTCGGCCTCGCGGCCGCGCGGGTGCAGATAAACTCCCCGTGGCTCATGGTTCTCTTCCCGCGCCGGCGATGCGCCGAGCGTCAAGGCATCGGCGGATCGCGGCTACCTACCATCGTACCGAGGGCCAGGCGACTCCGCAAGGCCGCGCGCGGGCGGATCGGCGGGCGTGGCCTCGACCCCGCCCGAGCGGGAGACCGGTCAGGCGCGTCTCGACGTGCCACAGCGCCTCACCGCGCCGTCGGGATGGCGCGCCATGTGGAGTGCGGCGGCTATGACGCCGCTTTGGATCGTCCGCGGCGCGGGGCCGGCCGTTCGCTTCGGAGGGGTGACCGGAAGCCAAAGCGGCGTCGTGCCGCCGCACTCCATGGCAGCCCCTCGCACACAGCAGGTTCATCTCCGCAATGTCCATGCCCGCAAGCTCCCCGGGCGCGGCCGCGCGCACCTCCGCCAGCGACCTGCCGCGGAGGCCTGCACCCTCCGCGCCCGCGCCGGCCTTCGCCGCCTCGCCCGGCAAGGTGCCGATCACCACCCACCCCGCGCCCGTCACCGCCGCGCCCAGCGCGAACGCCAGGGTGAACCGGCGCAGCCGTAGACGGCCCTCCGGCACGGCTGCAGCGGACCTGCCGCTCCGCCGACGAGCCGTGACTGGCCTCCTGCTGCTCATCGGCGTCTTCCTGGTGCACCGCCCCATAGCCGTCCAGCTTGGCCGAGCTTTCGTGTCATGCGACCGGACATCGGATCGCCCATCTGGGACTCAAGGCTCTGCTGGGGCGCTGGCGGGCGGTGACTCATCCGTGCCAAAGCAGTCGCGTGAGGTACTGGTCTTCCACCTGCGGTCCCAGAAAACGGGCACGAAGTTGCTGAGGACGCCGCTTCTGTCACGCACGGCAACCGTTAGCACCGCATTCTGAGGCAGTCTGATCGCTCTCCCGAAACGGTGGGTGGTCGCTATGACGATCTCTCCGTTGGGCGACTTCTCCCCCAGCGATGCAAGCTCCTCCACGGGCGCGAACTCGACGTACAACGCCTTCCCCAGAAAGGCACTGCTCTCCTTCTGGCGCAAGGGGAAGTGCCTGACGATCCTGATCGTGCGCCCGTCGGGGGTTCTGGCGAGCACAACTACCTCGTCGGTCTCTCTCCTGCCATTCAGCGCCTTAACGAGGAAGGGCTTCCGATCCCTGTCTATCATTCTGATAACCGCGCAAACCATGAGCGGAGACGCCCTCGGATTGCCCAGATCGCGCTCCAGGCGGTCCAAGGCGCACGCGCAGTTGGCGTAGACGAGCAGATCAGCGCCGTAGGCATGGAGGTAGCCTCGCAGGCTAGAGTTGGCCTGGTCCAACAGGACACGCCGCAGCTCTCCGGGGCCGTCCACCTCCATGCTATCGGGCAGCTCGTTCTGTTCGTCCGGCTCCCCGCTGGATCCGTGCGTCAACCACCACACCGTAGGCGCAGCCACCGCCGCGCCAAGGGCCGCAGCTGCGGCAAGGCACACGCATCTGGACAGCAGGCTAGCCTGCCTGTCCCCGGTATGGTCCACGCCCATCCCGAGTTTGCTCATCGCCGCTCTCTTTCGACTAGGGGAATCGGGGCCAAGCTACTTTTTCGGCCTCTCGTGAGCATCAGGAGGGGGGACGCTGTCAATCGCGACCACCAGCCACTTCGCGCTGAGCGGGTCGGACGACTCCACAGACCGGTCCGGTCCCATCATCGACACCAGTTCCCATCCGGTCTTGCGGAACCTGACAAGGTACACATGTAAGCCATCCGGCATTGCATGAATCCGCGCGACACTCCCGATCACGCGCCCGCCGCCGAGGCGTTGCCTGACGAGCGAGCCCCATCGCCTCATGCCTTCCGGCGATCGAGTGCCGCCGACAGTACCGTTCTTCCTCGCAGCCTCGTACCGTCCCGCTGCCACATCGTCCAGGAACCGCTGGAGCGCACGGTCTTCCTTGAACACCGGCGGCCACAGGAAACTCGCCGGGAATGGCACCAGTCCGAATCCGATGGAAAGGACGCCGAGGACCAGGCCCCACGCCGCAAGCGAACGGCCGCGCCTGCGCCCCTGGGCCGTGCTCCACAGCCCGAGAATACCAAGCGGAATGCCGAGCGACCCCGCCGGCGTCAGGACCAGGGCGCCGGCCACACCAGCAAGCACGGCCGTTTTGCTCAGCGGCTGCCCGTCGTAAGGCGGCTCACTCTTGACTCCCTTCGTGGCTCGTTGTACTCCGAGTTCCCTTGCCTGATGCGAACTTTTGGGAGCTCGAGTAGGCATCATGGAACTGCTCCCACACCCAGTATCTGGCGAATCGGAGGAATCGGGGCCAGGCTACATCTTCGGCCTGCCCCGGCCACCGGCGGGCTTGTTCCGCGTTGCGGGAACGCGGGCAAGCGCGCCTGCGTCTCCGGTGCGATTCCGGCCGCGGAGGCGCTAGGCCTGGCGGCCGCGCGGGTGCAGATAAACTCCCCGTGGCTCATGGTTCTCTTCCCGCGCCGACGATGCGCCGAGGCGTTGAGCCGGTTGGCACATCGCGGCTACCTGTCATCGTACCGAGGGCGAGGCGACTCCGCAAGGCCGCGCGCGAGCCAGTCGGCGGGCGTTCAATCGCCCCGCTTCGGGGGCTCTGGATCTGGGGAGCGGGAGCGTTCCCCGGCCTCGCGCCCCGGGGCTGCCAGCAAGCGCCGCCGTTCGGCGGCTCCGGGAAGCGGGTCGGGCCGCGCGGGCGGGGCCGAGAGCCTCGCACGCCACTGCCAAGAAAGCGATCTGGGTGGACATCGCGTCACGGCGGCCGCAAGGCGGCGATAAACGTACTATGAGAATAGGAAATATCGCCGGCAA
>CAZXOC010000387.1:0-5781 GCA_964642165.1 uncultured Planctomycetaceae bacterium | reverse complement strand
AGTCGCCGCGAGGGATCGGCTTGGTGGCGGGCGCGCGCGGGGCCGTGCGCTGCGCGGGCTGCCTCGGCGGCTGGGGGACGGGCTCGACGAGCAGCTCCGCGAAGCCGGGCGTCTGGTGCGTGCGGTAGTCGCGGGGGCCGCCCTCGACGATCATGGCCTCGATGCCGCTGGCGGCGGGGATGCGCTTCAGCCCGGCCTTGCCGAGGACGCTGAGGGCGGTCGCCCAGCCGTCGGCGACGGCGGCGGTCGGCGCGACGACCGTCACGGAGGGGGCGAAGTCCACCGGTATGCCGTTGCGCGGGTCGATGATGTGGCTGAACCGTTGGCCGTCGATCACCACGAACCGCTCGTAGTTGCCGCTGGTGCAGACGGCGTGGTCGGTCAGCTCGAGCATGCCGAAGAAGTACCCGCTGCCGGGCTGGAAGGGGTCCTGCACGGCGACGTGCCACGGTTTGCCCTTCGGCGAGAGGCCGAAGCAGCGGATGTCGCCGCCGACGTCGACGAGCCCGCCGTCGCAGCCGGCGCGCCGCAGCGCCTCGGCGGCCCGGTCGACCGCGAAGCCCTTGGCGACGCCGCCCAGCCCGACGCCCGCCGCGTCGACGGTCTTTCTCGCGCCGCCGTCGAGCAGCTCGAACTTGTCCCAGCCGCACGCCCGCTTCGCCGCCGCCAACTCGGCGCTGGTCGGCACGCGCTGCTGCCTGCCGGCGCGGGCCCACAGCGCGAAGACCGGCAGGCACGTCGCGTCGAAGGCCCCGGCGGTCTGGCCGTGCAGCTCCCTGGCCAGGCGCAGGACGTCCATCGTCTGGGGCGAGAGCCTCACCACGCGTCGGGCGGGGGCGGCGTTGAGCCGCGACAGCTCCGACAGCTCGACGTACGTGCTCATGCGGTGCTCGACGCCGCGGAGGGCGTTCTCGGCACGCTGGAGGGCCTCGGCCGCGCGGTCCGCGTGCGCCTGGGGCGTCACGGCCGTCAGGGTGCAGCGCGTGCCCATGATGCCCTTCGGCAAGACCGTCCGGCCCACCAGGGCGCCCGGCTCCGGCCGCGACAGGATCGCCCGGACCACCAGCGCCGCCAGGAGCGCGCCGGCCAGGCAGACGACCGCGATCGCGACGCGGCGCGGGCTCATCGGGCCGGGTCGCCTCGGTACTCGGCCGTGACGGTCGAGCGCATGCCCCCGCGGGGGCTGAACGTGCCGGTGACGGTCATTCGCCGGGGCTTGAGGGCGGCGACGAGGTCGTCGAGGATGCGGTTGATCACGTCCTCGTAGAACACGCCGACGTTGCGGTAGCCCTGGAGGTAGAGCTTGAGGCTCTTGAGCTCGACGCAGAGCCTGTCGGCGACGTACTCGATCTCGACGGTGCCGAAGTCCGGCTGCCCGGTGCGGGGGCAGAGCGACGTGAACTCCGGCGCGACGTGCCGGATGACGTAGTCGCGGTGCGGGTGGGGGTTGTCGAATGTCTCCAATTCGGCCACGGTGTCGTCCTGAAGGCTGCCGCGAGCGCCGGCCCGCGGACAACGGATACACGCAGCATACATCGATTGATTAGGCCCGTAAAGGCGGGTAGCGTGGTGCCCATGGCCGAAGGAGGCGGCAAGGCGGCGGTGGTGCTGCTGTCGGGCGGGTTGGACTCGGCGACGGTGCTGGCGATCGCGCGCGGCGACGGCTTCGCCTGCCATGCGCTGAGCTTCGACTACGGCCAGCGGCACCGCTTCGAGCTGGACGCCGCGCGGAGGGTGGCCGCCGCCCTGGGCGCTGCCGACCACCGGGTCGTGCGAATCGACCTCAGCGCGGAGGGCGGCTTCGGGCGCAGCGCCCTGACCGATCGCATCGGCGTGCCGAAGGACCGCCCGGACACCGGCGACATCCCCGTCACCTACGTCCCCGGGCGCAACACCATCTTCCTGAGCGTCGCGCTGGCCTGCGCGGAGGTCCTGGGGGCGTTCGACATCTTCCTCGGGGTCAACGCCATCGACTACAGCGGCTACCCCGACTGCCGGCCCGAGTTCGTCGAGGCCTTCCAGAGGCTGGCCAACGTGGCGACCGCCGCGGCCGTCGAAGGCCGAGGCGAGTTCCGCATCCACGCCCCCCTGATCCACAGGACCAAGGCCGAGATCATCCGCACCGGCCTGTCGCTGGGCGTGGACTACTCGCTGACGCACAGTTGCTACGACCCGGGCGAGGACGGCGCCGCCTGCGGCCACTGCGACGCGTGTCGGCTGCGCCTGGCCGGTTTCGCGGCCGCGGGTGCGGAAGACCCGGCCCGCTACCGGGAGAGAACGTAGCGGCCGGGCCTTCCGCGGCCTTCGAGGCGGTCGCCGCGCGGGGGCGCGGCGCGGCGTCATGGGGTGTCGTCTATGGGTCTTCCCCGGCCGGCAGGGATCCCGGCTCCGGGACACCGGCGAAGGACCTGCGCGTCCCTGCCGCCCGATCGCCGAGGCGGAGGACCCGTACCCGGGACTGCTCCGGGAAGCTCCGGATCGGGATCCGGCGCATGGCCCGCAGCGCCCGGGTGGCGGGCGGAAGAATGCCAGCCGGGAGGATCGGTTCTTTCTTGCCGCGAGGTCCGTGAGACAGGGGCATGATCGCCCCGCAAGCGGAACAGCGTGTCCAGGTATAGCCAGCAGCCATGATGCCCTTCCTTTCCTGGGCCCTGGGCCCATCGCCGGGAAAGTTGCATATGCCGTGCCACCGGGTCCGCGCCGGTGCGGGCGGGCCGGACTCCGTGCACAAGCCAATCTCCGGATAGGGCTTGTGGATTGGAGGCCCTTGGGCTCGCCGGGGGCACCGGCGCCGGGGCAGGGCACGGCGTGCCCGCCGAGAGGACGGGATGGGGGGATTTGCCCCACGGGGTGCCCGGCGGCGGGGCCGGCGCTACTGGATGAGCTTCGCCAGGTGCGTCGCCGCCGGCTGGGTCTGCTTGGCGATCTTCAGGAGGTACCAGCTCGACAGCACGACCAGCGTGGGCGGGTGGGTCTCCTGGCCGGCGAGGATCCGCGTCAGCCGCGCCGTCGCGCCCGGGTCGCCGAAGTGCCCCAGCGCCAGCGCCGCGTCGTTGGCCAGCTCCTCGTAGGGGCGGCTCAGCAGCGGGCGGACGAGGTCGCAGGCGGCGACGTTCGTGGCGCGAAGCAGCCCGGCGGCGGTCGCCTGGGTGACGGCGGTCGCCTTGCCGGCCAGCAGCTCCTTCAGTCCGCCCAGCGCCGCGGGCGTGCCCAGCTCGAGCAGGCGTGTGGCGGCCCCGGCGGCCAGGTAGTGCTCCTTCCGCATCCGCACGGGGTGGGGATCGACGCTCCGGATGATCCGCAGGAGGGCGGGCACGTAGTAGCCGGCCTTCGGCCCGTGGGCCTCGATGTCCTTGGCGGCGCGGTCGAGGACGTAGGCGATGACGACGGGGTGCCCCAGCGCGACGGCCGTCACGACGGCGGAACTCGCCGTCGCGCCGCCCGTCCGCCGCGCCAGCTCGAATCGCGCCAGCACCGCCACCGGCGTGGCGCCGGCGGTCAGCATCTTGAGGTGCGGCCCGGCGTCCGGGCGCACGGCGAGCATCTTCAGCAGTCGCACCCGCAGGGCCATGTTGGTCGAACGGGCGATCGTGTCGCGCAGCGTGACGGCCCCGAGCGAGGAGATGTTCGAGACGGTCCGGTAGGCCTGGACCCTCAGGGCCGTCGGCGTCCCGGGCGCGGCGGCCACGTGAAGCGCCAGCGGGATCGCGCTGGTGATCTTCTGCGTCTCGACCTGGCGCAGCAGCAGCCCCAGCAGCTTCGCGTCGGTGTTCGGGTCGCGCACCACCTTGCGGAGGGCCGGCTCCCGGTCGCGCCGTCCGAGCCCCAGGAGGCACATGCTCGCCAGCGACGAGGTCGTGACGTCCTTCGATCCCGCCAGCCGCACGAGGTGGGGTTGGGCGATCTCGGCCTGCCCGCAGCCGACCAGCGCCCGCGCGGCGAGGCACTGCACGTTCTCGTCGGGCACGCGAAGCGCCTGGGCGAGCTGCGCGGCGGACAGGGCCTCCAGGTCGACCAGTCGGCTGAGCGCCACGGCGCGGATCGCCATGGCCGGGTCGGCGTTCACCCGCTCCAGGAGCACGTCGGCGGCGTCCTTGCCGACCAGGTCGGCGACGGCCAGCACGCCGAACATCCGCCGCTTCTTCTCGCCGCTGCGGGTCATGGCCGCGAACAGCGGGGCCAGGTCCTTGTCGCCGGTGCTTCGAAGGGCCGCCAGCGTCGGGTTGGCGGTCTTGGCGTCCCGGAGCATCTTGGCGAGGTAGCCGTACGGCGTTCGCGGGTCGACCTGGGGGGACGGCGCGGGGGGCGTCTGGCCGAGCGCCGCGGCCGCGGGAAGCAGGAACGTCACAAGCGCTGCCGGTCGTCGCCTCACGGTGCCCTCTCGATGTGCTCTCGGACGGCGCTCGCGACGGCGCCGGCCAGCGCGGCGTTGCCCGCGTCGGTCATGTGGACCCCGTCCGGTCCGAGGCACGCCGCCACCCCGGCGGCCTGGATGACGGCGTACAGGTCGTTCGTGGGGATCTCGGCGGCGGCGACGATCTCCGCCGCGGCGGCGTTGTATTCGCGGACGTCGGCCTCGAAGCGATCGAAGCCCTTGACCGCGTGGTGGCGCGCGTGCAGCACGGGCGTGGTCGTCGCCCAGACGACGGTTCGCCGCCGGTAGACGAGGCGGGTGACGATCTCCGCGAGGTTCGTGCGGTAGTCCTCCAGGGGCACCTGCCGCCGCTCGGAGCCGAAGGGCGTCTTGACGTCGTGCAGCCCGCAGTTGAGGTGGACGAGGTCGGCCTCGCCGGCGGCGTCGAGGTAGTCCGGCAGGTGCTCCAGCAGGTGGGCGCTGTCGCCGGCGTTGCCGTCGTTGCGGCGGACGGCCAGCTCGCCGGCCAGCGCCTCGGCAACCAGCGGGGCGTAGCCCATGGCGATCGAATCACCGACGATCAGGACTGTCTTCATGGATCTCCCAGCCGCGGTCCGCCGCCCGGGGCCGGGGGCGCCCCGAGGGGTCCTCCGGACAGCTTAGGGGATCGACGCGCCAATGCAAGCGGCGGCGCGGGCGACGCGCCGGCCGGGACGCCTAGGCTTGCTCCTCGGCGGGTTGGGCCTTGTAGTCCTCGACCTGGGGCTCGGGGACGGCCCGGAGAAGCATGTCGATGAGCTGGTCGGGCGTGACGCCCTCGGCGTCCGCGTTGAAGTTGGTGAAGATGCGGTGCCGCATGACCGGATGGGCCACGGCGCGGACGTCCTCGCAGGAGACGTTGAACCGCCCGTGCAGCAGCGCCCGGCTCTTGGCGCCGAGGATGAGGTACTGGGCGGCGCGGGGGCCGGCGCCCCAGGTGAGGTAGTTTTTGACGAAGTCGGTGGCCGTGGGGTCGTCGGGGCGCGTCGCGCGCGTCAGGTCCACCGCGTAGTCCACGACGTGCTGGCTGACGGGGATCTTCCGGATGATCCGCTGGAGCGCCAGGATGTCCTCCGCCAGCAGCACCTGCTCGGGTTCGGCCTTGGTCTCCATCGTGGTCGTCTTGGCGATGAGGCGCTCCTCGTCCAGGGAGGGGTAGTCCACCATCACCATGAACATGAAGCGGTCGAGCTGGGCCTCCGGCAGGGGGTAGGTGCCCTCCTGCTCGATGGGGTTCTGTGTGGCGAGCACGAAGAAGGGCAGCTCGAGGTCGTAGCGGCTGCCGCCGGCGGTGACGTGGTACTCCTGCATGGCCTGGAGCAGGGCGGCCTGGGTCTTCGGCGGCGTGCGGTTGATCTCGTCGGCGAGGATGATGTTGGCGAAGACCG
>CAZXOC010000386.1:0-5790 GCA_964642165.1 uncultured Planctomycetaceae bacterium | reverse complement strand
GGCGTGCCGCGCGTCCGCACCGAGCTGTCCGTCAGCTACGTGGATCACAACCTCGCCCAGTTCGGGCCCGAGAACCACAACGACCACCTGTACCTCCAGTCGATCGCGCGGAAGGTGGGCGCGTGGCACTCGCGCCCGGGCAACGGCATCTGCCACCAGGTTCACCTGGAGCGCTTCGCCCGCCCGGGCGCCACGCTCCTGGGCAGCGACAGCCACACGCCCACCGCCGGCGGGATGGGCATGCTCGCCATCGGCGCCGGCGGGCTGGACGTCGCCGTCGCCATGGGAGGCGGGGCGTTCTACACCCCCTGCCCCCGCGTCATCGGCGTGGAGCTGACCGGGCGCCTCGGGCCCTGGGTCGCCGCGAAGGACGTCGTCCTCAAGCTGCTGAGCATCCTGACGACGCGGGGCAACGTCGGCGGCGTGGTCGAGTACTTCGGCGAGGGCGTCGCCTCGCTGCCCGTGCCGGCGCGCGCGACCTGCACCAACATGGGCGCCGAGCTGGGCGTGACGACCAGCGTCTTCCCGTCGGACGAGGTCACGCGCCAGTTCCTCGAGGCGCAGGGGCGCGGGGAGGCGTACCGGCCGCTCGAGGCCGATGAGGGCGCCGCCGGCGACCGCGTCACCAAGCGCCACCACGTCGAGCGCGACGCGAGGACGATCGAGAACCTCCGCCGCGGCGGCGTCGGTGTGACCGTCTCCGAGCCCGACGACGACGGCATGGTCGAGGTGGGCTTCGACCGCATCGCGATCGACCTGTCGGCGCTCGAGCCGCTCGCCGCCGGCACGCCCAGCCCGGACCACGTCTCGCGCGTCGCGGAGCTGGCCGGCACGAAGGTCGCCCAGGTCGTCGTCGGCTCGTGCACGAACTCCAGCTTCCAGGACCTGATGCTCGTCGCGGCGGCGCTGAAGGGGCGCTGCGTCCACGAGGGCGTGGAGATGGGCATCGCCCCCGGCAGCCGGCAGGTCCTGGCCATGCTCGCCGACAACGGCGCGCTGGCCGACCTGGTGCGAAGCGGGGCGCGGGTGCTGGAGTGCGGCTGCGGGCCGTGCATCGGGATGGGCTTCTCTCCGGGCGAGGGGGCCGTGAGCCTGCGAACCTTCAACCGCAACTTCTGCGGCCGGTCCGGCACGAGGGACGACCGGGTGTACCTGGTCTCGCCGGAGACGGCCGTCGCCGCGGCGCTGACCGGCGAGGTCACCGATCCCCGCGCCCTGGGCGAGCGACTGGGCATCGCGCCTGCGGCGATCGGCGCTCCGCGGGCCTTCCCCACGGACGACTCGATGCTGCAGTCCCCGCTGCCGGAGGACGAGGCCGCCCGCGCGGAAATCGTCCGCGCCTCGACGATCGTCAAGCCCCCGCGGGGCGAGAAGCTGCCCGACCCGCTCCTCGGCGAGGTGCTGATCAAGGTCGGCGACAAGGTCACCACGGACCACATCATGCCGGCCGGGGCGCTGCTCAAGTTCCGCTCCAACGTGCCGGAGTACGCCAAGTACGTCTTCGACAGCCTCAACGACCCCGACCAGCCGACGTTCGCCCAGCGCGCGCAGGTCGGCCAGGGCGCCGGACGGGCCGGCGTCATCGTCGCCGGCGACAGCTACGGGCAGGGCTCCAGCCGAGAGCACGCCGCCCTGTGCCCCATGTACCTCGGCGTCCGCGTCGTGCTCGCCAAGGCCATCGAGCGGATCCACCAGGCCAACCTGGTCAACTTCGGCATCCTGCCGCTGACCTTCACTCGCCCGGAGGACTACGACCGGATCGACTTGGCCGACGAGCTGACGATCGCGGGGACGGCCGAGGCGGTTGGGGCCGCCGAGACGGTGACCGTCCACAACGCGACGAAGGGCTTCGACTTCGCGGGCCGCGTGCAGCTCGCGCCGCGCCAGCGAAAGGTCCTGGCGGCCGGCGGACTGCTGAACCTCGCGCGCGAGGGCGGGGCGTAGCATGGGCCGGGCCGACGAGCGCGTCGTGGCGGTCTTCGGCTCGTCCGGCCCGCGCGAGGGCGAGGAGGCCTACGAGCAGGCTCGCTCCGCCGGGGGCGAGCTGGCCCGGCTCGGCTACCTCGTGGCGAACGGCGGCTACGGCGGGACGATGGAGGCCGTCTCCCGCGGCGCCGTCGAGGCCGGCGGTGCGGCCATGGGCGTCGTCTGCTCCGTGTGGAAGGCCCGGCCGAATCGCTACGTCCAACACGTCGTCACCACCGCGAGCCTCGCCGAGCGCGTGCAGTGCCTGGTGGAGCTCGGGAGCAGCGGCTGGCTCGTCCTGCCGGGCGCGACGGGCACGCTCGTCGAGCTGGCGTGGGTCTGGGAGAGGCTCTGCAAGGGCCTCATGCCGCGCCGCCCGCTGGTCTGCCTGGGCGAGTTCTGGCGGCCGGTGATCGACCTCATGGCCGCCGCACGCCCGCGAAGCGAGCGGGTCATCTCGGTGATCCGCCGTCCGGAGGAGCTGGCCGGACCCTTTCCTCCGGACAGGTGGCTGGCGTAGAATAGGAGCACGGGCCGACAGGGACAGCGAAACGCGCTCCCGGCGGCAGAGACGAGGTGCCCCCATTCGACCCGGCACGTGGACATGCGGCGTGGTTCTCGCGCTGGCGGCGGCCGCGGCGGCCGACCCCAAGCGGCCGACGACCGCGCCGAGCCGGCCGGCCGCCCCCGATGCCGCCCAACCGCTCAGCCGCATGCTCCTCGACAAGCCCGACGTCCCCCTGACCCCGCCGACCGGCGTCGCGCCGCGCAAGGCGCCCGTCGTGCTGCCCGTCGAGGGCAGCATGGTCGTCGACCGTCAGGCCCGCCTGGCGTACGAGGGAAAAGACGGGTGGTTCGTCTTGCGCTTCCTCCCCGAACCCGAGCGGACCGACGAGGCGCCCCGGCGGGCCCTGCCCAACCAACTGCTCGAGCAGATGGAGGCGCAGGTCGCCCGGTCGCCGGCCGTGCGCTTCCGCGTCTCCGGCGAGACGACCGTCTACGACGGCCACGCGTACCTGCTGTTGACGAAGGCGACGGTCCTCCCGGCCGCGCCGGCGGCGGCGCACGGGCCGTCCTCCAAGCCGGCAAGCCCGCCCCCGAAGGGCGGTTCGGGCAGCGGCGCGCCCACGTCCCGCCCGGCCACCGGGGGCGGAGCCGAGCCGACCAGCAACGACATCCTCCAGGAGCTGCTGAAGGACAAGGCCGGCCGCCCCGTACCCGTCGTGCCGGTCCGGCCCCGCCCGGCGGAAGCGCCGTCCGTCGCGCCGGGGGCCGGCAAGCCGCTGCCCGCCGACCGCGGCGGCATGGTCGTCGACCGCCTTGTCCGCATCCGCCCCGAGCCGGTCGGGTCGTGGTGCGCCGCCTGCTTCGAGGCCGACAACACGCTCCAGGAGCCCCCCATCCGCGTGCTGCCGTGCGGCTTCCTCGCCAAGGCCCGGCGCCTCGCGGAGACGCGCGGCATCGGCGGCGAACGCGTGCTTCGCATCTCCGGCCTCGTGACGCACTACAAGCGGCGGCGCTACATCCTCATCCGGAAGCTCCTCATCGAGCGGCGGCTGGGACGCTTCTGAAGCGAGCGGCCATGCTCTTTCACCACCCCGGGTGGCTGCTGGGACTGCTGTTGGTCGCCGCGGTGGCCGCTTGGGCGCTGTTCCGCCCCAGCCGGCGGCTGGCCGTCGTGGGCAGCCTGTCCCTCTGGCAGAAGGCGCTGGACGCCCTCGACCGTTCCGCGCGCCGCTCGAGCCGGCGCGTGACGGCGAGTTGGGCGCTGCTGCTTGCCGGCACGGCGGCCGCCGTCGTCGGCCTGGCCCGCCCGGGGTGGTACGCCGAGGCCCCCGGGCGGCGCGTGGCCGTCGGCGTCTACGCGTCGGCCGAGCTGGACCGGCGCGAGCTCGTCGGCACGGCGGCGGCGCTGCTCGACCGCCTGGGCGCCGCGGACCGCGTCCAACTGCTGCGCCCGATGATGTTGGGCGGGGCGGGGACGTACCTCCGCCCGGACGAGGCGCGGCGGGCCCTCGCGACCGTCCCGCTGCTGCCCGTCCGCGCCGAGGAGCTGGCCATGCCGGCGCCCGACCCCGACGTCCAGCACACGTACCTCTTCGTCGCCGCCGGCACCGGCGTGCAAGGCGGGCCACGCATCAGCGTGATCGAGCTGCCCGGGCGCCTCCCGGCCGTGACGTTCGACGCCGTCGGCGCCGCGCCCCTGCCCGGCGGCAGCGTGCAGTTGTTCCTCGCCCTGCGGAACCAGCGCAGCCGGATGCAGCGCACCTGGGTCCGCGCCGAAGCGCCCGGCGCCGGCGGCGCCGCACCGTGGCGGGAGCTGGCGCGGTGGCCGGTCGAGGTGCAGCCCGGGGCCAGGTTCGAGCTGGTTCGCGAGCTTCCCGCGGTCGCGGCGCTGGGCCTGTCGGTCGACGTGGATGCGCCTTCGCCGCTCGCCACGGCGTTCCTGGCGCGGACGTCGGCCCGGAGGCGGGCCGTCGCGATCGTCGGCTCCGACGAGCCGGTCCTGCGGCGATTCATCCAGGCCGACGAGACGCTTGTGCAGGTCGCCGAGGCGCGCGACGCCGATCTCGTCTTCGCCAACCGCGCCGCGCCGCCCGCGGGCAAGCCCGCGCTGGTGATCGACCCGCCGACGGACCCGCCCGGCTGGCGGCGGGGCGAGACGCGCAGGGCCGTCGTGCTGGCCGGCGCGGACGTGGCGGCCGACGACCCCGTCATGCGCCGCGTCGACCTCGCCGCGACGGCGGTGTGGCGTGTCCGGCCGTGGATGCGCACCGGCAGCACGCCGCTGAAGGTGCTCGTGTCGGACGGAAGCGAGGCGTTCATCCTCCGCAACGAGCCGGGGGAGCTGGCGCCGGCCCGGGCGCCGCGGGTCTACGTCGCCTTCGAGCTGAGCGCCGACAACACCGACCTCGCGATGTCCGAGACGCTGGTCGTGTTCCTGGCCAATGCGGTGCGATGGCTCGCCCCGCCGGGCCGGGCCGAGGCCACCTACGACTACCTGCCGCCTCGCCGTGCGCCGCGGGATGCGCGGTGGCGCCGCCTGGCCGGCGGCGGGGGGCGCGGCGCGGGTCTGGGGCCGCTGCCCTGGCCGGGCGTCTTCCGCGACGACGGCGGGGCGCTGCGGGCCGTCAGCCTCGTGGGGCTCGGCGCCGGGCGGCCGAAACAGCCCCCGGCCGATGCCGTCGCCGCCGCGCCGCTTCCCGCCGCCGAGCTGATCGGTCACGTGGTCGAGCTTTGGCCGCTGCTCGTGGCCGCGGCCGTGACGCTCTGGCTCGCCGGCTGGGCGATGCGACTGAGATAGTGCCACGCTCCTGCGGGCTGGGTCTGGCCGCGCCCGGGGGATATGCTGAAGGCCGGCGCCCCCGCGCGGGGTGCAGGGAAAGGCAGGTTGCGCGATGGCCGAAGCCCACGACGCGATGCTGTTCGAGACGCTGGACGGGCAGAAGGTGCGCTGCGAGCTGTGCGGGCACCGGTGCGTGATCGCGGCGGGCAAGTACGGGCTGTGCCGCGTCCGCCAGAACGTCGCGGGGCGGCTCAAGACGCTGACGTACGGCGTGCTGGTGGCCGTGCACGTCGACCCGATCGAGAAGAAGCCGCTGTTCCACTACCTGCCCGGCACGCGGAGCCTGTCGATCGCCGCGCCCGGGTGCAACTTCCAGTGCGAGTTCTGCCAGAACTGGCAGATCTCCCAGTCGCCGCGGCTGGGGCCGCAGATCCGCGGGCAGGCGGCCAGCCCCGAGCAGATCGTCACGGCGGCGGTCAACCAGGACTGCGCGTCGATCAGCTACACGTACACCGAGCCGACGGTGTTCTTCGAGATGG
>CAZXOC010000385.1:0-5794 GCA_964642165.1 uncultured Planctomycetaceae bacterium | reverse complement strand
AGAGCTCTGCGAGCGGGTCGTGCAGTCGGTCCGGGACTACCGCGCGCACGCCCAGCAGGACGACGTGACGATGCTCGTGCTGCGGAGGAATCGCTGAGCCCGGGCGTTGCGGCCGGGGGCGCGGGCGGGTAGTCTCGGGGTCGGCGGCGAGTCCCGAGTGGCCCGGTGCCGACCGGTGCCGAAAGGCCGGCGCACGAGCGGGCCGAATGCCGATGACGCGTAGGGCGGCTGGGCCGATGAGCCGGCTCGCCCCGGCGAGGCGGCCGGGACGGCCTCGGCCGGGGAGGCAGGAGAACCGCACATGACAGCACCGAAATGCAGTCAGCCGAAGCGGCTCGCGAGGTGCCTGGCCGCCGCGGGGCTTGCCGTGGCGAGCCTCCTCGTCCCGGGCGGCTGTGCGAAGCTCGACGTGGACGCCACCGGCTACCGGAAGTACTGGCAGTCGTTCGTCTCGCCCTCGGCCACCGACGGCGACAGCCGCGCCGATGAGCGGCCCAGCCGGACCGATCCCGGCGGCGGCCTGCCGTAGCACGTCGAGTTCACGAGGCCGCGGTGGTGGGGCGATTCGAGGGGCGAGCGGCGCTGATCACGGGCGGGGCCTCGGGCATCGGCCGCGCCACGGCCGTCCGCCTGGCGCCGGAAGGCGCCGGCGTGACCGTGGCAGGGCAGGATGCCCCAGGTTGCGCCGGTTGCGGAAGCGAGACGGACGGATCAGTCCGGCCGGGCGGGGCTTCGTCGCCGGTGTGCCCGGCGGGCGGCCGTGGCCGCGGCGGCGACGGCGGCGGCGGTCAGGCCTGCCAGCAGGCCGAAGAGGGCGTAGCTGAGCAGTTGGGCGGGCAGGCCTCTCAGGCCGAGCAGGGCGTGGGCGTTGAGTTGCGGGGTCAGCAGGCGTTTGGCGGCGCAGAGGACGTTCGCGGCGGCCCCGGCGGCGCCCATCAGGCCGATCCGCATTGCCACGGGCAGCGCGCGGCGTTCGCCCCACGCCGCCGCCGCGTCCAGCAACCCCCCGGCGAGGGCCACCAGCGGGACGAACAGCACGCCGCCGGCGAGGTTCCCGCCAAGCGCCAGGGATGCTCCGGCCGCCGCACACGCCCCGGCCGTCGCACCGACGCGGTGGCGGTACAGCAGCCGCGCGACGAGGATGGGGATCATCCAGAACAGCGCCTTGTGCCCGGGCAGCCCCAGGTGCAGACGCGCGTGGGCCATCGCGACGCCCGCCAGGACGCCGACGGCCGTGCAGCCCGCCAGCGACCGGAGCTGCGCGGCCCGGGCGAGCCTACTCCAACGGCCGACTTCGCTTCCGGTCGACAGGGATCCAGGCATCTCGCTCCTCGTCCCATTGCACGGGCAGAACGGGTCGGTGGCCGATCAGCCTCGGGCGGACCCACCCGAGCGTGTCGTAGGCGTCGTTTGGTCTCGTATCGCGGCCGCCGCGGTAGTCCAGGCGAATGCCGAGTTCCTTCAGGTCGGACGGGGCCACGCGGTCGGGCAGGCTCCGCAGGCCCGGCAGGTCAATGAACCTACCATCGCCGCCGCCGGCCCGCAAGCCCACGGCGGCCAGGGCCCCGATGATTCCCAGCCCGGTCCCGCCGAGCGGGCGGAGGTCGAGTCCGGCGGCGTCGGCCAGCGCAGCGGCCTCCGGCATGGTCACGATCCGCGACGCGGCGCGCCGGCCGAACTCCGTCACCGCCTCAGCGACGGCGTCTGCCGGCGCGACGCACACGCCCGGGTCGGACCCCTCCGCGGCGCGATCGGCGACGAAGCCGAACGCCGCGCCGGCCCCGTCGAGCCCGTTGTCGGCTTCCACGGCGACGCACGCGCTGCTGTTGTGCGACGTGTAGGGGATGCGGGGGTCCAGCAGGAGCTGGTGGCGGGTCACCCCGAGGGGCGCGAACCCGCGCTCCACGAGCGCCTTGACCAGCTCGCGCGCGAGGTAGCCGGTCCCGCGGCTGGTGGCGCTGTCCGTGTCGTCGAGGCCGATCAGGATCGTCGTCATGGGTCCGTGCACGTCACCGGAAGGCTGCGCGGGGCCGGTGCTCGATCATCCGCACGTCCCCGCCCAGCGTCAGGTAGTTCACGCCCTTGGGGTACCAGCGGTGGGCGGTGGGCTCGCCGCCGAACCAGGCGTCGCTGATCACCCACGTCTCCGGCGGCATCCGCGTGTCCAGCAGCCGCGGGTACTCCACGTCCCATCGCAGGAAGGTGCTCACGCCGCGGTTGCGCGTGGGGCGGCGGCAGCAGAAGTAGAAGTAGCCGATGCGGTTGGCGTCGAGGTTCTCCGGGGAGAACCGCAGGTCCTCCTTCGTCTCGCTGGGGCAGTAGAAGCTCTCCGCCTCGCCGACGTAGCTGCCGAGCAGGGCCCCGAGCAGCTCGCCTTGCGGGTTGTCGAGCTGTTCGGCGACCGGCAGGTGCGAGTCGTTCCGGGCCACGTACGCCGTCAGCCCCACGCCGACGTTCCGCAAGTGGGACCTGCAGATCGTCAGCCGCACCTTCTCCCGCGCCCGGCCGAAGTACGGCACGGTCATCGAGACCAGCAGGGCGATCACCGCCGCGCAGACCAGCAGCTCCGTGAGCGTGAACGCCGGCCGGACACGCCGACACGCTACACGGGCTGTCGGGTGCGGCGTCTCCAAGGCGGTCTCCTGAACGGGACGCCGGCGGCCCCGCACGCCAGGAGGAGCAGCGTGGCGGGCTCCGGGACGACCTCGAAGGTGGAAATCGGCGCCGCGGGGTCGTTGTGGTCCACCAGGGCGCGGTTTGTGTGGCGGATCCACTCCGTGCCCCCGAGCTGTCCGTAGAGGCTGAAGACGGCCCTGCCGGGCAGGTTCTCGAAGGCGTAGTCGATGCCGACCGACGGCGTCGCTTCGCCCAGGTGCAGGCCGTCGATGGCGAAGATCGTCACCCACCCGGCGTCGAAGCGGTAGCTCAGCGGCTCGCCCGGCGGGTCGGTCACCGACGGGTACAGCCCGGTGGGGCGGCCGCACTGGTACTCGAGCGAGACCGGGTCGTAGTAGCCGAAGCCGCCGCGGTCGATGCGGCTGGGGGCGTCGCCTTCCTTGTTGACCGTGAAGGCGAAGTCCGGCGGCAGGTCGGCCGCGTGGACGGCCACCAGCAGCAGGACGTCCGAGTAGTGCTTGCCCCCGGTGTTCCACGCCTCGAAGCTGCCGGCGAGATCGCTCGAGACGAGGTGGCCGGTCTTCTGGCCGCCGTGGCCGAACCTCAGGGCGTTCATCCCGCGGGCGCCGTCGTTGCTCAGTTTCGCCTGGTCGAAGCCCAGCTCGTAATCGCCGGCGTTGACGGTGTGGACCGTCAGCTTCGGATCGTCCCGGTCGTAGCAGATCCAGGCCTCGTCGAGCAGTGGGTCCCACGGCGTGAAGGCCGCCTCGACCGGCCCCGCCGCCAGCAGCACGACGGTCGCCACGGCCGCACAGATGCCCCGTCTCTTGCGCATGAGCTCCTCCCGTTGCTGCTGTCGGTTCCGCGTGCCGCCGGCTCGCGGCGTCGAGCGCTATGCATGGCGGAACATAGCGGCTCGGGGGCGCAAGTCAAGCCCAAAGCGCCTCGCCGAGCCGGCGGGGCGGCTTGACTTCGGCGCCGGGGCGGCGGTAGGCTTCCGATCGGCGGGGCCCGCGCCCGCGTCTTCGACAGGAGCATGATCGCAGGACCCAAGATCTCGATCATCGGCCCCGGGAAGGTGGGCACGGCGCTGGGTGCGCTGGCGGCTCGGGCGGGCTGGCGCGTCGTGGCCGTTGCCGGCGGCTCGCCCGGGCGGGCGCAGGGCGCCGCCGAGGCCATCGGCGGGGACGTTCGGGTCTGCACGCCGGCGGAGGCGGCCGCCGCCGGGCAGCTCGTGCTCCTGACCGTCCCGGACGACGCCGTGGCGGCCGTCTGTGAGGAGTTGGCCGCCGCCGGCGCGTTCGCCCGAGGCGCCGTCGTCGCCCACTGCTGCGGCGCGTGGGATCGCGAGATCCTGGCGCCCGCCCGCGCGCGGTGCGGCTGTGCCGTCGGCTCGATGCACCCGCTCCAGACGTTTCCGACGGTCGAGGCGGCGATGGCGCGGCTGGCGGGGGCGTACTGCTTCTGCGAGGGCGACGAGGAGGCAGCCGGCGTGCTGGAGCGCCTGGCGGAGGCCGTCGGCGCGAGGGCGGTCCGGATCGACCCCGGCGGCAAGGCCCTGTACCACGCCGCGGCCGTGATGGCCTGCAACTACCTGGTGGCGCTGCTGGACGCGGCGTCGGCGGTGGCGGCGTCGGCCGGCGTGGACGGCCCGACGTGGATGGCGGCCGTCGAGCCCATCGTGCGGGCCACGGTGGACAACGCGATGGCCCTGGGTCCGCCCGGCGCGCTGACCGGGCCCATCGCGCGGGGCGACGCGGCGACGATTCGCCGCCATGGCGAGGCGATGAGCCGGACGGACGAGCCGCTGCGGGCCGTGTACGCTGCGCTGGGCAGGTACACCGTGACACTCGCCCGCCGGCAAGGCACGCTGGACGGGTCCGCGGCGGCCGCGGTCATGGACGCACTCGATCGGTTCGGAACACGGGATTAGGTGATGGCAGCACAGATCCTCGACGGCAAGGCGGTGGCGAAGGAGATCCGGCAGGACGTGGCGGCGGAGGTGGCCGAGCTGAAGGCCGCCGGGCGCCGGGTGCGGCTGGTGGCCGTGCTGGTCGGGCAGGACGAGGCGGCCAGGTGGTACGCGAACATGCAGGCCCGCCGCTGCGAATCGGCCGGCATCGAGTACGAGTTGATGGCGCTGCCGGAGCCGACCTCGCAGGCCGAGCTGCTGGGGCAGATCAGGCAGCTCAACGGCGACACGGGGGTGTCGGCCGTGATCCTCCAGATGCCGCTGCCGCGGGGCATCGACGCCGCGGCGGCGCAGCAGGCGATCTGCCCGGGCAAGGACGCCGAGGGGGTGCACCCGGAGAACATGGGGCGGCTGGTCACCGGCGGCGGGATGGTCGCGCCGTGCACGGCGAAGGCGGCGATGGAGCTGCTTCAGCGGGCCTGCCCGGACCTGTCGGGCAAGGAGACCGTCCTCGTCGGGCGGAGCACCATCGTGGGCAAGCCCATGGCGTTGATGCTGGAGCACGTGGACGTCTCGGCAACCGTAACCGTATGTCATTCCAGGACAAAGGATCTGGCGGCCCACACGCGCCGCGCCGAGGTGCTCGTGGCCGCGACCGGCCTGTCGCAGACCCGCTGGGAGCGCTACAGCCGCCGGAAGGCGGCCGGGGAGGACGTCGAGCTGCCGGACCTGGGCCCGCTGATCCGCCCGGACATGGTGGCCGAGGGCGCCGTCGTCATCGACGTGGCGACGAATTACATCCCCAAGGGCTTCGACGACGAGGGCAATCCCCTGACGGACGAGCAGGGGCAAGTCCTTACCCGAACGGTGGGGGACGTGGACTTCGAGGGCGCCAAGGGCAAGGCGGGGGCGATCACGCCGGTGCCGGGCGGGGTCGGTCCGGTGACGGTGGCCATGCTGCTGAGCAACACGCTGGCCTGTGCGAAGGCCGGCGAAGCGGCGGCGTCTGCCGGCGGCCAACGATAGGCTTGCGGGAGGCGGCGCGTCTGGTCGATACGGCGAAGGGACCGGAGCCGGAAAAAACGCCGACCGGACGAAGATTCCGTTTGACAGGGATTTTGCGTTCCCTATACTTAACGATCCGAGTGTTGGCCACGGTGAGGGTGTACCCATGCCGAGGCTGCGTTGGGCGAAGAGGCCGGGCTCTCGTCCGCTGCTGTAGCTCAGTGGTAGAGCGCGTCCTTGGTAAGGACGAGGTCATGGGTT
>CAZXOC010000384.1:1270-5799 GCA_964642165.1 uncultured Planctomycetaceae bacterium | reverse complement strand
CTCTTCGCCCCGAGGGGGCGCAGAGGATTTAGCCGGGGGCGCAAGCCCCCGGCAATGCTAGCCTTATGAACAGAGCCCCGGAGGGGCGGAAGGAGTGCTCGCAGCGCGGAAGTGTTACCCTCTGCTGAACCAGGCGGAAATCGCGGAGGCGGTTCGTGCAGGTCCAGTTGCGGGCCTTCAGCAGGTCGGCGCCCTGCGGGGCGCTCATCACGAACGCCCGGAAGCTCCACGCCCAGGCCCGCGGGGGGTTCCGCACCGGCCGGGCGCCTGGATTCGCCCCGGGCGTTGGCGTACCATCGTCGCATGCTCCTGCGACGTTACGGCACGTTCACCGGCGGGATCGACCTGCCCGACGAGAAGGGGCGAACCCTCCGCGAGCCGGTCCGCCCGTGCGGCGCGCTGGAGCGCCTTCGCGTGCCGCTGGCGCCCTGCGGCGGCGCGCCGGCCCGCCCGCTCGTCCGGATCGCCCAGCGCGTCCAAGCCGGGCAGAGGCTGGCGACCGCCGACGACGAGACGGGGGTCGATGTCTTCGCCCCGCTGGACGGCCGGGTCGAGGCGTTCGCCACCGTGCGCGTCGCGTTGTGGGACGCGTTCGTCGAGTCGCCCGCCATCGAGCTGACGGACCTGTCCACGCCGCGGCTGGCCAAGCCGCCCGAGCGGACCCTCGACTGGCAGGCTGCCTCGCCCGAGGAGCTGGTGGACCGGATCGCGGCCTGCGGGCTGGCGACGCATCGCCGCCGCCCCGTGCCCCTGGCCCCGTGGCTCCGCCGGGCGCGCGACCGCCGCTGCCGCACGCTCATCGCCAACGTCCTCGAGCAGGAGCCCTACGTGACGGCCGACCACTGCGCCCTCGCCGTGTTCGGGGCTGAAGTGGTCGAGGGCCTCGCCCTCCTCGGGCGGGCGATGGGGGCCGGCGCCATGATCCTCGCCGCCGACCGCCGCCGCACCGGCTACTACAACGACTCCATCGAGGCCGCCGAACGCCTCGGCGTCACCCAGATCGCCCTGCCCCACAAGTACCCCATCGGGGCCGACACGATCCTGACGAAGGTGCTGACGCGCCGCGAGACCCCGCCGGGGGCGAGCCCGATGGCCGTCGGCGCGGCGATCGTCACCGCCGCAACCTGCCTGAGCGTCTACCTCCAGGTCGCCTGCGGGCAGCGCCGCCCGGGGCGGGTGGTGACGGTCTCCGGCCCGCGGGCGAGCGAGGCGGGGAACCTCTGGGTGCCCTTCGGCGCGGCCTGCGCGGAGCTGGTCGGCGCGCGCGGCGACGCCCGCGTGCACGGCGGGGCCATGGGCGGCATTCCCTGCGACGCCCGCGCCGTCGTCACCCCGGCCACCAGCGCGGTGCTGGCCTTCGAGTCCCTCGATCAGCCGACGCCGACGCCGTGCATCCGCTGCGGCTGGTGCACGGACCACTGCCCGGCGCGGCTGAACGTGACGGCCCTGAACGACGCGTTCGAGCTGTCGCTGGTTCAGCGTGCCCGGCGGCTGGGCGCTCCGGCCTGCGTGGAGTGCGGTGTGTGCAGCTACGTGTGCCCGGCGCGCCTGCCGCTGTCGCAGCGCGTCAAGCAGTTGAAGCGGCGGCTGCGGACCCTTCGCCGCGCCGCGGCCTCTCCGGAGGCCGAACCGACATGACCGCCGATCGGACGAGGCCGCCGCCCGGGAGGGATCGCGGCGAGGCGCTGCCTCGCGCGGCCGCCTCGCCCTTCCTCCGCGCGCCGGAGGGGGCGAGGGCGATCTTCCTGGTGACGCTCTTCGCCGTTTGCGGGCCGCTGGCGGGCGGGCTGGTCCTGTTCGGCTGGCGGGCGGGCGTGGTGGCGGCGCTGGCCGTCACGAGCTGCGCGGTCGTCGAGACGCTCTACTACCGCGTCACGCGGATCCCGGCGCTGCTGGGCAGGACGCACGCCGTCCTCACCGGCGTCCTGCTGGCGCTGACGCTGCCGGCGTTCGTGCCCTGGTACGTGCCCATCGTCGCCGGGGCGTTCGCCATCATCGTCGGCAAGGCCGTCTTCGGCGGCGTGGGGCACTTCCTCTGGCAGCCGGCCCTCGTCGGGCGCCTCGCCGTGGCCGTCCTGTTCCCCACGCAGCTGACCGTCGCCTCCGAAACGCTGTACCGCCGCCAGCCCGTCCTCGCCCAGAGCCACCTCCTGCGCGGCGACGTCTGCGCGGGCGCCTACGCCCAGGACACCCTCGCCTGGGCCGGCCAACCCGCCCCGCCCGACGCCGAGGCCTTCCTCCTGACGCCGCCGACGCGGATCCTTCGCGGCCTGACACGCCCCCGCGAGCCCGGCTTCGGCGCCCTGGCCTACCGCCGGCGCGACCTGCCCGACGCCCGCCCTGCCGCCCTGCTCCAACTGCCCCCCGTCAAGAACCTCCTGTACGGCGCCCGCCCGGGCGGCATCGGCGAGACCAGCGTCGTCCTCCTCGCCGTCGCCGGGCTGTACCTCATCTACCGAAACTACCTCAAGTGGCAGCTTCCCTTCGCGATGCTCGGCGCGGCGTGGCTGGCCGCCGCCGTCGGGCCCATCTTCCTCGCCGGGCCCAACGAGACCGTCGAGACGTGCTGGCTGCCCCTCCTGACCCGCGAGGGGCTCGGGGTGGCCTTCACCTACATCAGCTACCAGCTCCTCAGCGGCGAGATGCTGCTCGCCGTCCTGATCGTTTCGGCCGAGATGACCTCCCGCCCGATCACCACCGGCGGGCAAGTCCTCTTCGGGGCCGCCTGCGGCGCGGGGGCGATGCTGGCCCAGCTCTACCTCGACGTGCCCATCCCCTGCTACATGGCCGTGCTCGCCATGAGCACCTTCACCCCCACCATCGACCGCTTCTGGCGCCCCCGCGTCTTCGGCACCCGCCACTTCGAGATCCTCCGCGGCAACTAATCCCCCGCGCCGCGGCGGACCCGGCGAAACGCGCCGATCAGGGCGAGCCACCCGGCGGCGGCGGCCACGGACAGGATCGGCTCGACCGGCACGCGGAAGCGCGGGTGGGCTGCCGGGCCCGGCAGCAGGAACGCCGCCGCCACCAGCAGGAGGCACAGCCAGCCGGCCGCCGACAGCCGACCGCGCGCCCGCCACAGCCCGCAGAGCACCACGCCGGCGTAGCGGATCAGCAGGACGAGCCCCATGCCGGCGGCCAGCGCCATCGCGAGGGCGTCCCCGCCGAAGTAGTGCCTCGCGGCCGCGAGGAACCCCTCGCGGTGCAGGACGGCCAGCGTGCCCCTGCCGCCGGCGGTGCGGCCGGCGATCTCCAGCACGTCCGTCGCCCCCGGCAGCCAGAACGCCAGGCACCCGGTCAGGTGGATTCGGGCGTAGAGCCACGGCCGGCGGGCGATGATCTCCAGCGCCCGCCGGCGCCGGTAGCGCGCCCCGCCGCCGCCCGGCTCCGGTCCGGCGGCGAAGTAGCGCACGGCGAAGTCGCCCCGCCGGCCGCCCGCGGGCTGACTGGCCGGACCCGTCGGCACGCCGGGACCCACGTCCTTGACGCCGAACGGGCGGTAGGCCGAGCCCTTCATGATCACCAGGCCGTCCACCGCCCCGGCGGCTTCGTTGATCATGTCCTCGTGCCGACGGCGCTCCTCCTCCCGCAGCCGCGCCCGCGCCCGCTGGGGGGAGATGCCCTGCTCGCGCGCCAGGACCTCCGCGGCCGAGAAGTAGTACAGCCCGTCGATCGTGACGCTGGAGAAGCCCACGTAGTCGGCGACGACGGCGTTGCGGACGACCCACGGCGCGATCAGCGCCGCCGTCACGCCGACGAACGCACCCGCCCGCCGGAACCGGCGCCGGCCGAACAGCAGCACGACCGCGAAGACGCCGGCCATCGCCAGGGCGACGGGGCGAACGTAGCTCGCCGCCGCCAGCACGACCGCCGACGCCGCCAGCGAGGCCCACCCGCCGCCGCGGAGGTGGCGCAGCATCAGCAGCACGGCGGCCGTCAGCAGGAAGGCGTAGAGGCTGTCGGACAGGACCCGGCAGCTCGCGGCGATCGCCAGCGGGCTGACCGCCTGCAGCGCCGCCGCGACGAGGCCGGCACCCCGTCCGGCAAGCGTCCGGCCCAGGAGGAACGTCAGGCCGATCAGGTGCACGTCGATCAGCACCTGGATCACCAGGGCCAGCCGCCAGCCGCCCAGCAGCTCCGGCCCGGCCTGGCGACGAAGCCAGCCGACCACGAGGAAGCCCGGGTAGCCCGGCGTCCGGAAGATCTCGGGCTCCTCCTCCGAGCGGCCGAAGCGCGCGGGCAGCTCCAGCTTCTGGGGCCACGGCAGGCCGTCGCGCGGCGCCGGCAGCACGAGCGTCTGCCCTCGCATCTGCCCGGCCAGATGCCAGTAGTCCCACGAGTCCGGCGTGAAGGCCCGCTTTTCGGCGTGGACGGCCTGCATGAGCAGCGCCACCCGCAGCGCCGCCCCCCCGGCCAGGATGACCCACAGCCACGCGCTTCGCATGCCCCTATCGTACGCGAACCGGCGGGAGGATGGGGGAGTGAACACACATGAGCCCACGGCCCGCCGGCCGTGGGCTTGGGGGAGG
>CAZXOC010000384.1:0-1170 GCA_964642165.1 uncultured Planctomycetaceae bacterium | reverse complement strand
CGCTTCGCCTACCAAGCCCACGGCCAGCGGGCCGTGGGCTCGGCGCAGCACCGACAAGCGCCTAGAATACCCCCAATGTCCGCCGTTCTGACCGTCTGCGAGATCTTCCGCTCCATCCAGGGCGAGGGCACGCGCGCGGGCCTGGCGTGCGGGTTCGTGCGCCTCGCCGGGTGCAACCTGCGCTGCGCGTGGTGCGACACGTCCTACGCCTGGGAAGGCGGGCGGGAGATGGCCGTCGACGACGTGCTCGCGGAGGTCGCCGAGCTGGCCGTGCCCCGCGTCGAGGTGACCGGCGGCGAGCCGCTGATCCAGCCGGCGGCCTTCGAGCTCCTCCGCCGCCTCTGCGACGCCGGCTTCGAGACCCTCCTCGAGACCAACGGCTCCCAGGACATCTCCGCCGTCGACCCGCGCGTCGTCCGCGTCGTGGACCTCAAGTGCCCCTCCAGCGGCCACGCCGACGCCAACCGCTGGGCCAACGTCCCCCACCTCACCGCGCGCGACGAGGTGAAGTTCGTCCTCGCCGACCGCGCCGACTACGACTTCGCCCGCGCCGCCGTCGCCGAGCACGCGCTCGCCGCGCGCTGCGCGGTGGTCTTCCAGCCGGTCCACGGCCGCCTCGCGCCGGCGACCCTCGCCGAGTGGATCCTCGCCGATCGCCTCGATGTCCGCCTGGGCATCCAGCTCCACAAGCTCCTCTGGCCCGGCCGCGAGCGGGGCGTGTGACGCCGCCTCCGCGCCCGCGACGCCCCCGCGGCCTTCCGCTCGCGCGACCATCGGGTATACTGACCTGCGATGGAAGCCGAGCTGATCCGGACATTCCGCTTCGAGGCGGCCCACGCCCTGCCCCACGTGCCGCCCGGCCACAAGTGCCGCCGCATCCACGGACACGGCTACCGCCTGGACGTGCACGTCACCGGCGAGGTCGACCCCGAGAAGGGCTGGGTGATGGACTTCGCGGACATCAACCGCGCGGTCCGGCCCGTCCTGGACGAGCTGGACCACCGCCTGCTGGGCGAGGTCCCGGGCCTGGAGAACGCCACGGCGGAGGTGATCGCCCGGTTCCTCTGGGATCGCCTCCAGCCCGCCCTGCCGCTGCTGTCGGCCATCACCGTCTGGGAGTCCGAGACGAACCGCTGCGTCTACCGGGGCGAGGCACCTGCCTGAAGGCCC
>CAZXOC010000383.1:0-5823 GCA_964642165.1 uncultured Planctomycetaceae bacterium | reverse complement strand
CCCCCCGCGCCCCCCGTGCGCGCCCGTCGGCGCCGTGCACCGCCGGCGACGGCGCCAGCCGCCTGCCGGCCGCACGCCCGTCATCGCATGGCGAACCCCTTCCCCCCCGCGCCCCCCGTGCGCGCCCGTCGGCGCCGTCCACGGCCGGCGACGGCGCCAGCCGCCTGCCGGCCGCACGCCCGCCATCGCATGGCGAACCGCTTTCCCCCCGCGCCCCCCGTGCGCGCCCGTTGGCGCCGTCGGCGGCCGCGGCGGGACGTCTGACAATCGCATCCGCATGCGATCACACGAATGCCCGCCGCGCACCTCGCTTGGCGTCATCCGCGGACCGCGACCGTTGACAGGAGCGCCAGGCGCGGTATACTTCATTGTTGGGACCGGCCTGGAAACGCTCTTATCCGAGCGGGAGACGCGAGCCCAGGCGGACCGAGGAGGAAGATCCCGGAACCTGTTCTCTTCGTTGCATCCGTCCCGGCGTGACCGTGCGGTTCGAAGTGCCGCACGCGCCGGGCGTCGAGCAAGGCCAGCCGACCTGGCCGGGGAGGAAGTGTGGCCGCTCCGGGCAACATGGGACCGCAACGGGTCTCGGTGCCGGCGCTCGAGGCGCTGGAGCCGCGGCTCTTGCTCAATGGCGCGGACCTGGTCACCGCCGGGCCGGTGGACCTGGACACGCTCGGCAACGTCCAGCAGCCCATCGCGTCGCTGTCCGTCGGGTTCAGCGCGAACGTCGGGGACGCCCTGACCGCCGAGCACCTCCTGCTGCGCAACGACCTGGCCGGCGAGGACGTCCCCGCCGACGACCTGGCGCTGGAGTACGAGGCCGGGACGAACGTCGCGACGTGGCGTTTCCCCGGTCTGCCGGGAGGCGTCCTCTCGGGCGCCCGCTTCACCGCGACGCTCCAGGCCGCCGGCATCACCGACGAGCTGGGCAACGGCCTCGACGGGGACGGCGACGGCAGCGCCGGCGGAGACCTGGCGTTCCTGTTCACCGTCGCCTCGCCGGGGGACAGCGACCTGGACGGCTGGGTCAACCGCACGGACTTCCTGGCGATGAGGGAGCACTTCGGCGCGCCGGCCCCGGCCTGGGGAGACGGCGACTCCGACGGCGACGGCGACGTGGACGCCTTCGACTACCTGGCCGTCAAGGCCAACGTGGGCACGCGGGTGCCGTCGGGCAGGCCGGCGGAGTTCGCCACGTCGCTGGCCGACAGGTACGTCATTCCGGCCGGCGGCGGCGGGTTGACGCTCGGCGTGGACGGCGACGACCCGGACGGCGACGCCCTGGCGATCACGGCGGTCGGCGACGCGCCCGGCCTGAGCAGCTTCATCCCCGCGGGCAACCGCTACGCCCGGCTGCACTTCGTGGCCGGCGGCGGCACGACGGCGATCGGCGACATCGACGTGCAGCTCTTCGAGGGCCGCTCCGCGCCCGCCGTCGAGCGGTTCATCACGCTGGCGACGAACCACGTCGGCACCGACGGCACGCTGGACCCCGACGGCGTGCCGTTCTACACCGACGTGCCCGTCCACCGCGTCATCGACAACTTCATGATCCAGACCGGCGACGCGGCCAACGGCAACGGCACCGGCGGAAGCCCCCTGGGGACCTTCGCCGACGACTTCGACGAGACGCTCAGCTTCTCCGGGCGGGGCGTCCTGGCCATGGCCAACTCCGGGGCCGACAGCAACGACAGCCAGTTCTTCCTCACCGAGATACCCACGACGTGGCTGGATCAGAAGCACATGATCTTCGGGCAGATCGTCTCGGGCTGGGACGTGCTCGAGACGATCTCGGAGCTGCCGACGGACGCCGGCGACCGGCCGATCGACGTGCCGCTGCTGCAGTCCGTGGAGATCTTCGACAGCGCCCAGGACGGGACGATCACCTTCCAGGCCAACGCCGACTTCGCCGACGACGCCCAGGTCGCCGTCGCCCTGGACGACGGCCACGGCAACGTCACGGAGGAGATCATCACCCTCGCCGCGCGGGTGCGGATCGAGGCCCCCGCCGAGATCGCCCTGTTCCCCGGGCAGTCCACCACCTTCACGCCGACCATCACGCACGCGCCCGGCGGCCAGGTGAACGTCTGGACCGACGTCTACCCCGACGACCTGGCCGACGCCGTCGAGATCGACCCGGAGACGTACCAGGTCACTATCGACGTGCCCGGCGACGTGACGACGGTCTCGTTCGACCTGGCGATCCGGGCCATGGACGTGGGCTACGACAATGCCGGCGTCGTGACGGAAGTGGTCTCCGTCCGGCTGGCGGGCGACGAGCCGGTCATCGCCCCCGTGGGCGACCTCCACCTCGCGCCGGGCGAGACGCGCTCGTTCGTCGCCGCAATCACGGACGACGGCCCGCGCGACCTGGACGTGTCCGCCGTGGCGAGCCACGCCGCGCTGCAGGCGGAGATCGACCCGACCACGCACGAGGTCACACTCGTTGCGCCGAGCGACCTCACCGGCCTGTTCACCGTGACGCTCGAGGCCGTGGAGTCCGGCTTCTCCGACCGGACGCCCGTGGCGGAGGTCTTCTACGTGTTCGTGCAGGGCGGCACGGACCCGACGCCGCTGGGGCGACTGGCCACGAGCCAGGAGGGCTATGCCGTCACCACCACGATCCTCGTCGATCGAGCGTACGTGGCGAACGGGCCGGCGGGACTGGAGATCTTCGACGTCTCAGACCCGGCCAGCCCGGTCCCGGTAGGGTCCCACCCCGTCAGCGCCGAGGCACGGGACGTGCTCGTGATCGAGGCCGTCGTCGATGAGGAAGCCGTCACCGTCGCCTTCGTGGCGGACTTCGACCACGGCGTGCTGGTCCTGGACGTGACGGACCCGGCCGCCGTGACGCCCCTGGCGTCGCTGCCGGTCAGCGGGGCCGCCGTCGGGCTGGCCCTGGACGGCGACGTGCTCTACGTGGCCGACTGGACGGGCGGTCTGAGCATCTTCGACGTGTCCGACCTGAGCGACATCTCGTCCCTGGGCACGGTCAAGCAGTTGACGCAGGACTTCAGTATCAGCTACGCCGTGTCGGTCACGGTCGCCGGCGGCTATGCCTACGTCGCCGACGCGGCGGGCTCGGACAACTATGGCCGCCTCATTGTCCTGGACGTATCGGACCCCGCCAGCGTCGCATACGTGGCGGAATTCCTCACATACGGCTACGCGTGGGACGTCGTGGTCCAGGGGGACCGGCTCCATGTCCTGTCTCAGGGCTATGGGCCCATCGCGCTCGACATCCAGGACCCGGCCAGCCCGGGCTACCTCGGCCACACGGAGCTCGAGCTGATGTCCTGGGCGTTCCTGGACGTCTCCGGCGGCCTCGCCGTCGTGAGCACCCCCGAGGGGCACGTCTTCCTGGACGTTTCGGAGGCGGCGAGCATGACGCAGGTCTACGAGTTCGCCGCCCCGGTGCGAGGCTTCAAGCCGGCCTTCTTCGGCACACGGCTCGTGCTGCCTCTCGGCGAACACGGCGTCGTCCTCCTGGACGTGTCCGGCCTGATCGGCGAGCCGGCCTGAGAAGGCAGGGCCGCCGCGCCGGCAACCGAATGCCCCTTCCCGGAAACGCGCTATAATGGTATCCTTGATAAGAGGCGGATGTTCAGCCCACGGACGAGGGCAGCCCAGCAGCTCCTTCGCTTGGCGGTTCGGGGCCTCCAGCGCCGGTTCGGGCGGAAGCCAGGCAGCTCAGAGGGCCATTGCCGATGTATCTGGAGTTCTTCAAGCTGAGGGAGTTTCCCTTCTCCAACGCCTGCGACGAGCGGTTCTTCTTCGAGAGCGCGATCCACGCCGAGGCCCTGAGCAACATGGTCTACGCCATCCAGCAGCGCAAGGGCATGGTGATGATCACGGGCGAGGTCGGGGCCGGCAAGACGTTCCTCGGCAACATGCTGGCATCCCGGCTGGGCGTGTCGGCCCACGTGGCCATCCTGAATCATCCTCCGGGCTCCGCCAAGCAACTGCTGCGGGCCGTCGCCGCGGGCATGGGCATCAGGGTCTCGCCCGACGGGGACACCCTGACGCTGGTGGAGGAGCTGCTGCACGGCCTGCGGAAGCTGCACCGCCGCAACCGCCAGGCGGCGATCGTGCTGGACGAGGTCCAGGACCTGCCGGATGAGTCCCTCGAAGAGATCCGCCTGATGTGGAACTGGGAGGAGGACCGCCAGCGCCTGCTCCAGATCGTCCTGATCGGCCAGCCCGAGCTGCGGACCCGTCTCCAGGGACCTCGCTGGGAGTCGCTTCGGCAGCGGATCGTCCTGAGCTATCACCTGGGCAGGCTGACTCCGTCGGACACGGCGCGGTACATCCTCCACCGTCGCCACATCGCGGCCGAGAACGGCTCCCCCCTGCGGTTCACGCCGATGGCCATGAAGTTGATCTACCAGGCGACCCGGGGCATACCGCGGCTGATCAACACGCTCTGCGACAACGCCCTGCTGGCCGCCTACGCCCGGGACGACCACAAGATCACCAGCGGGACGATCTCCCACGTGGTTCGGGAGATGACGTGCTGGCCGGTCAAGATGCCGTCGGGCAGCAAGACGGCGCCGGCAGCACCGGCCGTCCGCAGGAGGGTCCCGCCCATTCCACCCAAGACCTTCGAGCCGACTCCGCGCAAGGCGGCCAATCCCGGGCCGCGCGCGCAGGTCGGCGCCGGGGGGCCGCCCGAGAACCCCCATGGGCGGGGCGCACCGCCGAACAACGGGCTGACGGAATCGCCGGAACTGCTTCGGGCTGCCCTCCGCGGGGAGCAATCGAGAGCGATGGCCCGAAGGGTCTACGAGCTGGCGCCGCACGGGAGCGAGGCACACCGCCTGGCCGTGGGCATCATCTCCCAGGAGCTGCTCGCCGCGCTGCGAGAGGGAAGAGGGTCGTCACATGGATGAGGACCACCGGAACATGGATGAGGGCAACCGAAGAGCAGAGATCCTCCAGGCCGAGGAAGCCATCCGTCTGCTCGCCGAGGAGATGGCCAAGGCGAAGTCGGCTACGGAGGCCGCCGAGGAGGCCCAGGTGAAGTTCGCGGAGGCCGTCGCCGCGCTCGCCAGTGCCCAGGCCAGCTTCGAGGAGGCCTCCCGTGCCCAGACGGCCTTGAGTGACAACTGTCAGTCCGCCGTGGACGCCGCCACCAGCGAGGCCCGATCGGCGCTGGGCGAGGCCCGGCAGGACATGCGGTCGGCCGTCCAGGAGGCCGAGGCCGCCTACGGGCAGTTCCGCGCCGCCGCCGAACAGACGTCGCAGCGCATCGGCGAGGTCGCCGAGAAGCTGGACGGGAGCCTGGGCGAGATCACCTCCTCGCTGACGGTGGTGAAGCAGGGCGTCGAGGGCACGGCCGCTTCCTTGGCCGACGTCCGCAGCCAACTCGCGGAAATCTCATCGTCCGTTGCCTCGTCGGCCGCTGCGCCCGGCGAGGGGGCCGGACTCGGGCTGCCCTCGGACCTGGCCGATGAGCTGCGCCGCAGCAGCCAGAGAGCAAGGGCCCTTCTCATCTATGCCGCCGTCCTCTCCACGGCGACCTTCCTCGGCGTCTGCGTGCTGCTGTGGCGCTGGGCCGAAGGCTCCCTGTAACGGTCCCGGGCCATGCGGCCGACCATGGCAGCCCGGCCGGCCGCCTGTCTCATGCACGCGGCGATCTCCTGGAGCACCTCCCGGTTGGCGATGAGCTTGCCCGAGCGGTTCTGTTCGATGCGCAGTTCCGCGAACAGCTTCTCGAGCAACTGCATGAGTCGGCCTTCCATCCCGGCCGTCATGGCTTGGCTCCTGTCCTTTGAGAAGCTACCGAACCGACTCCGCGCCGCAGCGAAGAGGCGAGGGCCTCTC
>CAZXOC010000382.1:0-5896 GCA_964642165.1 uncultured Planctomycetaceae bacterium | reverse complement strand
TCGTTCGCCGAATCGCTCAGGAACCAGCCGCTGATGTCGATGGGCTGCCCCGTGGTGTTGTGCAGCTCGATGCGGTCGCCCGGGGCGTCGTCGGTGTGGGCGAGGACCTCCGTGATGATGACGTCGCCGGGGTCGGGGCCCGCGTCGCTCTGCCCTGGCGTGCCGTCGGGCTCGAAGCTCGGGCGCCATCCCGCCTTGCTGTCCCAGAGCGCCTCGTCCCCCGCGGCGTCCCGGATCGTCAGCGAGTAGCCGTCCCCGTCCGTCAGCCCGTACCAGTCCTCGTACTCGAAGTCCAGCATCACGCCGTCGCACGCGTCGGCCAGCACGATCCGCTCTTGGCTGTTGGCCAGCGAGCCCTCGTACGGACCGACGACCTCGAGCCCCGTCGTGTCATAGCGGCCCTCGAATGCCGACACGTTCCTCGCGATGACAACGTACTCGTCGGGGCCCAGGCTCGTCACGCCGCTGCTGGCGAAGGAGAACGTCACGGCGTCCGAGATCGTCACGCCGGCCAGGTCCAGCGTCTGCTGGCCGGTGTTCCGGAGCTCGATGAACTCCAGGTTCTCGTCGTCGGCGGGGTTGTACATGATCTCCGTCACCCGAAGCGACCGGGTCAGGGGGGTGTCGGTGCTGCGGCTGGCCACGAACTGGATCGGGTCCGACCAGCGGCTCCACCGGCCGGTCGAGTCCTTCATGCGCACGCGGACGCGGTAGGCGTGGCCGACCTCCAACGGTCCCGGGGCCACGGTGGCCTGGCTGCCGTACGTGGTCAGCTCGCCGCTTTCCCACACGGCGGTCATCTCGAGGTTGATCGGCTCGTCGGGGTCGTAGGCCGGGGCCGTCGGGTCGGTCACCTCGGCACAGCGCCATTCCATCGCGGCAAACGTGCCCGTGCCGTCGCTGAACGGCGAGGCCTGGAACGTCAGTTGGTTGACCGGGAATCCCCCCGGGCCGACGTACGTGATGGTGGGCTTGTTCGGCAGGTTCGCGTCGGCGACGCCCGTGGCGAACCCCCGGTCCGGCGAGGCGACGTAGTCCGTCATGATCTGGACCATGCCGGGGAAGTCCTTCGTCGCCGCCCGCTGATAGAACCGGCCGTGGCCGGCCTTGGAGGAGTTCACGTAGGAGCTGGCCAGGATGGGGTTGTAGTCCCACATGGCCCGGTCGGCGTCCGCGAGGGACAGCCCGCCGTCGGGGTCGTCGATGAAGCCGGCCATCTCGTCCAGCAGCAGGCCCATCTGCTCGGGGTTGTACAGCAGGTCGTAGAACTCCCGCAGGCGGTTCTGGAACTCGACGAACAGGCTGGAGTTGCTGAAGATCGCCCCCTGGTTGCGGAAACAGTCGTTCCCGTTGCCGTACATGTTGTTCGCCCACGTCAGGTCCAGGTCCCACGGCAGCATCGACCACAGGTCCGTCTCGGGATCGAGGTAGAAGAACCAGTTCTTGCCGTAGGCGATGTCCCCGTGGTGGATGCCCTCGACGACGCAGCGGTAGGAGTAGTACTTCTCCAGCTCCACGTTGCCGCGCCACCACTGCACCGAGGGGTTGGGGTCGTAGTAGTAGCCCTGCTTGAAGGCATTGAGGTCCGACCGGTTGCTGACGGCCGTCGGGCCCTGGTTGTTCAGCGTGCCGTTGTGCCCCTCCATCTTGTAGAGGTTGCCGTCCGGCAGGTCGTGCTCGTCCAGGAAGCGCCCGTCCATCTGCTCGATGACCATGTACAGCCCTTGAAAGTCGCCGCTGTACTGGTCCGGGCCGGTCTCGTCGGGCCCCTCGATGAGGCGGAAGTGCACCCAGTGGGTCTTGGGGGCCTCCACGCCCATGAGGTTGAACAGCTTGAACCCCGCCGCCTCGAACATGCCCTGCTCGCCGCGGTGCCAGTAGTTGCCTTGCTGGATGCACGCCGAGAAGTTGAGCTTGTCCCACGTCGTGCCGTACTCCCGCCCGTAATCGTCCCGCGCCTGGAAGCTGTGCCCGCGCGTGAAGTCGAACTTCCACATGTTCTTGCCCATGGCGTAGCGCCAGCATCCGCCGCGGGCGCGGTATTCGACGTGATCGTAGACCTCCCCCTCGTACACCAGCGTGCCGCGCCAAAGGTAGTCCGACCCGCCGTAGGTGCCCGTGGTGGGCAGCTCCTGGCCGGCCTGGCCCGAGCGATACGGGACGTGCATCGCGTTGAGGTGGCTCTGCCGCTTCGTGATGAACTGGTACACCGGCACCTGGGTGAGCACCTCGGAGCTGTACGTCACGGGCGTTGCGCCCGGCCGGTCGGCGCCGGTCCAGTCCGGTACGCCGTCATAGCAGAAGTACGCGAAGTTGCCGGCCGGGTCCTCCGGGTACGGAGCCGTCATCGACTTGCCCAGCCCGTCCGTCGCCGTGATGCGGTAGCGCATCAACCGGCGATGCGCCTGAAGGGAGCCGCTCAAAACGACCGTGTAGACGCCGTCGCCGGCCTCCTCGTCCGCCGCGAGCCCGTCGTCGGCCATCGCCACGTCCGTCCAGCTCGTCTGGTAGGCCGTGTCGCCCAGCTCGATGTAGCTGCCCGGGTCCACCACCTGGTAGTGCAGCGTGACGCTCTCGACGCCGTCCGGGTCGGTCACCTTGACGGTGACGGTGACGTCCTCGCCGCTGACGGGCTGCTTCGGCGTGTGCTTCGCCTGCCGCATCTGCGGCGCGGTGTTGTCGCCATACGCCCCGTTCCTCGCGCCCGGCGTGGGCCCGGACGGGCTGGGCCGCCAGTTCCCGCCCAGGTCGTTGTCGAGCGATGGATTGACCAGCTCGATGGACCTGCCCGGCAGGTCGCCCGTCGTCGGCCAGGGAAACCCGAGCCGGTAGCCGACTTCGTCGATCCGCTGCCCGTCGCCGCTGCGGAGAATGACCTCGTCGCCGTCGTTGCCCAGACGCCCCGTCCACGGGCCCAGCGCCGAGCGGCCGAACTTCGCCTGGAAGTCCGCCGGGTCCTGCGTCACCACGACGTAGCCGTCCGCGGCGATCTTCGTGCCGGCGGGAAACACGTAATCGATGCCGCCGTCCAGGTACCATCCCGACAGGTCGACCTCGTCGGCACCGCCGTTGTACAGCTCGACGAACTCCACCAGCTCCGTCCGGACGGGCGGGTCGTAGTGGATCTCGTTGATCTTGATGCCGGGGTAGCCCCCGCCGTCCCCGTTGGGCTCCCGGGGCGTCGGCGAGGTGAAGTGCTTCCGCCCGGCGTCGAAGCTGGTGCCGCTGACGACCAGTTCCGGGACGATCAGGAAGTCCCCGTCGCCGGCTTCGCAGTTCAGCCCGTGGATCGCCAGCACGTTCCTGTCCGTCGCCAGCAGATCCAGCGCCCAACTGACGTCGATGTCTTTGAAGACGACGGCCTGGTCGTTTGGGCGGTTGTCGTTGGCGGCGGAATCGTGCGCCGGCCAGTCCGGGGCGTTCCGGCGGGTCAGTCTCTCGCCGTTCAGGTAGGCGATGAACCCGTCATCGTACTTCATGCGCAGCGTGAGCGTGTCGTAGGCGGCGAGCTGACCTCCCTCGAACTCGATCCGCGCCCACAGCGAGGCGTTCGTCCCGTGCATCGCCTCGCCGACGTCGGTCCGGATGAGGGCGCCGAACTGCGGCTGATCCTCGTGGAAGCCCACGCCCATCCTGGCCGGCACGACCGTCCCGAAGGGCACGGTCATGTCGGTGTTCTGCTCGCCTTGGCTGGCCGTCGAGGTCCGCACGAAGTCCCCGCCCGTGTCGCCGTCCGTGTTGCCCACCCGCCGCAGCCAGGAAAGCGGGCCGGAGGGGGCCTCCTCCTCCAGCCGAATCCCGCTGATCCCGTAGCCCTTCGACCCGTCGGCCACGCCGCCGGGATTCACGCTCGTCGGAACCGACCCGCGGTACTGGTTCGAGACGATCGAGAACTCCCCGTCCGGCCCCGGATCGATGTCCGTCCAGCTCGCCACGAAGCCCTGGCCCGAGCGGTGGTTCTCCCCGGTCCACAGGGCGATCTGCGTGTCGCTCAGGACAATCACCCCGTCGCCGGCGCTGTGGCCGGCCGTGGCGGACTCGGCCCCCTCGAGCGTCACGAGCGTCCATCGGTTCGTGTAGCCGTCCTTGCCCCGAACGGCCGAGCCGTGGAACGTGTACGTCACCGCATCGCCCGTGTCCAGCCCCGTGAGGGTCAAGGTGTAGTGGTCGCCGCCGCTGACGGCCAGACTCGAATTGCCGGCGGAGCCGAAGTCGACGTACCCGTTGAAGACGTCGTACGCGTCCGTGCCGGGGGCTGGCACGCCCTGGAGGCCCTCATACCTCGTGCCGTTCTGCGTGACCGTCAGCCTCGCGTCGAGATCCTCGCCCGTCTCGATGTCCTTCAGGAAGCCGGAGGCCGTTCCGTTGGCCGCGTACGAGGTGGCGTTCGTGTGCGTGCCCGCCCCGCGGACGTGATCGTTGAACGCCACGAAGCCCGTGGTCGGCTCGCCCCCGCCGACCGTCCCGACGGCTGCGCCGTCGCCCGTCCACTGGCCGGCAACCGTGATGCCCTCGAAGCCGCCGTAGTCGATGCTCAGACCGGCGATCTCCGCGGCCGTGTACCCCCAGGCGACGAAGTCCTTCACGTCGCCGGCGTCGCCGACGAGCATCGCCCAGCCGGGGCCCTCGGCCTCCCAGTTGATCCCGCTGCCCCAGTAGTGGTCACCGACGTCGTCCGTCCGGTACCGGACCGCCCCGGGCGCCATGGAGTCGGGCAGCGCCCAGGCGACGTCGTGCACGTGGTTGATGCTCCCTGCTCCGGCGTCGTTCGCCAGCACTTGCCATCCTGCCGTGTCAACGAGGCCGTCCGAGACGTTCTGGATCTCCACCATGCGGGCCTCACCGGTGCCGATCTCCGCGATCAGCACGCCCGCGGCGTCCACGGTGATGGTGCTCGCCCAGGACGCGTCGTTGTAGCCGCTCGCGGCCCAGGCGGTCGCGTCCTCGCCACTCGTCGGCACGTGGTATCGCACGGGATCCGCCGAAGACACCAACGTCTGCTCGACGGTCGTGAAGCCCGTGATGCCGTACGACACGTCGGGCAGTTGGTCAGGGTAGTGCAGGTACGCGTGGGCGATCGTCTCGCCGTCGGGCTTGACGAGGATCACGCTCTCGCCGATGGCGTCCAGGGCGAAGGTGGTGTGCAGGTGGCCCCCGGCGTCCACGTAGTCGTCGTCATCCTCCCCCGAGGCGAAGACGACGCCATACCCGCCCGGCGGGATCGTCAGCGACGGGAAACGCCACTGCCTCAGGTTCGACGGGTCGTCGCTCAGGTACCAGCCGCCCAGGTCGATGGGACTCGAAGTGGGGTTGTGAATCTCAACCCAGTCCTCGTAGTTGCCGTCCCCATCCGGCAGCGCCGAGACGTTGTCCGCCATGAACTCGCTGAGGAGGGGGTTGCCGGCCAACAGGAGCCGAGGCTCCAGCGCCTCCAGCGCGGGCACGGACACCTTCCTCAACCTGTCATGCCCATGCCACATACGCTCCTCCGATACTGCGCATTCGGCACATCACACCCGCTCGCGCCGAGCGCCGCCCTGAACACGCAGCCTCGGCGCCGCCGACGCCTTTCCGGACCGGGCCCAGAAGCGCGGCCCAGACGTACGTTTATATCACACGGCGACTGAATCGCCAACCGATGTTACCGGCTGGGCCGTCCCGCCGGACACCATCGAGACCCGCTGATCCCCAGCGGGTTCCGGCCGCAGTGCCGGCCGGTCGGTCCGGCCCCGCGGCGGCAGTCACTGCGCCAGCGGCGCGGGCAGCTGCGCACCAGCGAGCACGTCCAGCAGGTCGGTCTCCAGGCTGCCGGCGCCCGTCGAGGCGCTCGACGCCTCGTCCGCGCCCGACGCGGGCGCCGCCAGCACGTCCACGGGCTCTCCCGGCGCCGACGAGG
>CAZXOC010000381.1:0-5909 GCA_964642165.1 uncultured Planctomycetaceae bacterium | reverse complement strand
TCGTCTACAGAGATCAGAGCAGACTGCGCATACTCGATGGCAACAGCGACCCGCTCGTCCAGCAGGGCATCGCCGGAGGCGACGCGAGTCGGCTGTGGATCCATCGCGCCACGATCCGCGACCTGGTCAAGAGCAAGGCCTGGGGGCCGCACGGGATCCTGTTCTCGGGCGAGAACCCCACGATGCGGGGCGGCGTGACCGACAGCCGGATCAGCGACTGCCGCATCGAAAACGTCGGCGTGGGCGCCAAGTACGGCGGCGGAATCCGCCTGGCCTGGGGCAGCTCGCGGAACGTGGTCGAGCGCGTCACGGTGCACAAGACGGGGCGCGGCGGGATCTTCGGCGACCACTCAGCCGAACTGGTCGTCCGCCACAACCGCGTCAGCGGCTCCGGCGGCGAGGGGCTGGGCATCGAGCTGTGGGGCGGCTGCCCGCGGTCGGTCGTCGAGGATAACGTCATCGACCACTGGCTGAGCATTGACGGCGGCGACCACTCGGCCGTGCGGCGGAACGTCATCGGCACCGACGACGGAACGCTGAAGGGCTACGGCATCGAGATCATCGCCCGCGACGTGGTCGTCACCGACAACACGGTCCGCCGCGGCGCCCACATCGGCCTGTCGGTGTCCAACAAGCGTGTCAAGAACAACGTCTACTGGGCGTATAACACCGTCAGCGACTGCCTCCAGTGGGGCGCCCAGCTCCAGGGGGAGACGGGCGGCATCGCACGCCACTACTTCTACCGGTGCGTCTTCGAGCGGACCGTCCGCGGCGACGCCCGCGCCCGCTACCCCAACGACTCCGGCCACGGCTTCCGCACCAACGGCAACTGCCGCGAGTTGGTCTTCGACAAGTGCTCTTTCCGCAAGAACGGCGGCCTCGGGGTGCAACTCGGCGGCAAGGACGTGGACTTCATCCATCTGATCCGCTGCGATATCCTCGGCAACCGCGCCTCGGCCGTCAGGCCCCCGAGCCGCTACACGGCCCTGGAGTTCACCGACTGCACCGTCCGCGGCGACGCCGACAGCCGACAGCCGACAGCCAAGCCGCTGCCCGGCACGCCTCCGACGGCCGATTTCCGCCACCCGGCCGCACTACGCGCGGGCCGTCCGGCCGTGTTCCGTTGCACCTCGAGGCCCGGTAAGGGCCAGGCCGGCCAGATCGTCGAACGCCTCTGGGACTTCGGCGACGGCATCCCCGCGACGACCGCCGCCGCCACCCACACCTACCCACGCCCCGGCAAGTACCGCGTGACGCTGATTGTCTGGACCGCCTCCGGCCGCGCCGGCCGCATTGAGAAGACCCTCGATGTCCTCATGAAGGAGCACTGATGAAAGTCCTGGTCACCGGCGCGGGCGGGTTCCTTGGTCGCGGGCTCGTCGAGCCCTTCGTCGGCCGACACGACCTGCGGCTGATGGACGTGGTGGATTGGCAGACTCCGCACGAGAAGGTCATCGGCGACGTGGCCGACCTGGAGACGTGCCGACGGGCGGTTCAGGGATGCCAGGGGATCGTCATCGCCCACATGGCCTCGCGGCAGGCGGGGGCCTATGAGACGCCGGCGGTGCCGTTCGACGCGAACGTCAAGGGCACGGCCAACCTGTTCTTTGCCGGCCTGGAGTGCGGCCTGGGGCGGTACGTGCTGATCTCCAGCGAGTCGGTGGTCATGGGCTACCCGGTCCCGCCCCGGCGGACGACGGACATGCCATACCGCGGCACCACCCTGTACGGGCTGACGAAGGTGTGCCAGGAGGTCATCGCCGAGCAGTTCCAGCGGGAGCACGGTCTGGAAGTGGCGGCTCTTCGTGTGGGGTACATTCTCTCGGCCGATGACCCGGACCGCGTCGTGGACAAGTACGGCAAGCACATTCAGGACCGCAACCCGCCCTGCACGGACCGGCGGGACATCGGCGAAGCGGCGCGGCTGGCGATCGAGCTGCCGGACCTGAAGTACGAGGTGTTCTACGTTCTGGGCGCCCCGGAGGCCGACAGGTTCTATGACATGGAGCCCACTTTTCGGCGCCTGGGCTGGAGGCCGGGGCACGATTTCACCTGGCTGCCCCTGGCCAAGGGCCTCTGAGCGGGCCGGCGAGCGGGGCGGACCGATCGAGGGGAAATGGCCGGCGGCTTGACCTCAGACCTTGTCGGGTGTGTAGTGGCCCAGCCGATTGCCGAGGCTACTTGTTCAGCATGTGAGCGGTCGTTCGATGTTGAGCAGAGCAGGGCGCGGACGGGCCAAGCAACTGGGTGTGGAGCCTGCGCGTTCTTCCGTGAAGGCCAAGTGCGAACTGTCGCGTAAGGACCCAAGCAAGATGAAGACCAAGAGAAGCACGAGTACTTCGCGTCTGTCGCATCCGACCGGCCCGGGGTCGATCCCCCGAACTCTCCCCCTCGCGAAGCCCTACCGCGTCAGCGGTTTAGTCCAACGGAAAGGATTGGCTTTCCTGACAGCGGTCTGAATGTAGAATCCCTCACATGTCTGAACGAAATCCCTCCCCAGGAATTCTCGAAGGTGGTCAAAGGTAATGACAACTCTTGTCCAATCATGCCGGAGCGCCAGCACATCTTGCCCGGCGTTCCCCGACGCACCATTGATGTCAGAGAAAGAGAAACCAGATTGCTTCGTCTCACTGCCATCCGTATTCCGTGGGATGAAGAGATACGGCATCGCGTTTCCGGGCAACGACATAGGGCGCCCCGAGCGATTCGGATCCTCCATAGCATCCTCGGACGCACAGCGTGCATGGATGGCTTGGGTATTGGGCTGTCTGTGGATATACACATCCAGGGAGGAGTCGAAGTCCCGGGTTCGTGACGGCCATGCCGTGGAGCGCGAGGCTCAGCTCTGCAAACCATCCGTCCGCCGTTTCGTGAGAGGTATGGAAGAGGCCATGATCGGTGAGAACGGGTGGGTATCCATCTACTCGCTTATGCGCGATGGGCGTGACTTGGCCGAAGGGCTCCGCCGACTCGCAGCCGAACCTGATCCTGGAGCCGCCGCGAACGCCATGCGGGAGGTCATTGACCCGTACATCCAAGTGGTTGACAGCTCAGAGAGATGCGAGTTCACGGGGCTGCGGCTGATGGACATTTGGCGGTACTTCCGCTACACGTGGGCCACAGCCTACCAGTCCGTACCTGGACGCAGCATGATGGTCCTCATCAGAGACCGGGCAGCTGAACACCATCCCGTCATCGGCATTGCTGCATTAACCAGCCCGGTTGTGCAACTCAGGACCCGAGACGAGTGGATTGGCTGGGCGCCGAAGCAGCTGACCAAACGTCTTAGGGACACGCCGATCGCAGCATGGGCCAAGTGGGCACGTTCGGCCCTGGATGATCTGATCCGAGAGATCTACGTGACTGATCTCGTGCGCGACGGGTTGATCCGGAGGAGTGAGATCAACAGGCCAACCGATGACTGCATTGAGGGACTTCGGGCCGAGGCGCGCAGGGCCAGGGCCGCCCATCTGAAGTACCCCAACAAGCAGGTTCACAAGACCCCCAAGAGCGGAGGTCACGATCGAGAATGGAAAGAACGAGCTGAGACGAACCTGTTCCGGTCCAAGCGAGCGGCCACGTTAGCCGACATGCTGGTGGTTCGAAAGGCCCTGGCCGAGCTATGCGGCAGAAAGACCGGCCGCGCGTGGCTGGAGGCTCTTCTCGGCTCCGCCGATGGTCGGAAGGCCATCGAAACCATCAGACGGTACGTCAAGGCCGTCCACGTCGGCAACGATCTTCTCGAGATCGCGATCTGCGGTGCCGTTCGGCCCTACAACACGGTTCTCGGCGGGAAGTTGGTCGCAATGCTGCTAGCCAGTCCTGAGATTGTGGAGGCCTATAGGGCTCGTTACTCCGAGGCGTCGAGCATCATCGCGTCATCCATGGCGGGCCGCGCCATCAAACGGAAACCGCAGTTGGTCGCCATGGCCACAACCAGTCTGTACGGTCAGAAGCCAAGCCAGTATACGCGGATTTCGATTCCTGCCCACCAATGCGGGCGCGATTCGAAGGCATCGGTTGCTTACAAGGAACTTGGCATGACCGAGGGCCAGGGCTCCTATCACCTCTCCGGCCAGACGATCGACGAGATCGAGACCCTCCTCGCCCAGACCGAGAACGGCAGGCGGGTCAACAGCATCTTCGGCGAGGGCGTTAACCCCCGAATGCGGAAGATCCGTGGAGGGCTGGATATGTGCGGCTTCCCGTCGGACCACGTTCTGAAGCACGGCAATCGCCGCGTGGTCTACGGGGTCGCCCTCGCCTCGAACTTCCGAGAGGTCCTCCTCGGGCAAGCGAAGCGCCCTAAGTACATCCTGTGTAAGGAGCATCCAGCAACGGTCACAGAGGCGATCGGCAACTACTGGTTCACCCGGTGGCTCCAGCCACGACTCGCAAGGGATGGCATGATGGACGAGGTGGCGAAGGACACACTTGCCAGGCCGGTGACGCACCGCGCTCGGGTCGTCTTGCCCGAGAGCCCCGGTGAGATGCCGCTGTTCGGCCAGGACGCTGAGGGGGAGCAGTAGCCTTCCGCTTGGGTCCGCCCGGCGGGTACGTCTCGCCGGCATCGCGGCTTCCGAGAGGACTCCTACGCCATCCGACTGCGCCGGCCGCGAATCCCGCACCTCCGGACGCGTTCCGAGATCGGGTGCCGATTGAGGGACTCCGGAACCGGCGGTTGGCCTCCCATTGCGAAGCCAACCATGACGTTTCGATCTGCCCGACCGGAGCCAACCCCGCGTTAACCCGGCGGGCGGGATCGGCGAGAGAGTCAGAGACTTCCGCGCGGAGGGGCGCGGGACCGGCAGCCAGGGCGTCGAGGGGCGGTGTCTCTGGCCGGTGATGGAAGAGAGCCGCTGGGGTAGCGGACAGCCCCAAGTCCTTGCGAATACTCGCGTAAAACGCAAAACGCCGCGGCTAGATGGCCACGGCGTCCTGCGTTAACCTACGAGCCGGGTCATTCCGGACCCGTTGCTCTCACTAGCGGGGGTGGGATTCGAACCCACGACCTCCGGGTTATGAGCCCGACGGGTCAAAGGTTCGCCGCAGTACGCCATGGCACGTAACCCGTTTGGGCAAAGGGGGCAAGATCCCGGCGCCAAAGCCAAGGCAATTCTGCAAGGGATTGCAGGGGATTTCACCCCATCACATGCCGTTGCGCGTAACTACGCGCGCCGGGGGGCCGGCCAAGCAGTCGATTCGGGGCATCCACTCTCGCGAAAAGAGTAACTACTCCCGGCGCTCCTGACGCACTTGCGCACCCGGTTCATGCAGTTGGTCACCCAGTTTCGGCAGTCTGAGGCTAGCGCGCCGCAGTACTGCGTCGGCCTCGCTCACGCGCCTGGCACGCTGGCCTGGATGGAAGCTGTAGTCCCACGTCCTTGCCGATTTCCGGATCGACGATAGAATCGCCAGAGACGCCGACGGCCGTCGTCGGCAGGCCATATAGGAATCTCGACCCAAGGAGGTGGTCCATGCTCGTCACTTGGCGGAGGTTCGTGGCTGCGGTTCCCTTGCTGATCGCGCTGGTCCCCGGGGGCCGGCTGCTCGGGGCAGACTGGCCCATGTATCGCCGCGACATGGCCCGGAGCGGCACCACGGTCGAGCGGCTGCCGTTCCCGCTCTACCGCCAGTGGGCCCATGTGCCCACCCACGCGCCGAAGCCGGCCTGGCCCGAGCCCGGCCGCGAGCTCAACCGCCTGGCGTTCGACTACGCCAACCAGGTCGTCGCCGCCGGGGGGTGCGTCTACTTCGGCTCGTCGGCTGACCACAAGGTCACCGCGCTGGACCAGAAGACGGGGCGCCCGCGATGGCGCTTCTTCACCGGGGGGCCGGTCCGCTTCGCACCGGCCTACGAGGACGGCCGCCTGTTTGTCGCGTCGGACGACGGCTGGCTGTACTGCCTG
>CAZXOC010000380.1:0-5920 GCA_964642165.1 uncultured Planctomycetaceae bacterium | reverse complement strand
CGCCGCTGGACGACCCCCCCGCGCCGGTCGCCCTGATCCAGGACGCCATCTACGCTGTCCTCGGCCCCGGCGGGGCGAACCTGCTCGTCGACGACGGCGACGACCCCCTCGCCGGCGCGCGGGACATCCCCTACACGCTGAGCGGCCTGAACGTCGAGTTCCTCATCCGCCTGCACCAGACGCTCGTCGACGGGCCCGAGCCGCTGAACTTCACCACGGCGATGGGGTCGCTCGGCCTGGACGCCCAGGCCCTGGTCGACGTGGACGTGAGCTGGGACTTCGACTTCCACTTCGGCGTCGGGCTGACCAGCGGCTTCTACCTCCGCACCGACACCGACTACATGGCCGTGCACTTCGAGGCGGAGATCCAGCCGGGCTCCCTGGTGGAGGGGACCTACAACTTCCTCGTGGCCACCGTGGAGGACGGTGTCGGCGAGCCGCCCGTGCCCACCACGCTGGTGGCCGACTTCCAGGTGGACTGGCTGGACGTCGGCGGGGGCGACGACCGCCTGACGATCGCCGAGCTGGCCGGCCTCGGGGGCAACTTCCAGCAGATCACCTCCGCGACGGTCTCGGGCAACCTGGACCTCAACTTCCAGGTCACCGCCGGTTCCGGCGAGGACGACGACGGCATCCCGACGGTGATGTTCGACCTGACGGTCGACTGGGCCTTCACCGGCGTGGACGTCCTGACCGCCACGATCGAGACGTTCGGCGATCGCCCGATCATCAACATCCTGGACGTGACGGTCGACGTCGGCTCGACGGTGGACAAGTTCCTCCGTCCGATCCTGGACACGATCCACGACGCGCTGGACCCGTACATGCCGATCATCGACGTGTTGACGGCGCGCCTGGCGGTCTTCTCCGACATCGGCTTCCTGGTGAGCTGGTTCGACAACAACGGCGATGGCAAGGTCACCGTCCTGGACCTGGCCGGGCTGGATCCCGACCTTGTGGACTTCGTGGAAGCGGCCAAGAACCTCTACGAGCTGGCCGAGGACCCCCCGCTGCCCCCGCCGGGTGATCCCCTGCTCATCGAGCTGGGCTCCTTCCATCTGGGCACGTTCGACGTGCGGCAACTGGCGGGCGACACGGGGGACGTCCTCCCGCAGCTCATCGGCCCGGCCTTCTCGGTGCTCGAGCAGTTGGGCAGCAGCACGGAGCCGTTTGCCGGCGAGCTGGAGTCCTTCCTGGAAGAACTGCTCGGCCTGCCGGGCGACTTCGAGTTCCCCCTGCTGGAGGACCCCGAGATCGTCTTCCTGCTGATTCTGGGAAACCAGACGCCGGACTTCTTCACGTACGACATGCCCGAGCTGACGCTGAACGCCGAGATCAGCATCAATTTCCCCCTGCTGGGGCTGCTGCAAATCGAGCTCGTGGGCACGCTGGACGCGCGGATGGACCTCTTCTTCGGATTCGACGCGTTCGGGCTTCAGCAGTTCCGCGAGTCGGGCGACCCCTCGGACATCCTCAACGGGCTGTACGTCGTGGACGGCGCCGGCCCGGAGGCCCAGATCAGCGCCAGCATCCAGGCGCTGGGGGTGCTGAATCTCGTGGTCGTCTCGGCGGGCGTGGGCGGGGGGCTGTTCGCCGACGTGGACATCGACCTGGAGGACCCGGACGGCGATGGACGCCTGCGCTACAACGAGATCCGGGACCTCGGGTTGGGGTGCATCTTCGACGTGGACGGGAAACTGTCGATCGGGCTGTCGGCAAAGGTCTCGGTGGGGATCTGGCCGTTCAAAGTGACGTGGCGGTTCCGAATCGCCGAGGTGACGCTGCTGGAGTTCGGCTACTCCTGCGGGGAGGGGCCCGAGCCGGCGTTGGCGAGCTTCGATGAGGAACCGGAGGCCGACCCCGGTCCCGAGGCGCCGGCGGCCGGCGGCACACTCCGCCTGAACATGGGGCCGGGCGCCACGCATGGGCGCGGTGACGATGAGTTCTTCACCGTCGCGCATGTTTCGGGCACGGCCGGGGACGAGACGGTGCGGGTCTCCGCCTTCGGCTTCACGCAGGAATACAGCGGCGTCGGCCATATCGTTGCCGACGCGGGGGCAGGCAAGGACCGCATCGTGCTGCTGCCCGAGGTGCTGGCGACGGCGGAGCTTTCCGGCGACGACGACGACGACGAGCTGACGGCCGGGGCCGGCGATGCGACGCTTCGCGGCGGCGACGGGGAAGATACCCTCAGCGGCGGGACGGGCAACGACCATCTCTACGGCGACGGACACGATGACGAGCTGGTCGGCGGGGCGGGCAACGACACGCTGGAAGGCGGCGCGGGGGACGACGAACTGGACGGTGGGGCGGGCAACGACACGCTCCTGGGCGGGCCGGGAGCGGACGGCCTGGCCGGCGGGCTCGGCAACGACACGCTGGAGGGCGGCGACCACAATGACGGACTGAGCGGCGGGGAGGGCGTCGATATCCTGCGCGGCCAGGGCGGCAGCGACACGCTCGAAGGCAACGAGGGCAACGACACCCTCGAAGGCGGCACCGAGGGCGACAGCCTCCAGGGCGGCCCGGGCAACGACACGCTCCGCGGCGAGGACGGCGAGGACTACCTCTTCGGCGACGAGGACGACGACTGGCTTTACGGCGGGCCGGACGTGGACCACATCTTCGGCGGGCCCGGGGCCGATCACGGCTTCGGGGATGGCGGCGACGATGAGATCGAGGGCGATGAGGGCGCCGACATCCTGGAAGGCGGCGCCGGATCGGACACCATTCGCGGCCAAGGGGGCAACGACTGGCTCATCGGCGGCTCGGCCACGCCGGCCGGTGTGGACGGGGCCGACACGATCTACGGCGGCATCGGGGCCGACATCATCCTGGGCGACGACGGGCAGGTCACGAGTGCCTCACCGGTAACGGTCGTGCTGCTCGGCGGCGACGCGGTCGACCATCTCTACGGGGACAGCGGGGACGACCACATCTACGGCCAGGGCGGCGCCGACGTGATGGAGGGGCGAACCGGCGAGGATACGCTGCACGGCGGGGAGGGCGGCGACAACATCCGCGGCGACGACCACGACGACACGATCTTCGGCGACGCCGGCAACGACAGCATCCACGGCGACGGCGGCAACGACACGATCGAGGGCAACGCCGGCGGCGACATCATCCAGGGCGGCGCGGGCGACGACGACCTCTTCGGCCACTCCGCCGCCGGCTCGGGCGACGATGCGCTGACGGACACGATCTTCGGCAACGCGGGGGTCGACACGGTGCACGGCAACGCGGGCGACGACAACATCCGCGGCGGCAGCGGCGACGACTTCCTGCACGGCGACGCCGGAAGCGACACCATCCACGGCGACCAGAACGACGACCAGATCTGGGGGCACAGCTCGACGGGAGTCGGGGACGACTCGGCCAGCGACTTCCTCTTCGGGGACGCCGGCGAGGACACGATCCGCGGCCAGGGCGGCGACGACGAGATCCACGGCGGGTCTCACGACGATCTGCTCCACGGCGACGCCGGGGGCGATCTCATCCACGGCGACAGCGGCGACGACGAGATCCACGGCGACGCCGGCAACGACCATCTCTTCGGCGATGGCGACGACGACGTGATGTACGGCGAAGCGGACGACGACGAGATGCTCGGTGGCGAGGACGACGACGTGATGTGGGGCGGGGCGGGTGCCGACACGATGGCCGGCGATGGCGACGCGGTGCCGGACAACGTCACGCGTGCGGGCGACGGCAACGACTACATGCTCGGGGAGGCCGGCGCCGACACGATGTACGGCAACGCCGGGCGCGACGAGATGCACGGCGACACGGGCGCGGATGACCTGTTCGGCGGCGACGACAACGACGCGTTGTATGGCGGTTCGGGCATGGACGACATGGCGGGCAACGCGGGCAGCGATCTCCTGGTGGGCGGCGACGACGCGGACACGATCAGCGGCGACGCCGGTGCGACTCCGGACGCTTCCGAAGACCCGTCCGACGGAGACGACCTCATCCACGGCGGCCGCGGCGGGGACACGATCTACGGCAACGGAGGCGCCGACCGCGTCTATGGGCAGGAGGACGGGGACCTGCTGGATGGCGGGTCGGGCAGCGATTACCTCGACGGCGGCGAAGGCACGGACGACGCTTCAGGTGGGGCCGGCGACGACGTGGTCTTCGCGGGGACCGGATCGGGCAACGCGCTGGCCGGCGGCCCGGGCGACGACGTCCTGACCGGCAGCGACCTCGGCGGCGACACGATCCACGGCGGGGCCGGGTTGGACCGGCTGTACGGGCTCGGCGGAGCGGACTTCCTGTACGGCGACGAGGACGACGACTTCCTGTCCGGCGGGCCCGGGGACGACACGTTGGCCGGCAACGCCGGCGCCGATGAATTCCACGGCGGGGGGGGCATCGACACGCTCTACGGGCACAGCGAGACCGGCGCCGGGGACGACGCCGCGGCGGACCTGCTGTACGGCGACGACGGCGGAGATTCCCTCTACGGCCAGGGCGGCGACGACGAGATGCACGGCGGCGCCGGCGGCGACACGGCCCACGGCGGCGCCGGCAGGGACCTGATCCTCGGCGAGGCCGGTGCCGACGAGCTCCGCGGCCAGGACGGCGATGACCGCCTCTTCGCCGGCGAGGGGCCGGGCGATACCCTCTACGGCGACGCCGGCAACGACGAACTCCGCGGCGGGCCGGACGTCGATATCCTCCGCGGCGGCGCGGGCGAGGACCTGCTGGTCGGCGGGGCCGGCAGCGACGAGCTGTACGGCGGCGCGGACGCCGACCAAGCGCTTGGCGAGGCCGGCGACGACCTGATCCACGGCGACGGTGGGCCGGATGTGCTCGTCGGCGGAGACGATGGCGACACGATTCGCGGCCACGGCACCGACGGGCCGGACGACGACGCGGTCGACATCCTCATCGGCGACAACGGCGAGGACGACACCTCTCCCGAGGCCGGCGGCGACACGCTCTCCGGCGACGGCGGCAACGACCGCATCTACGGCGAGGGCGGCGAGGACGACATCTACGGCAACCTGGGCGACGACTCGATGTGGGCCGGCGCGGGCGATGACACCGTCTACGGCAACGGCGGCGACGATAGGGCCTGGGGCGGGGCCGGCAGCGACACGGGCTACGGCGGCACGGGCTCGAACAAGTTCCTGGAGTTCGAGGGCGGCCTGCTGGGCGCCGAGGAGCCCGGCGGTGGCCCCCTCGGGGAACCCGCGGGCGGGGAGGCGCCGGTCGCCGACGGCGAGGACGTCGCCCCGCCGACGCTGCCGGCGGGACCGGCCCTGGCGGGGCGCTGGGGTGAGCTGGCCTGGTCGGCCAGCGGGGTGGGTCTCAGCGGGCACCCGACGCTCTCGCTCGAGCCGGCAACAACGTTCGACAGCGCCGACAATCCGGTCATCGCGTGGGCCGACGCACGAAACGGCAACTTCGAGATCTACGTGGCGCGATGGGACGGCACGGCGTGGCTCGAGATGGACGGCTCGGCCTCGGGCGGGGGCCTCAGCGACACCGCGGGCTCGTCGCGCAGCCCGGCCATCGCGGCCGACGCGTCCGGTAACGCCTACGTGGCCTGGGCCGAGTACGTCGGCGGCGATTGGGAGATCTACGTCCGCACGTGGAACGGCGCGAGCTGGCAGGAGATGGGCGGCTCGGCCGGCGGCGGGGGGATCAGCGACAACGCCGGCGACAGCCTCACGCCCGCCATCGCGCTTCGCGGCGACGGGACTCCCGTCGTGGCCTGGGCCGACGACAGCGACGGCAACTGGCAGGTCCATGCCCGCGCGTGGAGCGGGGCGGCCTGGCAGGGACTCGGCGGCTCGGCCAGCGGCGGGGGCCTCAGCGGCACGGCGTCGGCCTCGCGGGCCCCGGCCGTCGCCACCAGCGGTTCGCTCATCGCCGTGGCGTGGGCGGAGGGGAACGAACCCGGCCGCGA
>CAZXOC010000379.1:0-5931 GCA_964642165.1 uncultured Planctomycetaceae bacterium | reverse complement strand
CGACGGCGCCAGCCGCCTGCCGGCCGCACGCCCGCCATCGCATGGCGAACCGCTTGCCCCCGCGCCCCCCGTGCGCGCCCGTCGGCGCCGTGGGCGGCCGCGGCGGCACGTGTGCCCAGCGCATCCGCATGTGATGATCTGAATGCCCTCGGCGCGCTTCGCTCGACGTCATCCGGCCGCCCGGTCGTTTGCGGGCGCGGCGGTTGTGGGGTAGACTGGAGGCGGCGCGAAGGGGGGCGTTGGGCTGATGACGTGCCGGTCTTGGGGGACGGGCGCGGGCGGCAAGCGGAACCATGGCGACGATGGGCATCGGAAAGGTCGTCTCGGTGCTGGGTCGGGTCCCGACCATGGTCGGGCCGCTGTTCACCAAGGAGCTGCTGGTCACGAGCCGCCGGCCCCGCTACTACGTCCTGCGCTTCGCCTACGCCGCGATGCTGGGGCTGTTCATCTCGCTGGTGTGGCTGGCGTTCGTGGAGCAGTCCCGCGGGGCGTCGGCCACGTACCGCATCGCCTACATGTCGGAGATGGGCAAGCAGATCGTCAGCTACATCGTCTGCTTCCAGTTTGCCGCGGCGCAGTTGGTGGCGATCGTGCTGCTCAGCTCCGCCATCAGCGAGGAGATCTACCAGCGCACGCTCGTGCCGATCCTCACCACGCCCATCGGGTACGGGCAGATCGTCACGGGCAAGTTCCTCGGCAAGCTGCTGCACATCGGGATCCTGCTGGCGATCAGCCTGCCGCTGATGGGCATGGTCCGCGTGCTCGGGGGCGTGCCGTGGGGCTACCTGCTGGCGGGGGTGGCCATCACGGTGACGGCCGCCATGCTCACCGGGGCCATCGCGATGTTCTTCTCCATCCTGTGCCGCCGGGCGTACCTGAGCATCCTGGCGTCGCTGGGGGCCAGCGTCGCGCTGTACGGCATGGTGGGGCTGATCTTCCTGATCGTGGCGATGATCGCCCAGGCCTTCGCCGGGCCGATCGGCTGGAACTTCGCGCTGTACCTCAACCCCGTGGCGGCGATGGTCTACGAGACGTGGGTCCTGAGCAACCCGGCGATCCGCGTGCCGGGGTTCTACTGGCCGGTGCACTGCGTGCTCGTGCTGGGGATGACGTTCGGCGTGCTGAAGCTCTGCGAGGTCCTGGTGCGGAAGATGGCGCTGCGGAAGGCCATCGGCATCCAGGCCGGACGCGTCGAGCCCGTCGAGGTGCCCATGGTCCCGGTGGCGACCGGGCCGAGCATCCTTCCGGTCCTCACGCCCCTCGATCCCACGGCGGCGGAGCGTGCCCGGCTGTCGCAGCCGCAGGGGCAGGTCGCCTGGCGCCCGGCGCAGGCGCCCGCCGCGCCCGCCGCGGTGACGGCGCCCGAGCCGGCCGCGCCCCGGCGGCGCCGGTGGAAGCCCAGAGGCTGGAACCTCCGGCGGATGATCGGCTCGCCGATCGTCTGGCGCGAGCTGCGGAAGCCGCTGCTTCGCGACAAGGTCGTGCAGATCGTCGCGACCTGCGCGGTGCTGTTCTACCTGCTGTACACGTATGCCATCCTGGGCGCGTCCGGTGCGATGGACGAGGGCGAGACCCAGTCGGTCTTCGTCACCCTGTTCCTGCTGGCGGGGATGCTCTGCACGGCGATGGACTCGGCCACCTCCATCGCGCCGGAGAGGCAGGCGCGGACCTGGCCGAGCCTGCTGTCCACGCCGGTGAGCGACTGGCACATCCTCCTGGGCAAGGCCGGCGGGACCGCCTTCCGCTGCCTGCCGGTCTGGATGTTCCTCGGCGGGCACGTCCTGATCTTCACGCTGCTGGGCTTCCTCCATCCCGTCGCCGTGATCCACGTGCTGCTCCTGGCGATCTGGGCCGCCGTGTTCCTCACGGGCTCGGGAGTCTACTTCTCCACGCGGCACCGGCGCGCGACCACGGCCGTGCTGATGAACATGGGCCTGGCCGTGCTGCTGTGGGCGCTGATTCCCGCCGGGGCGGGGCTCCTGGGGGAGGTCTTCGGCGATCGCGAGATCGCCGACGGGCTCTGGTACGCCAACCCCGTCATGCAGGCGACCGTCGTCGCCGGCGGCGCCACCGACGTGGACGCCGCTGACGTGCACCGGCTCCACTACGACTGGCCTGCCGGCCGCAGCGGCTGGGGCGAAACCTCGATGATCATGCTCCTCTCCTGCCTCGGCTACTGCCTGGCGGGATACCTGCTGGCCTGGCGCGCCAAGGCGCTGTTCCGGCGGAACGTCTTCCAGAGGTGACCTGAGGCGCGGCGGCGAGGGAATCCGAATGGCCATCCGCGATCCCGACAAGCTGGCGGACCTGGTGGCCGCGCTGGGGGAGTACTCCGGCCGGCTGGGCCTCGGCGAGGACGACCAGGCCGCCCTCCGCAGCGAGGTCGACGCGCTGCGGGTCCACATGCTCTGGCAGCCGGACCCCGAAGCGCTCGCCGGCGGCCTGCGGAGGGCGCGGGCCATCCTGGCGTCGGGCGCCGACAGCCCGCTGGCCAGGGGGGCGATGCAGGAGATCGACGCCCTCCTGGCGGAGGCGTGAGGCCGTGGACCTGCCGGCGAACGTCCGGCGCCTGCACCAGCAGATCGCGCCGTGCACGCTGTGTCCCAGGCGCTGCTCGGTGGACCGCGCGGCCGGGCAGGTGGGCGCCTGTCGGATCGGCGCCGAGCCGGTCGTGGCCTCGGCCGGGCCGCACTTCGGCGAGGAGCCCGTCCTCGTCGGGCGCGGCGGCAGCGGGACGATCTTCCTGTCCGGCTGCAACCTGGACTGCGTGTTCTGCCAGAACTTCGACATCAGCCACTCCACCGACGGGCGGCGGCTCTCGCCGAAGGAGATCGCGGCGCTGGCCCTGCGCCTGGCGCGCGGCGGCTGCGAGAACATCAACTTCGTCACGCCGACGCACGTCGCCCACGCGCTGGCCGAGGCGATCGTCCTCGCCCGCTCGGCCGGGCTTGCCGTGCCGATCGTCTACAACTGCGGCGGGTACGAGTCCGTCGAGACGCTCGCCTTGCTGGAGGGCCTCGTCGAGATCTACATGCCGGACTTCAAGTACGCCGACGCCGAGGCCGGGCGCAAGTACTCCGGCGTGCCGGACTATCCGGCCGTGGCGACGGTGGCCTTGGCGGAGATGTACCGCCAGACGGGCCCGCTGCAGACCGACGGGCGCCGCGTCGCGACGCGCGGCGTGCTCGTCCGCCACCTCGTCCTGCCCGGCGACCTCGCCGCCAGCCGCGAGGTCATCGAGACCGTTGCCCGCGCCGCCCCCGGCTGCGCCCTCAACGTCATGGCCCAGTACCGCCCGTGCTTCCGCGCCGAGGAGTATCCCGAGCTGTGCCACCGCCCCAGCTCGGGCGAGGTCCGCTCCCTGCAGGAGCTCGCTGACGCGCGGGGCGTGCAGCGCCCGGAGTAGGGACAAAAGCAACACGAGTAGCAAGTCGTGCGATGACGGCCCTCGTCCACGTGTTCGTCTGGCCGCTTCCCCGAAGCCGCGATCCCGCTGACTACATAAGTGCCTCAACGAGAAACTATTGCGGCCTGTCCTCCCTCCTGGCGCGCCGTGTCCGCTTGCGGGCGGGCGACACCGGGGGAGGTCCGGCACATGAAACGACGTTTGTGTAGCCAAGCCGGCCACGATTCGACGGAATTGTCGATAATCCTCCGCGGCGGGGGAGAGGGCATCAGGATCGTAAGCGATTCCAAAAAAAGGAGTTATTTGCTGGCTCTCCCAACTGGCACGGAGAATGCAATGGGTCAAGCGACAAGGCAGAAGGTCAAACCCCGCCTGGAAGTGGGTTCCTGAGGGGCCTCGTCGCGGCCGGTGAGACGCCGCGGCGGCAAGCCGATCAGGGAAAAGGAAACACCGGTTAGCGGAAGGAGCTTGTGATGACGTCCAAGGAGTTCTTCGAGTTCGCCAGGGAACACGGCGCCGAGATGATGGACCTGAAGTTCGTGGACATGCTCGGCACCTGGCAGCACTGCTCGTATCCCATTGCCACGGTGGACGAAAGCGTCTTCGAGGAGGGACTGGGCTTCGACGGCTCGTCCATCCGCGGCTGGCAGGAGATCCACCAGTCGGACATGATGGCCGTCTGCGACGCCGCCACGGCCGCGCTCGACCCGTTCTTCGCCAGGCCCACCGTCAGCGTGATCGCCGACATCGTCGACCCCGAGACGCGGGAGATGTACCGCAAGTGCCCTCGCACGGTGGCCAAGCTCGCGGTGGCCTACCTGGCGGAGACCGGCATCGCCGACACGTGCCACATCGGGCCGGAGCCGGAGTTCTTCATCTTCGACGAGGTCCGCTACGAGCAGAACCAGCACACCGGCTACTACCAGATCGACTCCGTCGAGGGCGCGTGGAACACCGCCCGCTTCGAAGAGCCGAACCTGGGCTACAAGCCGAGCTTCAAGGGCGGCTACTTCCCCGTCAGCCCGACCGACACGTACCACGACCTGCGCGGCGAGATGGTCTACGAGCTGATGAAGCTCGGCATCGAGATCGAGGCGCACCACCACGAGGTCGCCACCGCCGGCCAGGCCGAAATCGACATAAAGTTCGACGAGCTGACGAAGATGGCGGACCAGTTCATGTGGTACAAGTACGTCATCAAGAACATCGCCCGCCGGGCCGGAAAGACCGTGACCTTCATGCCCAAGCCCGTCTTCGAGGACAACGGCTCGGGCATGCACACCCACCTGTCGCTGTGGAAGGGCGGCAAGCCGCTGTTCGCCGGCGACGGCTACGCGGGGCTGTCGGAGATGGCCCTGCACGCCGCCGGCGGGCTGCTGAAGCACGCCCCGGCGCTGCTGGCCTTCGCCGCCCCGACGACCAACAGCTACCGCCGCCTGGTGCCCGGCTTCGAGGCGCCGGTCAACCTGGTCGTCTCGGCGCGGAACCGCTCGGCCGCCATCCGCATCCCCATGTACTCCGCGAGCCCCAAGGCCAAACGCCTGGAGTTCCGCTGCCCCGACGCGACGGCCAACGGCTACCTCGCCTGGAGCGCCATGCTCATGGCCATGATCGACGGCATCCGCAACGAGATCAGCCCGGGCGAGCCGCTCGACAAGAACATCTACGAACTGGAAGGCGACGAGCTGGCGAGCATTCCGAAGGTCCCCGGCTCGCTGGCCGAGTCCATCGACGCCCTCGAGGCCGACCACGAGTTCCTCACCGCCGGCGGGGTCTTCAGCGACGACCTCATCCGGTCGTGGATCAAGTGGAAGCGCGAGGACGAGATCGAGCCGATGGCGCTGCGACCGCACCCGCACGAGTTCGCCCTGTACTACGACAGTTGACGCCTGCGGCCGGGCCGCCCAGCAGGTCCTTTTCCCTGGCAGCCGGGTGGGCTCCCTCGCGGGGTCGCCCGGCTGCTCTTCGCTTGCGCGTGGCGAGCCGCGCCTGCCGGAACGCGGGCTGCGTCGCACGCCGCTCGGGCGGGGTCAGCGGATCCGGTACGTCTGCCCGCGGAGGTTGATCACGAGTTCCTCGCCCGCCCGCTGGCTGGCGAGGAGCTGGTTCTCCATCGCCGTGTTGGCGCGGGCCAGGGCGAAGTACTCCTTGCTGAAGCGCCGGATGTCCTGGACCTTGTCCTTGTCGCGCTCCAGGTCGACGTGGGCGGCGTTGGCGGCGATCCACACCCGCCCCCGCTGATACAGCGCCTGGTTGTTGACCATGCGGAAGTTGGCGACCCGCTCGGCGCGTCCTTCCTCGTAGCTCTCCTGCACGGCGTTGCCGATCAGCGCCGCCCCGCCGTCCCTCGTGCTGCCCTGCGCCATGTTCCAGGCGCGGTTGAGCCGCATCCGGACGTCGGCGTTCATCTGGCCCCGGGCGCCGGCGATCTCGCTCTCCAACCTGTCGGCGGCCCGCTTGGCGTGCAGGCGCAGGTCGCCGCGGCTCGCCAGTTTCGTCCGCTCATCCGCCAGGAAGCTCGTGTA
>CAZXOC010000378.1:0-5940 GCA_964642165.1 uncultured Planctomycetaceae bacterium | reverse complement strand
ACCGCGCCGTGCCTCGCCGACCGGCCCCCTACCGTCCCTCGCTACTCGCGGGCTTCGTGGCGGTCTCGGGCTTCTTCGCCTCCCCGGCCGCCGCCTTCGCCCGGGGCTTGGTGAGCACCACCCCGCGGAGCTCGTCCGCCGCCGCGGCGATGTCGGCCGTCAGCTTCGCTTCCAGGGCGCGATCGTGACCGAGGGGCACCAGGAACGCGCCGCCCGCGCCGCCCTCCGAGAGCAACCCGGCACGCTCCCGCCGCCCGCGGCGAGGGTTGAACAGGGCATACGCCTCGGACGTGCTCGTGACGGACGGCGCCGGCTTGCTGGAGCGGAACAGCCGCACCGCCACCCGCGCCTGGTACGTCCGGGAGCCGGGTGGGACCGTCTGGATCGTGACCGTCGCGATCCGGTAGAGGGTCTGAATGGTGCTCTCGCCGAAGTCCACCGGGCGGGCCGCGTCCTTGCGCCACACCTCGAAGAAGTGCATCCCCGTCAACGGGGCGGTGGTGATGGTGCCGCTGCGGCGGTTCTGGCTGTCCAGCTCGAAGTGGTAGCGTCGTAGCGTCTGCCGGCTGGCCTGCCAGACGGCCTCGAAGTCCCTCCCGGCGGGCGAGAGTCCCGCCGGCTGGGTGGCCGGGGCGGTGTACTGCACCGGGCAGCCCGGCAGGACGAACAGCGACAGCGCGACGAGACAAGGCGTCCTGAGCGTTCCCATGGGCTTTCCTCGCAAACTGCGGCGAAAAAGCGCGGCGGTCGCTTGGTCGCCGCTGTCCTGTATCATACGTTCCCCATGGAGCAATTGAAACACCTTGGCAACCGCAAGCTGGCCCACACAAGGCCCAGCACCAATGCCCCAGCCCCGGCACCCGCCCAGCCGCCGGGGCACTTTTTTTGCGCCGAGGTCCTCCCCCCAAGGCGTCCCTGTCGCGGCCCCGCGCCACGGCGTGGGCACATATCGCTTGAACTCCGCGCGGAACGCCGTATGATATCTGCCCCACAGCCGAGAGGGAGCTCGCCGCACGGTGCGTGCCGAGGCGGCCCGGAACGCGAGGAAACCGTCGGGCCTGCGAGTGAATAGGGGCCGGGCTGCGTGCGTCGGCGCCCTTGGGGCGACGCGTCAGGCCGGATGCGACGGGAGCAGGTCGCGTGGAGTTGAAGGACATCGACAACATCCTCCGGACGACGCTGGAGGACCTTCGCCTGTCCCGCGGCGAGAGGCGAGCGCTGGGCGAGCTGCTGGGGGAGCTCGGCCCGGACGACGCGGAGACGGCCTACCTGTGCAACCGGGCCTTCGAGATCGCCCGCGAGGCGACGCGAGGGCGGGACAACCTCCTCGTGCTCGACTGGCTGGAGCAGGTCGCCAAGATCCTGCGCGTCGTCGGCGGCCTGCCGGAGACGGCCGTCCGCGCCGAGGCACGCTTCACGCCCGACGACAACTGCCCGGCGAAGATCGCCGACCTGTTCGCCGCCGCCCGACGAACGGCGGACGCCTGCGTGTTCACCATCACCGACGACCGCATCAGCCGGGCCATCCTCCACGCCCACCGGCGCGGCGTGGCGGTCCGGATCATCACCGACGGCGAGAAGGCCCTCGACCCGGGCAGCGACATCGAGGCGTTCCGCCATGCCGGCATCGCCGTGCGGACGGACCGATCCGAGTACCACATGCACCACAAGTTCGCCGTCTTCGACGACGAGCGCGTGCTGACGGGCAGCTACAACTGGACGCGTACGGCCGCCTTGCACAACCAGGAGAACTTCGTCGTGACCGACGACCCGCGGCTGGTCGGCGCGTTCCGGCGGGCCTTCGAGGCCCTGTGGCGGCGGTTCAAGCGATGAACAACAAACGAAGGAGCATCACGGCCATCCTGGGCGACCTCCGGCGGCTGATCGCCCCGCTGGACGTGCTGTACACGATCGGCAACCTGATTTACCGCCGGTCGCTGCGGTACACGATGTTCACCGCGGGCGTCTCGCTGCTGGGCGTGACGGCGAAGGAGTTCGGCCTGCCGGGCTTCACGGTGCGGCAGGCGATCGCCCTTCCGCTGATCATCGGCGGATCGTCGCTGGCGGTCGGGACGCTGCTGAAGGTCGTCCCGAGCCTGATCGCCTCGCGCCTGCTGACCGTGGCGCAGGCCAGCGACCTGAACCTCATGGAGGACTACCGCAAGGCCGAGGCCGACGAGCACCTCAACGCCCTGTGGCAGCGCCTCTTCAAGTACGAGTGTCGGCTGCGGCTGGCGGGCAGGGCCGACGGCGCCGACGACTGCGCCCGCCTGAACGGGCAGACCGAGAGCGAGGCCCTCGACCGCGAGAAGTCCAGCTTCTTCCGGCGGGCGCACAAGGCCCTCACCAGCCACCTGCCGCAGATCCAGCAGATGCACCTCGTCGGGCTGGACCTGCGCTACCTGGAAGACTGGCGCGACGGGGCCTACCTGGACCGCAGCGACACGAAGCTCATGGAGCAGTTCGACGGCAACTCGACGCTGCTCGCCGCCCGCGCCGAAGCGGGGCTCACCGGCGTGGGAGCGGCGCTGACGTTCAACCCCCGCCGGCTCATGCAGCGGCTGTGGTTCCTCTTCATCACGCGGATGGTCGCCATCACGGTCGGCAGCGCGGTCCAGCACCTCAACCGCAAGTACAAGACGGACCTGTTCAACTGCCAGGTGCTGCTCTGGCCGGGCACCGAGGACTCGGAGTGGCTGGCGTCCTTCGAGGGCGCGCGGGCGGAGGTGCTGCGCCGCCGGAGGGAAGGCGTCCGCCGCGTCTTCGGGCGCGACTTCGACACGGCGCGCGACATGCTCGATCACATGCTCTACTGCTGCTTCGCCCTGGCCACCGACCTGCGGATGCGGTACGACCCGGACTACTGCGACGGCACGCTGGACTACGACGTGATGGGCGACCTCCAGGCCGAAGGACGCAACCGCCGCGACGTCCAGCGGGCCCGGGCGTTCGTCCGCCAGGCCCAACGCGGCCTCGAGAAGCTCGCCGCCTACCTCCGGTCCGACCGCCCGGAGCTGCTCGAGCCGCGGCACGCTACGTCGCTGCGCGCCGTCCGCGTCGCCATGCTCGTCGACCGCGGCGGGCTCAAGGCGGCGCTGCTGGGGCACCGGCGCGGCGGCGAGTCGGCAGCCGAGGTCAACGAGCTCCTCGACGACGCCGTCGCCGCCAGGGACGTCCTGTCGCGCCGCCTCGTGGCCGTCCGGATGCACCACGAGCTGACGCGCCTCTCGCGCAGCGGCTACCACAAGCTCATCAAGGCCCTGGCCTACAACGGGCGCCGCCAGGACGCCCAAGCCGGCTGAGGCGACCTCACGCCGCGGCGCCGGGCTGGAGGTGGACGGGGACGGCCTCGTCGCGCGAGCGGCGGTTGGCGACGACGGCCTCGAAGACGAGGATCAGGATCGTCGCCACGAGCAGCAGGTCCCACCAGTTCCGTCCCTCGGACTCGGCGGTAGCGGCTTCGTGGACGGCTGCCAGGCTGGGCGCCACGTAGACCCTCTCCAGCCCGTTGGCGCGCATCGCCCGGCGGAAGGCCCCGGGGGAGATGGCGTCCAGCCGGCTCTCGCCGCCGAAGGGGTTGACGGCGAAGGAGCCCTTGGGCCCGTCTCCGCTCGGGCGCGTCACGTGCCAGCGGTACAGCCCCACCTCGCGCGTGTCGGCGAACGTCGCGAGGTAGCCCTCCGGCGTCCGCGCCAGCGGCAGCTGGGCGGCCTCCGGCACGGCCGGGCCGTCGTACGGCGGCGTGACGTTCACGAAGAGCTTCTCCCCGGGCTGGGGGCGCTCGGCGGGGGACAGCGGCGGGCGGATGGGCACCTGCGCGCCGGCGAGGTACGTGCCGGCGCCCTGGATCGGCTGCCGCGCCAGGAGGCTCATCCGCGCCACCATCGGCAGGAACAGCCCCGTGATCGGCAGGTTGGACCACTTCGGCCCGGACGTGGTGGTGCACAGGACCACCCGCCCGCCGCCGAACCGCTTGAGCTGAAGCAGCGGGTCGCCGTTGGCGAGGCGCACGAGGGTCCGCCCCGGGCGGGGCGACGGCGACAGCCGCCAGTACCGCTGCACCAGCGCGGTGAGGTAGTCGGCGTGGCTCTCGTACAGGCCGGCAAAGTACGGGTGCTCGATGGCGACCTGCCCGAGCTGAACGGACTCGGCTTCGGGCCCGATCTCGCCGACGGCCTCGACGAGCCGCCCCGGGAGCAGCCCGCCTTCGGCGGGGACCTGCTGGACGAAGCGCTCGTTGTAGTTGGCCGGATCGACGCCCGGGCCGAGAAACAGCACCACCGTCCCCCCGCCGGCGGCGAAGTCCGCGACGGCGCGAGCCTGCTCGGGGCGGAAGCTCGGGGCCTCGCAGAAGAACGCGATGTCCGTGCCCTCCAGGTCCGTGGCGGCGAGATCCTCGATCTCGACGGCCCGCGGGCGGATCGGCCAGGGCATCGTCTGCTCCTCGTACGGCTCCAGCGCGAGGCGCAGCATGGCCGACGGCTCCAGCGCGCCGCCCTCGCCCAGCGGCGCCCGGACCACCAGGGCCTTGACGCGCCCGCCGACGCGCAGGGCGAAGCGCCGCACGTTGTCCGCCGCCAGGTCGTCCGTGAGGTCCAGGTAGATCTTCCCGGAGACCTCGCCGGGCTCCGAGAAGCGGTGGTGGAACCGGACGGTCGCGGCGGCGCCTTCCTGTCCGGCCGCCCGCAGCGTCTTGCGGACCCGGCGCACGTTCGGCGAACCGTCCACCTGGAACACCGCGTCCACCGTCTTGTCCGTCGGCGAGGAGTTCACCAGCGCGGCGCTGAACTCCAGCACCGAGTCCACCACCCGCCGCCCGGTGATCGACAGGTCGGTGACGCCCACGTTCGTCGGCTCGCCGGCGGACGCATCGACCACCAGGACGTGGATGTCCTTCGCCTCGGCGAGGTCCGCCAGGGCCGCGAGCTTCTCGAAACTGATCCGCTGAAGGTCGCTGAAGAGGTAGACGGCCTTGCGGGGAGCGTGGTCCCGCTCGAGCATGCGGACGGCGGCCTGGAACCGCTCGGCGAGCGGCACGGGCCCGTAGCCGACCCTGGCCCGGCTGATGCCGGCGCGCAGCGTGTCCAGCCCGCTGGACAGGTCGCGGGAGACGAGGCCGCCGTTGGTGGTCAGCACGGCGGCGAGGGAGGGCTTCTCGTCGCCGCTGAGCAGGCCGGCGGCCTCGGCCTTGGCGCGCTCCAGACGCGTGCCCTTCGCGCCGTTGACGGCCATCGAGTAGCCGTTGTCGAGGATCACGACGCCCGAGTAGCTCTGCCCGCTGAGCCAGCCGCCGGTGGCGCGGCTGACGGGCTCGGCGACGCACATCGCGAAGACCGCGAACATCGCCGCGCGGAGAATCAGCAGCAGCCAGTGCTGCAGCCGCCGCCGGCGGGCGGTCTTCTCCATGCTCATCCGCAGGAACCGCAGCGTGGGGAACATCATGTCCTGCGCGCGGACGCTGGAGAGCAGGTGCAGGACGAACGGAATCCCGGCCGCCAGTCCGCCGATCAGCAGCAGCGGCTCCACGAATGTCAGGGCAAGGGACAAGCTGTCCGCCTTCCGCTATCCGTATACCGCCTTGCGGCGTGCCAGGTAGTCCAGGAGCATGCGGTCGTACGGCTGGTCGGTCGTGGTCAGGCTGTACTCGATGTTCCGCTCGCTGCACTCCCGGCGGTAGTTCTCGATGAAGGCGTTGATCTCCTCGACGTAGCCGTCCCGGACGTAGCGCGGGTCGACCTGAAGGCGCTCGTCGGTCTCCATGTCCATGAAGGTCAGGATCTTCTTGAAGGGGAACTCCAGCTCCGCCGGGTCCAGCAGGTGAAAGACGATGATCTGGTGCTTCTTGTAGACGAAGTGCTGAAGGGCCCTCATGATCTCGCTGGGCTCGTCGTACAGGTCGGAGATGACGATCACCAGCCCGCGCTTGGCGATCATGTTGGC
>CAZXOC010000377.1:0-5964 GCA_964642165.1 uncultured Planctomycetaceae bacterium | reverse complement strand
GCCCGCGCCGGTCAGCCTTCCGCGCCCTTCTCGAACAGCGTCAGAATGGCGGGGATCGGCCGGCTGCGCGGGTTGGCGACCTTGATCTTGTACGTGCGGTCCGCCCCCGGGGTGAAGTCCACGTAGCGGTAGATGGTGTTCTTCGACTGGTCCACCTCGAAGCGCTGGTCGCCCTTGGCGTACACCACGACGCCGAGCTGCTTCGTGGCGGCGTAGAGCGCCAGGAGGCGGTAGGTCCGCCCCTTCTTGGCCTTGAGGTCGTGGGAGAGGATCTGTCGCGGCCGCAAACGCAGCAGCTTCGGGCTCTTCAGCGGCTGGCTGCCACTGGGACGGAAGCCCTTCTCCGCGAACTCCGCCGTCACCTGCGTCAGGTCCTTCGGGAGCTGCGCCGCCGGGTCCAGCAGGCGGGCGATCTCCTCCTTCTCGACGCTGAACCTCGGCTCGTCCAGCAGGACGCGGAGTTGGTTGACGTGGACGGCGAAGTTCTGCCCCTCGAGGATGTGCCCGGCCGCGTCCATCCGCCGGACGCGCGTGGCGATGCCGACGACGCGTCCCCGGCCGTTGAAGACCGGCCCGCCGCTGTTGCCGGGGTTGATGGCGGCGCTCATCTGGAAGGACTTGCCCTTTCCGGCGGCGTCGGGGGTGATGTTGGAGACGGTGCCGTCGGTGCTGGTGGCGGTGATGGAGGCGGCCTCGCCGGTGCTGGGGTAGCCCAGGACCCAGATCCGCTCCATCCGCTTGACCTCGGCGCCCTTGGGCAGGAGCTTGAGCGGGCGGATGCGGCGCTCGCGGACGGCCCTCGCCTGGTCGCCCAGGTGGATCACGGCCAGGTCTTCCCAGCGGTCGACGAGCGTGACGGACTCCGCCTTCAGGCGGACGGACACGCGCGAGCTCGGCTTGGACGAGCGCCCCACGGGAAACAGCAGGACCAGACCGTCCTTGGCGTCCTCGATCACGTGGCGGTTCGTCGCGACGTACAGCTTGCCGCCGTGCTCGATGAGGAAGCCCGAGCCGCGCCCGCCGGCCTTCTGCACGAGCGGGACCGACGGCGAGACCCTCTCGCAGATGTCGACGTCAGGCCCCGGGCCCGGCCACAACGCGTCGGCCAGCCGCTTCAGGTCCAGCCGGGCCAGCGCCTGCCGCTCGCCCACCGCCTGGATGAACCGCTGGACCTCCGCGTCCCGTTCGGCGGCGTCCAGGGCGGTGAGGACGGCCTCGGCGCCCTGGTACTTCGCGATGGCCTTGCGGAGCGTCGCATGCCGCTCGATCAGCGCGGCGTCGTCGAGCTGCTCCGGCGGCGTCGAGCCGGCCATGGCCTCGGCGTGGAGCCGTCGGGCCTCGGCCAGCCGGGCCTCGGCGGTCGCCATGGCCTCCTCCCTGCCCGAGCCGCCGAAGGCCCAGACTGCCAGGACGGCCCCGGCGGCCACGACCAACGCGCCGCCGGCGATCAGCCCGATCAGGAGCGGCCGGCTGGTCCGGACCGGCTGCGCCATGGGAATGCCGTCGTCCTCGAGCCCGGGCGCCGGCGGCGGCGGGGGGCCCTCATCCGCGCCCGGGGGCGCCGGCGGCGGCGGGGGAGGCGGCAGCTCTTCGGTCGCCGGCGGCGGAGGCGGCGGCGGGGGCTCCTCGGGCTCGGGCGGCGGCGGCACCGACTCGGCCTCGGGCGCCGGCGGTGGCACCGGCTCGGACTCGATTGCGGCCGGCGGCACCTGCTCGTCCTCGGGCGCGGGCGGCGGCGCCGGCTCGGCCTCGGTTGCCGACGGCGGCGGTGGCGCCTCGGCGGACTCGGGGTGCTCGGCGTGCTCGACCTCGGCGACGGCCGCCTGGAGCGCCGCCATGGGCGATTCGCCCGACGACTCCGGCTGCTCGTCGGGCGGCGCCCAGGCCGGCTCGCCTTCGCCGGGGACCTGGAGGGCCTTGCCGCAGTTGGGGCACTCGATGCTGGCCCCCGCGCTGCCGTCCGGCAGGGAGTGGCTCGACCCGCAACCGTCGCACGTAACCTCGATCATCCTGCCCACCTTCGGTGCGTGCCCGCGGGGCGTGGAGCGGATCGGATGCGGCCGCGCCGCCCCGCCCGCCGCAAACACCCCGACCCGTCACCCCGGGGCGACGGGACCCATGCTACCGCGCCGCGTCGCCCGCCGCCAGCCTCTCCCCGCCGCCGCGGCTAGCGAATGCTCTGGACCGCCTGCGCCAGCTCGCGCAGCGGCAGGTCGTCGTAGTCCGCGTCGGCGCTGAGGGAGCCGTCCTGCTTGATGCTCCCGCTGAAGCGCCCGTCGACCACGCCGTCGGCGCGGTCGATGATGCTCGCCAGCTTGCCGAACTCCGCCTTCGTGATCAGCTTCTTGCGGATCAGCAGGGCGATCACGCACGCCAGGTGGAGCCGGAGCCGGTCGTTCTCGCGTCTCACGTTGCCCAGCTCCTCGACGAGGCTGACTTCCTGCCCCTTCGCCCGGGCGGCCTGCCGCCGCTCCTGGAGGGCAAGGAACGACTCCTCGAGGTTCCGCGAGGCCATCACGCCGACCAATGCGCCCAGGCCGCCAGACATTTCTCGTCTCCTCGCCCCGCGCCGTGCGGGGCCTTGTGCGTCACTGCCACGGATCGATGGCCACCTTGACCTGGCGGTCGCGGTGGTCGTGGAAGCCGGCGACCTTGCCGGCGAGGTCGGCCAGCGGGAACGTCGCCGTGACGATCTCCTCGCACGGGATCCGCCCCGACTCGATCAGCCTCGCCGAGCGGTCCAGCGTCCGCGGCGGCATCTTCGAGGCGATCACCTTCGCCTCCTTGTTGTACAGCTCGAACGGGTCGACCGTGATCCGCGAGCCCGTCGGGCAGACGCCGAAGATCAGGAACGTGCCTCCCCTGGCCAGCAGGGGCACGGCCTGCTCGACGGCCGCCGGCTCGCCCGTCGCGTCCACGATGAAGTCCACGCCGTCCGGCAGCTCCGCGCGGACCTGCTCGGCCAGGTCCCCCGCGCCGGGGTCGATCACCACGTCCGCGCCCAGCGCGCGGGCCTTCTCCCGCCGGTACGCCACGACCTCCGTCTGGAGCAGCCGGAAGCAGGGGGAGCTCTTCAGCATCTGCGCCCACAGCAGACCGACCGTCCCCGCCCCGAGCACCATCGCGCTGGCGGCCGCGGCGAAGCCCAGCCGGTCGTAGCCGTTGATCACGCACGCGAGCGTCTCGCACAGCACCCCGCCGGCCGGGCCCACCGACTCGTCCATCGGCACGACCTTCTCCGCCGGGACGAGCAGGTACTGCTCGAAGCCGCCGTTGAGCTTGTAGCCGATGACGGTGGGGCGGGCGCATAGGTTCGGCCGGGCCGAGCGGCACATCTCGCAGCGGCCGCACCCGATGACGGGGTCCACCGCGCAGAACTGGCCCTCGCTGAGCGTCGTGACGCCCGCGCCGACCGCCTCGACGCGCGCGGCGATCTCGTGCCCGAGGACGACGGGCGGCTCGACGCCGTCGGTCAGCTCGCCCTCGTAGATGTGGTGGTCCGTGCCGCAGACGCCGCAGGCTTCCACCCGCAGGAGCACCTCGCCCTGGCCGACGTCCGGCACGGGCGCCTCCCGCAGCTCCATGGTTCGATCGCCGAGGAAGAACCCCGCTCGCATCGTGTTCGTCTCCGTCCTGAGGTCAGACCTTGTCCGTTCGTCCGGTATTCGCTGTTTCCCCGGGTCTGCGGCCGGGCCGGTCCGCGACTACGGCCCCCGTCCACCGCGGCCGCGCGCGGCGGCGCTCAGTTCGGCTGGTCCGCCATCAGCATGCGGACCTCGTCGCGCGTCGGCATGGCGGACTGGGCGCCGAGCTTCGTGCAGGCCAGCGCCCCCGCGGCGTTGGCGAACCGCGCCGCATCGCGGAGGTCCTCGCCGCGGGCGACGCCGACGGCCAGGGCCGCCGAGAACGCGTCCCCCGCCGCCGTGGTGTCCACGATCCGCACGTCGTACGCGCCCACGCGGGCCATCTTCCCGTCGGCCGTCACCACCATCGAGCCCCGCGAGCCGAGCTTCAGGACCGCCGCCTCGGCGCCCCGGGCAATCAGGTCCAGGGCGATGTTCTTGTCGGCGCGCTCCTCGCCGGTCTTCTTGCCGGTGAGCAGTTCGGCCTCGCCGACGTTGGGGGTGATGACGTCGACCTGGCAGAGGGCGTCGGGCAGGTGCTTCGGCGCCGGGGCGGGGTCGAGAACGATCTTGCAGCCATGCCGGCGCGCCAGCCGGACCGCCGCGCGGACCGTCGGCAGCGGCAGCTCCAGTTGCAGCACGACCGCGTCGGTCTCCTCGAACGCCTCGTCGCGGGAGAAGATGTCGTCGGGCGTCAGGCGGTAGTTGGCCCCGCTGGCGACGACGATGGCGTTCTCGCCCTGGGCGTCGACGAGGATCATCGCCACGCCGGAGGGCGCCTCGGGCGTCGGGATCACGTCCGTGCAGTCGATGCCCTCCCTGCGAAGGTTCTCCAGCAGGGCCTGCCCGAAGGCGTCCTCGCCGATGCACCCCAGGAAGCGGCAGTGCGCCCCGAGCCTCGCCGCCGCCACCGCCTGGTTGGCGCCCTTGCCCCCCGGGCTCGTCACGAAGCCCTCGCCCAGCACCGTCTCCCCAGGGGCCGGCATGTGCGGGCTCCGCACCACCATGTCCATGTTGATCGAACCGACCACGAGGATCCGCGGCTCGTCCGCCATGATCGTGCTCCGAGTCCTTTCGAAGGCCTGCCTGGGCGGCCGCGCGATCGTGCCCTCCTCCGCCGCGCGGTGCCGGAGTATCCTCCATTCGCCCGCGGGCGTCAATGCCCCCGCCCGCCCCGATGGCGTCTGGCCGGCGGGTCGGTCGGCTCCTGTGTTGACGGAGCGGGCCGCGGGGGCAGCACGCCGCCGCGGCCCGCCGACGGCGCCATCCGCCCACGCCCGCGGCGCGCACGGGGGGCGCGGCGGGAAGCGGTTCGCCATGCGATGGTGGGCGTGCGCCCGGCAGGCGGCTGGCGCCGCCGGCGCGGACGGGCGCGCACGGGGGCCGCGCGGGGGGGAAGCGGCTCGCCATGCGATGGTGGGCGTGCGGCCCGCGGGCGGCTAGCGCCGTCGCCGGCCGTGGACGGCGCCGACGGGCGCGCACGGGGGGCGCGGGGGAGAAGGGGTGCGCCATGCGACGACGGGCGTGCGGCTGCGAGGCGGCTAGCGCCGACGGCCAGGCCGATGACGTCAAGCGACGTGCGCGGCGGGCATTCACATACGCCAATCCGGATGCGACGTTAGGACGTCCCGCCGCGACGGTTGACGGGCGCGGACGGGCGCGCACGGGGGGCGCGGGGGGGAAGGGGTTTGTCACGCGATGGCGGGCGTGCGGCCGGGGGGCGGCTGGCGTCGCCGCCGGCCGTAGACGCGGTCGCGGGCCTGCTGGATCAGAAGCGCCCGGGCCGGCGGGCCCGCGCGGGCGCCGGCGGCTGCGACCGCGGCACGGCGAGCATAACCCGGGAATAGTCGGGCTTTGGCTTCGTTTCGCGCCCACGCTCCTCCTCGTCGTCGTCCTCGTAGTCTTCCTCTTCTTCCTCTTCCTCCACCGCCGGCTCGTCGTTCTCGGAATTCTCGGCGTTTGGCTTCGTTTTGCGCCCGCCGTCGTCGTCCTCGTAGTCTTCCTCTTCCTCGTCCTCCTCCACCAGCGGCTCGTGGTTCTCGGAATTCTCCCTGCGTGGCTTCGTTTCGCGCCCGCGCTCGTCCTCGTCCTCGTAGTCTTCCACTTCCTCGTCTTCCTCCGCCGGCGGCCCGTCGTTCTCAGAATTCTCCGGGCGTGGCTTCGTTTTGCGCGTTCGCCGTTTCGCGGCCGGGCGGTCGTCGGCATCGTCAGGCGCCGCGGCCGGCTCGTCGGCCGGCTCGTCCTCGGCCTCCGTGTCGAGCCACTCGCCCTCGGGCAGCGACTCGCCCTGGAGGCGCCGCAGCTCCGCCATCGCGCGGTACATGCTCCGCTCGATCCGCTG
>CAZXOC010000376.1:0-5977 GCA_964642165.1 uncultured Planctomycetaceae bacterium | reverse complement strand
CGCCGCGCCCTCGCGGGCGAGTTCCTCGCCGCCAAACGAACCACCTGCGTCCTGCACTGGACCTCGTCCGTTGTTTGGCGGGTCCGCTTGCGGACGGCGTAGACGGATCCCTCGGCGCGCCGCGCCCTCGCGGGCGAGTTCCTCGCCGCCAAACGAACCACCTGCGTCCTGCCCTCGACCTCGTCCGTTGTTTAGCGGGCCGGCTTGCCGGCCGTGTCTTCCCTGCCGTGTCTTCCCCGCTACAATCCCCCCTGACACCAAAGGAGCGCGACATGGTCGTCGGACAACTGACCGACCTCGCCGAGACGCCGACCTGGCGCCTCGAGAGCCAGGCCGTCCATCTCGACGTCGAGCAGGCGACCGGGCTGATCCGGTCGCTGTTCTTCCAGGGCGCCGGCGTGGAGTTGTTCCAGCAGCTTCGCGGCGGGATCCCGGGGTACGTCGGCGCCCTGCGGATCTACGACGAGCACGACGAGCGCTGGTACGACGACCTGCGGACGGACTTCACCGTCTCGGGCGCGTCGAAGCGGGGCAACAGGATCCACCTGACGCGGCGCTACGCCGGCGCGCCGTTCGCCGTGGACCTGACGATACGCCTGGAGGGCGACTGGCTGCGCTGGCGGGTCGAGGCCCGCAAGCTCTCGCCCGACGTGCCCGACCGGTCGCTCCGCGTGTACTTCCGCTTCCCGCTGATCGCCGGCTGGGACGTCTGGGCCCCCTGCGATCACGGCGAGATCACCTTCGACGGCATGACGCCCTTCGAGTTCATGTACGGCCAGGTGCCCTACGTCAGCCGGCAGGAGATCGTCCTGCCGATGATCAGCCACTACCACCGGGCACTCGGCGCGGGCTACTCGATGGTCGAGCCCATCGACGCGAACGTCCCGGCCGCCAAGTTCTGCTTCAACAACGCCGAGAAGTGCTTCAACTGGGGCTCGATGCACAAGGACGTGCGCGCCGTGCCCATGCTGGAGGCCGTCAACTACTACATCGGCCTGGTGGGCGACCGGCCGATGCGCACGGAGCTGATGCTGCTGTTCCACGAGGGCGGCTGGCGGCCGGCGCTGGGCAAGGTCTACCGGCGCTGGCGCGAGTACTTCGACCCGTACAACCCCGCCATCCACGAGCGGGAGGGCTGCTTCCTGTGCGGCGGCGTGGACAGCGCCGACGAGATCGACGACCTGCTGGCCATGGGGCTCAAGACGCTGGAGGTTCACGGCCACTTCCAGGACTACTGCGACTACGCCCAGGCCGGGCGGGACCGCTGGCTGCGCATCGGCACGAAGGAGCGCGTCTACCACGAGCTGGTGCGGCAGCGCACGGGCGGGCCGTCGCCGAAGGCGTGGGAAGCGCCGTCGCCCGTCACGGGGCGGGAGGTCGAGCAGTTCCTCGCCGGGCACACGGACGAGGAGATCGCCGCCTTCCTCGGGCTGGACGACCCGGCGGGGCTCTACCACACGCGCGACGACGTGAAGCGCCGCCTGAAGGCGCTTGCCGACGCCGGCATCGCCTGCCACTGGTACTTCAACTACACCGACGGCTACCGTCCGCGCGTCGAGCGGGACTGGCCCGACGCCGTCAGCCGCGACGAGGACGGCCGGCCCATCCCCAGTGGCTGGTACATGTGCCACAACATGAACGCCGATCCGCGGTGGAGCTTCGGGCCGTTCTGCTACGAGTCGGCCCGGCGGATCGTCGACGAATACCCGATGCTCAGCGGCTTCTTCCTGGACTGCTTCCGCCACTACGAGATCGACTTCGCCCACGACGACGGCGTCACGGTCGTCCACGGCAAGCCGTGCTACAGCATGAACCGCTCGTACGACGACATCGAGCAGCTCATCAAGGAGGGGGTCCTGCGCCCGCGGGACCTCACGTCGTTCGCCAACAAGCCGATGAGCATCCGCTCGATGCGCTGGGTGGACGGCCAGCTCCTGGAGGGCAACGGCGACGTCTACGAGGGCAAGTTCTTCTGGGCGTCGATCGCGTGCCCGCTGTTTTTCATGTTCACGCGCCCGACGGAGGGCGTGGACTTCTACCTCCGGCGGAGCGTGCTGCACGGCGCCTGGCCGACGCTGGCGGCGCGGACGGAGGAGAACATCGCGCTCTACCGGCGGTACCTCCCGCTGTTCGAGCAGTTCCGGCGGCGCGTGTTCTGCTTCGAGCCCGATCCCCTCCGCGTCCCGGCGAGCTCGCGCGGCAAGCTGTACACCGTGCCCGACGGGTACGTCGCGGGGATCTGCTGCGACCACGTCGCGGACGACGACGAGATCACGTACGGGCGCACGCCGTACGCGCTGTTCCGCGTGCGGCGCGGGTGCGACGTGACGAAGGTCGCCGTCACATACCCCGGCGACGCCGAGCCGCGGGAGGTGCCGCTGCGGTTCGACGGCACGTTCCTCGCCGTGCCCCTGCGCGGCTACAAGAACTGCGCCGCCGTCAAGCTCTTCGTGACGCGGCAGACCGGCAGGGAGATCGGCCCGGACACCTTCGCCGCCCGGCCGCGCATGTGCGCCGACCCGGAATCGGCCTTTGAGGACGTCTCGGCGCGATGACGGCGCACGTGGACCCGGCGCGATGCCGGGCCGGCGGGCTCAGCGTCCCCGCCTGCCGAAGCGGGCTCGCACGTGCCGGATGGTCGCCTCGCGGGCCTGGCGGGTCCACTCGTCGCCCGGGGAGTCCTCCTTCAGCAGCAGGCAGGGGTCGCGGAGGATCGCCTCGCGGAGCACGCGGTGCAGCTCGCGAATCCTCATGAGGCTGACGTTCGCCCGGCCGATCCGCGCGGCGGCGATGATGCCGCTCTGCTCCAGGACCTTCGCGGCCTTGGAGTCCCTTCGATAGAAGTCGCGCGGTCCGGCGGGCGACTTGGTCACCTTCGTCCGCACGGGCGCCCCGTCCGGGCCGGCGACCAGGGCCCAGGCGTCCACCATGTAGGGCATGTCCATCCAGTCCTCCACGGCGTGGACGGTGGTGTTCGTGCGGTTGTCCGTCCCGAACCAGCAGACCTGCCCGTCCCAGTCGTACATCTTGCCCCACGGGCCGCGGCGGTCGAACGTGGACTGGTCCGCCGGCGCGTCGCAGACCTCGCGTGCGCGGCTGCCGATGGCGGCGACGGGATGCGTCGGCTGGGCGCTTCGGACGACGTCCGGGCGCCGGAGGAAGAAGTTGGTGATGCTCCCGACGCGGCTGCGCGTGGCCTTCGGGTCGTACACGTCGCCGCTGGGGCCGGGCTGGCCCGGCTCGAAGGCCTTGGTGAACGTGGGGAAGACCACGAGCCCCTCGGGCCCGACCGTCCCGAGGAACGCGTCGATGACGAGGTCCGCGCCGCAGTTCGGCAGCTTCACCAGCTCCCGCGCCCTGCCCAGCGTGCGCAGGTCGCTGTGCACGAGCACGACGTCGCCGCGGCTCAGGCCCAGCTTCGCCAGCCCCGCTTGGATCATCTCCAGGGAAACGCTCATCGCACAAGCTCCGCGAACACGTCGACCCAACGGCCCAACGCCCCGGCCCGGCCCGGCGTGGCCGGGGGATCCATCCTGCCCGCCAGACGGTACGGCACCGGCCCTCTCCCATCAAGGCGCCGAGCCGGTATAATGCCGGTCGTCCCTACAGCGAAGGAGAACGCGATGTCCGACCAGAGCTGTGCAGTTCGTGTCGAGTGGTTCCTGGCGGCGGCGTGCGGTGTCGCCGTGCTGCTGGCGGCCGGCCAGGCGCGCGGCGAGCCGCCCGCGCGCCCCCTGACCTTGTGGTACCTCCAGCCGGCGAAGAAGTGGACGGAGGCCCTGGCCGTCGGCAACGGGCGGCTGGGGGCGATGGTCTTCGGCGGCGCGGCCGAGGAGCGCATCCAATTCAACGAGGACACGCTCTGGTCGGGCGCCCCGCACGACTACAGCCACCCGGGAGCCGCGAAGCACCTGCCCGTCCTCCGCAAGCTGCTGCGAGAGGGTAAGCAGCGCGAGGCGCACCGGCTCGGCATGGAGCACTTCATGAGCGTCCCGCTGCGGCAGATGGCCTACCAGCCCTTCGGCGACCTGCTGCTGCACTTCGAGGGGCACGACAAGCCCGACGGCTACCGGCGGGAGCTGGACCTCGACGCCGCCGTCGCGAGCGTGCGGTACAAGGTCGGCGGCGTGACGTTCCGCCGCGAGGTGCTCGCCAGCGCGCCCGACGGGGCCATCGTGGTACGCGTCACGGCCGACAAGAAGGGCGCCGTGAGCTTCACCGCAAAGCTCACCACGCCGCAGCCGGACGTGCCCGCCGCCGCGCCGGTCGGCAAGGGCCGGCTCGCCCTGCGCGGGCGGATCAAGCCCGAGGGCCACCCCGCCGGGCGGCCGGGCATCCGCAACGCCATGACGTTCGAGGCGCGGCTGCTCGTCGAGGCGGACGGCGGGCGGGTCAAGGCGACGGCGGACGGCATCGAGGTCGCCGGCGCCGACGCGGCGACGCTCAAGCTCGTCGCGGCCACCAATCACGTCAGCTACCGCGACGTCAGCGGCGACCCGAAGGCCCGCTGCGACAAGGCGCTCGCCGCCGTCGCCGGCAAGGCCTACGACGCCGTCCGCAAGGCCCACCTTGCCGACCATCGCAAGCTCTTCCGCCGCGTGGCGCTGGACGTCGGGCCCGGCACGCCCGACGTGCCGACCGACCGGCGCATCGCCGCCTTCCGGGAGGGCAAGGACCCCCAGCTCGCCGAGCTGTACTTCCAGTTCGGGCGCTACCTGATGATCGCCTCCAGCCGCCCCGGCACGCAGCCGGCCAACCTCCAGGGCATCTGGAACGACCGCGTCCGCCCGCCCTGGGAGAGCAAGTGGACGGTCAACATCAACACGGAGATGAACTACTGGCCGGTGGAGGTGTGCAACCTGTCGGAGTGTCACGAGCCCCTGTTCGGGCTGATCGACGGGGTCGCCGCCACGGGGGCGAAGGTGGCCCGGGCCCACTACGACGCCCGCGGCTGGGTGCTGCACCACAACACGGACCTGTGGCGCGGCGCGGCCCCGATCAACAACTCCAACCACGGGATCTGGCTCACCGGCGGGGCCTGGCTGGCCACCCACTTCTGGGAGCACTACCTCTTCACGATGGACCGGGAGTTCCTCGCGAAGCGCGCCTATCCCGTCCTGAAGGGCGCGGCGCTGTTCTTCGTCGACGTCCTGGTGGAGGACCCAGAGCGGAAGTGGCTCGTCTCGGGGCCGTCCAACTCGCCGGAGCAGGGCGGGCTGGTCATGGGGCCGACCATGGACCACCAGATCGTCCGCCACCTCTTTGCCGCGTGCATCGAGGCCGGACGCGTCCTCGACGTCGACGAGCCCCTCCGCGCCAAGCTCACCGACATGCGCAAACGGATCGCGCCGAACCAGGTCGGCCAGCACGGGCAGCTCCAGGAATGGCTGGAGGACAAGGACAGCCCGCGGAACCACCACCGGCACGTCTCGCACATGTGGGGCGTGTACCCCGGCTGGGAGATCTCGCCCCGCGGCACGCCGGAGCTCTGCGCCGCGGCCCGCAAGAGCCTCGAGTTCCGCGGCGACGGCGGAACGGGCTGGAGCCTCGGCTGGAAGGTGAACCTCTGGGCCCGCTTCGCCGACGGCAACCACGCTTACAAGATCCTCTCGGCGCTGCTGGCCCCCGGGCGGACGGCGCCGAACCTGTTCGACCTGCACCCGCCGTTCCAGATCGACGGCAACTTCGGCGGCTGCTCCGGCATCGCCGAGATGTTCCTCCAGTCGCACCCCCACTCGCCGGACTCCGTGCGCCCCGGCGAGATCCACCTGCTGCCGGCCCTGCCCGACGTTTGGCCCGCCGGAAGCGTCCGGGGCCTCCGCGCCCGCGGCGGCTTCGAGGTCGACCTCGCTTGGAAGGACGGCAAGCTCGTCGAGGCGACCCTCCGGCCAACGCACACCGGCGCCTGCAAGGTCCGCTGTGGCGCCAAAGTCGTGAAGCTGGAGACCCAGGCCGGCAAGAGCATCCGCCTCGGCGC
>CAZXOC010000375.1:0-6052 GCA_964642165.1 uncultured Planctomycetaceae bacterium | reverse complement strand
GGCTCCACTACCATCGAGAGGCCGAGGGGCTCGTCGTGCTGGTGGATTCCAACGACTCACCCGTCCACGCCGCACCGCTTGACGAGCCGTGCCATCGCGCGGACAAGTGTCGCTACTGCCGGCTTCGGCGGGCCATCGAGGACGTCCGGCGTGACCTCGCGCGCGTTCCTTCCGGCGCGCCGATCCTCACGGCCATCGGGCTGGCCGTCCCGGCCGTCGAGGCATGGTCTCTGTGTGGGAAGCGGCCGAACGTCTCGGAAAGGGCATGGGTCCAGGGGATGGAGGAGGGACGGCCGCCGTACACAAGGAGCCGCCTGAAAGAGTGGACGTACGGGACGGATCGCCCCTCGCTTCGCCTGGAGACGGACCGGGCGGTGGCGGAGATGCAGCGTGTGGTGCAGGACCTGGACCTGCTGGAGCGGAGGTTCCCCGTCGGGTTCGGGGCGCTGCGCGCGGACTTGCGGGAATGGTCGAGCGGCGAGACGCCGCGCTGAAGCGGCCGGCCCTCGCGCGGCGCTCGGGGCGGCGTTCGGGTCACCGCGGCGCGGCGCGGAGGCGTTGGATCTCGCGGAGGATGCGGCGGCGCAGCTCGGCGGCCTTGGCGGCGGTGAAGTCGCCGGCGCCGCGGCGGACGGGGACGGCCTGCTGCCACGCCATCGCGGCGGCGCGCTGCTCGCGGGGCAGCCCGGCGGCAAGCTGCCGGAGCGTCCAGGCGCAGCGGTAGTCGTCGATGCCCTCGCGGATGCCCTCCCACTGGAGCGTCGGAATCGGCGCGCCGCCCGTCGTCGAGGGATAGACGATGCAGGCGTCCTTGGCCTCGCGCTGCGCCGCGCCGTCGAAGTCGTCCAGCGCGTCGCCCTTCGTGCGGAGGAACGTCCAGCTCCACTGGCCCTCGGCGCCGCTGGCCCAGAACGCAAAGCCCGTCAGGAAGCGGTTGGTGTGCACGTTGCCGTCCTGCCCGGTGTAGCACCCGCTGCCGTACCACCAGAGGCGGTCCTTGCTGGCGGCCGTCTCGCGCGAGCGGTCGGCCAGCAGGGCCGGGCTGCCCAGAAGGTACCCGCGCGCGTAGCAGCGGACGTCGAGCACCCTGTCCAGGGCCGGCGGGACGGGTCCGGCCGTCGTGAACGTCGTCAGGCCGAGCGCCTTGAGGTGCCCCAGCTCCGTCGCCGCGCGGTGGAGCTGCTCGTCGCCCCACGGCTCGTCGATCGTGTGCCAGACGCACTCGCCGAGCTTCTCCTCGCGGCAGCGGCGCGCGAAGTGGCCGGCAATCGCCTGGAAGAGCTTCCCGAACGCCGGATCGCCAAGTTGCTTGCCGCCGGTCAGCCGGCGCACCATGCCGTTGAGCGGCTGGAGGCTCATCACCCACGGCGGGCGCAGGCCGGCGCCCCTGGCCAGGCGCATGTGCCGGTAGAATTCCGCGTCGTCGACGTGGAGCTCACCGCCGGCGAAGGTGACCTTCGAGTGCACCAGCGGGTAGCACATCAGCGCCGTGACGCCGTGCTCGACGACGTCCTTCAGTTCGGCGGCGACCTGCTCGTCGGGATAGCGCCGCCAGCGGGCGGAGTCGCTGTAGAGCCCCCAGTGCACGTGCGGCGGGCGCAGCAGGCGGAAGCCCAGCACGCGGGCGGCCAGCGGCGTTTTCCATTCGGCCCCGCCCCGTGACCGCACGTTGACCGTCGCGCGATACACCCCCGGCGTGGCGTCCGCGGCGGCGTGGACGGTCAGCCAGACCTGCCGCACCTCGTCCATCGCCAGATCGAACGGGCGGGCCGGCTCGAGCATCTCCGGGATGACGCGGTACGTGGACGTGTTCCAGCTCACGCGCTGCGGCCAGTAGCGCGCGACGCGGATGTCCAGCGGCAGCGTCTCGCTGCCGCCGTCGCGGCGAAGCGGCGTGGCCGTGACGGCCAGCCCGCGCATCTCGCGGGCGGCCCAGACGCCGAACGTCGCCGGCTCGTACTCGTCGCGGGCCAGCTCGATCCGCAGCGGTCGCGCCGTCTCGCCGGGCGTGGGGCGGTGCTCAAAGGCGATGGCATCGACGGCGTCGGGAACGAAGCCGAGGAAGCCTCGCCGGCGATCCTCCTCGCCCAAGGCGGGCAGCGCGCCGCCCGGCGGCGGGGCGACCTCCGCGAACACGCCGCCGCGTTTGACCAGGAAGTGCGCGTAGGCCACGTCCGCCGGCTCGTCGCCCACGCGGGCCACGACCTTCCACTGGTAGTGCCCGTCGGCGAGGTCGCCCGGCGGCTCGACGGAGCGCGGCTGGCGGCCAAGGTCGCCGAATCGCTTCTCCAGGATCACCCTCGCCCCGGCCCCGCCGGGCGGGTCGGGGATGTCCGTTCGCAGCAGCCGCACGTCGGCCAACAGGGGCACGTCCGCGCCGGACAGCTCGCCACGAACCACCAGTGTCGGCGGCGCGTCGGGTCGCTTGACCACCTCGGCCGCGACGAGCGGCTGCGGCGGGCCGACGAAGACCAGCTTCCCCGTCACGCGGACGGAGCTTGTCGCCTCGGCGAGGCTCTTGCCGCCGGCGTCCTTGAGGGAGATGAGCAGCGGGTACTCGCCGGGCGGCGTGTCCCGGCGAACGACGAAGCGAACGTCGCCCCCCTGGCCGGCAGAGGGGATGGGTCGCGTGATCGGGTCGCGGCCCGTGACGGCCAGCACCAGCGTGCGCGAACCGCTCGGCGGCTCGACGTTCAGGCGGAAGGCAAGCTCGACGCCCTCCCGGCCGCGCCACCTGGGCGGCTGGACGAGCCCGCTGACGAACGGCACGAGGAGCGTGTCCGGCCGCGGCGAGACGTACGGCGGGACGTCGTCGGACAGCCACAGATACGCGTCCTCGAAGACGCCGTCGATGTCCGGCGGTCGGTCGGCCTTCAGCGACCACGCGCGACCGCGGTGCCTCGCCGGTACGGCTATGCGGACCCAGGCGGTGCGGGCGCCTTCGGCGGACGCGTGGGCGACGGGCTTGCCGTCGGGGTCCAGCACGTGCAGGCGGACGTTCTCGCGCCCGCCGCCGCCGCGGGCGCAGACGGCGAAGCGCCTCGTCGAGGGCGGCACGAAGAAGTACAGGCGATCGACTCGGCTGATGACGTGCAGCGGCCGGCGGCGCGAGGCCTCGAGGATCAGCCATCGGTGGACGCCCGTCGGCCAGACCTCGGCCGCGTTCGCGCCGGTCTCCAGCCGCACCGGGATCACGCCCGCCCGCGAGGCCCGGAACAGGAGCTGCGTGGCGGGTGCGCGCATCGCGGCGGTCGGGCGCAGCTCGATCCGCCGGGTCGCCTCCCCCGCGGGGTGGGCGAGGATCTCGGTCTCGTACCGGCCGACCTGCCGGGCCTGCACGTGCAGGGCGAGCGCGGCGCCCTTCCCGGGCGCGTACATCCAGGCGGTCAGGCTGCCGCGGACGCGGTTGCGCGGCAGCACCCCGCGGTCGGGACGCTGCGGCTCGCGCTTCAGCGGCAGGAAGGCATCGAGATCCCCCGCTGACGCGGGCCGAGGAAGTCCGCCGAGCGAGACGACGATCAGCACGGCGAATCGCTTTCGCATGCGGCACATGGCAATCCTCCCATGCTCCGGGCTTGCGGTCGGGACGAAGGAAGGTGGATTATACGCCAAGCTGTTCCGCCGGACGAGGCGACGTCGTTCGCCTGTTCCCTGCGGAAAGCGGGAGGTGCGCGATGCGGGCGGACGTGATCGTGTGGGCGCTGGCTTGTGTCCCGATCGGCGTGGCCGCCTCGGCGGGTGCGAGCGGCGCCCGAGGCCGGGCCGGCGACGGGGCGGTCGTCAAACGCGTGATCAAGGCGCCCGCCGAGGGGCGGAGCCTGCTGAAGGCGGGCGCTTGGCGGGGGTGGCAGAAGGGCTTCACGCGCGAGGGGCGGCTGTTCGTCTGCGACAACGGCGCGGACGGGCAGGCCCAGCGCGGGGCGTCGCAGACGGTCGTGGTGAACCAGAGGCAGCCCGCGCCGATCGTGGCGGCCGCGTGGAGCAAGGCCGAGAACGTCGGCGCGGGCGGCGACAGCGACTACTCGCTCTACCTGGACCTGACCTACACGGACGGCACGCCGCTGTGGGGGCAGGTCTCGCCCTTCCGCACCGGCACGCACGACTGGCAGCGGGCCGAGGTGGTGGTCTTCCCCGCCAAGCCGGTCAAGAGCGTCTCGGTCCACATGCTGCTTCGGCGGCACACGGGCAAGGCGTACTTCCGCGACCCGCAGCTCTGCGTCATGCAGCCGCCGAAGGGCGCGTGCCTGTTCGACGGCGTTCCCGTCGCGCTGGCGGGCGAGCCCCGGCAGGGCTTCCAGGTCCGCGACGTCGCCGGCGGCGGCGATTTCGTGCGCATCGAGAAGGCGGCCCTGGGCCTGCGGCTGGACTGCAAGCAGTCCGAGCGCGACGGCGCGACGTTCTTCGACGTGACGCTGCGCGACACGACGCGCAAGGACCGCGCCGTCACGCTGCTCTACGCCGTGCCGGTCGACGGCGAGAGGCCCGTCTGGTGGGACGGGCCGCGGCGAAGCCGCGCCGTCCTGCCGGGCCAGGAGACCATGACGGCCGCGCGCTGGCGCGTCGGCGCCAACGGCCGACTGTCCCGCTGGCCCCTCGGCGCCGTCACCCGCCCGCGCCGGGGCGAGGCCCTCGCCATCGACATGGCGCACCCGGCGTTCTACCGGATCGGCTGCAACGGGGGCTCGCGCGAGCTGTTCCTCGCCTACGACATCGGCCTGACGCCCGAGAAGCCCTCGGCGCGGGTCCGCTTCTGTCGGTACTCCTTCGAGCCGCGGCACGGCTTCCGTGGGGCCCTGGCGCGGCTGTATGAGCTCTTCCCGGGCCACTTCCGCTGCCGCACGCCGAAGCAGGGGCTGTGGATGCCCTTCGCGAAGATCAGCCAGGTGCGGGGCTGGGAGGACTTCGGCTTCGCGTTCAAGGAGGGCAACAACGAGACGCCCTGGGACGACGCTCGCGGCATCACCACGTTTCGCTACACCGAGCCGATGACGTGGTGGATGCGCATGCCGAAAGGGATGCCGCGCACGCTGGCGGCGGCCGTGAACGAGGCCAAGCGCCGCGCGGCCAAGGGCGACACCCGCGCCAAGGCGCTGCTGACCAGCAGCTTCCACGACGAGCAGGGCCGCTTCCCCGCGCGGTTCCGCAACACGCCCTGGTGCGACGGCGTCGTCTGGAGCATGAGCTCCATGCCCGGCATCCGCGGCGAGCACACGGACTTCAAGGGCAAGTGGAGCCCGTCGATCCGCGAGAAGCTCTACGGCCCGAAACGCAAGGGGGACCTCGACGGGGAGTACATCGACTCCAGCGAGTGCTACGTGACCGACGAGCTGGACTTCCGCCGGGAGCACTTCGCCGTCGCGGAGCGGCCGCTGACGTTCTCGCTGGGCTCCCGGAAGCCGGGCATCTTCAAGCTGCTGGCCGTCTTCGAGTACGTCCGCGCGATCGCGGCCGACGTGCACGGCATGGGCAAGTGGATGATGGCCAACAGCACGCCGTCGCGGATCTGCTGGCTGGCGCCCATGCTGGAGGTGATGGGCACGGAGACCAACTGGCATCGCGGCGGGCGCTGGACGCCCATGTCCGACGGCGAGATGCTCTACCGACGGGCGATCTGCGGGCCCAAGCCCTACTGCTTCCTGATGAACACGCGCTTCGAGGAGTTCTCCAACGAGCTGGTCGAGAAGTACATGAAGCGATCGCTGGCCTACGGCATGTTCCCGGGCTTCTTCAGCCACAACGCGTCGCAGGGGCAGTACTTCACGCGGCCGGAGCTGTACGACCGCGACCGGCCGCTCTTCAAGAAGTACGTCCCGCTATGCCGGCTCGTCGCCGAGGCGGGCTGGCGGCCCGTCACCGGCGCGCGGACGAACGACGGGAAGGTCCACGTCGAGCGCTTCGGCAAGCGGTACCTGACCGTCTTCAACGACAGTCGCCAGCGGCGAACCGTGAGGCTCAGCGTCGATCACGCCGGGCTGGTCCTCAAGTTGGCGAAGGACCTCGTCGGCGGCAAGACGGTCCGCTGGAACCCGTCGGGCAGCTCGGTCCGCCCGCA
>CAZXOC010000374.1:0-6111 GCA_964642165.1 uncultured Planctomycetaceae bacterium | reverse complement strand
CCCGCCGAACGTCCCGGCGACGTGATGGGCGTCACCAGCGGTCCCATGGGGTGTCTGGGCGTCGGGCTGCCCTTCGCCCTGGCCGCGAAGTCAGCCAACCCGGACCGAAACGTCTTCCTGATATGCGGCGACGGCTCTTTCGGGCTGAACGCTGTCGAGATGGACACGGCCCTGCGCCACAAACTCCCGGTGGTGGCGGTCATCGTCAATGACGGCGCCTGGGGCATGATCAAGGCCGCCCAGATCGGCATGTACGGAAGAGACCGCCTTGTGGCGAGCGAACTGGGGCACGTTCGCTACGACAAGTGGGTGGAGGGCTTCGGAGGGCACGGCGAGTTCGTCGAGAAGCCCGGGGACATCCGTCCCGCTCTCAAACGCGCCCTCGCCTCGGGCAAACCCGCTTGCGTCAACGTCATCTGCAAGACTGTGCCCAGATAGGAATCCGCAGCCATACGGAGGAAGACAAGGGGTCGGGGTACTTCTTCGGCGTCGAGGAAGGGCTGGAGGCGGCCATCGCGTGCGCCAGCGGCACGTGGAGGGCCCGGGGCTCTACGACGTTGAGCTCTGCGGCGTACCGGCCCGACGACGAGCCCTCCGCAAGCAGCGGCCACCCAAGAATCCCGTCGCCTGCTTGAGGGCATGATCGGCGGACACCGCATCTGCCACAGCCCCCGCACCGCCAACAGCGTCAGGTCCGCCTACCGATCGGCGTTGGGTTTCGGCGGACCCTTCGGCCGGTCGGCCCCGTCCCGGCCCATCCACGGCGGGCGGCGGGGCAGGTCGCCGGAGTTCAGCCGCTCGCGCATCGACTTGGGGTCTTTGGTCCTGCTGTTGTGCAGGTCGGCCAGTTCGTCGGGCTCCAGCTTGCCGTTGCCGTTCTTGTCCATCTGGTCGAAGCGGGCGTCCGAGCCGCGGAACTCCGACTTGTCCACCACCCCGTCGCCGTTCCTGTCGCTCCGCATCATGAAGACCATGACGAACCGGCTGCGATTGCCCCGGCCGTCGGGGCCGGCGGCCGCCTTCGACGGATCAACCTTGGGGCACTTGGCATGCCGCTGCTTGTAGGCCTTGGCCAGCTCGGCCAACGACAGCGACCCGTCGGCGTCGGTGTCGATCCGCCGGACGGCCGCGCGGGCCTCGGCCTCGTCGGCCATGCCGGGGCTCCGGGTGAACTCCTTGACCGTTACCTTCTTATCGCCGTCCGCGTCCAGGCGCGAGAAGACCGTCTCGGCCGTCAGCCCCATCGCGCAGGCGGGGCAGGTCGCCGGCGCGGGCTTGACCTTCGAAGTCGACCCTGCCGCCTTGCCGTTGGCCGGCCGGCCCGATCGGCCGCGCGCAAACTCGCCCGCGCTCACGTCGCCGCTGCCGTCCTTGTCCATCCCGCGGAAGACCCGTTTCGCCTCGGCCAGGATCTCCTTCTCCGTGATTCTGCCGTCGCCGTCGGCGTCGATGCGCTTGAACTCCCCCGCCAGACCGCCCAGCCTGCGGGGCGATCTGTCCTTGGGGGCCTCGTCGGCCGGCACGCCGCCTGTCCCGGCCAGCAGCGCCGCCCCAGCGACTGTCAGCGATAGCATCGTTCTCGACATTCGGCCGCTCCCTTCCTGTTCGCCCGCGCCGGCAGATGTGCCCGACGCCTCCAACACGCTTCCGGCAAATCGTACCACCTGCCCAACGTCAATGGCAGAGCTCCCTTGCAGGCCAGCCAGGTTGGCCTGTTCGGCCAGGGGACGGACATGGTCTCTTGGCAAGCCTTCCTGGTTGCGGCCTTGCCGGCTCGGGCAGGCATCGACGGTGTTTGAACACCGGGGGGACGAGTGCCCGTCGAGGCGGTAGAATGGCGCCCTGGCAGCAGGGCAGACGAGTCGCTCGACAGGCGGCGCCTGCCGACCACAGCAAGAGGAGAATTCAGCATGACGCACACGAGACGAGAGTTCCTCCGCGCGGCCGGATCGGGGATGGCGTGGGCCGTGGTCGGGTCGGCCGCCACCGCGGCCGAGGGAAGGCCCAAGCCGAACATCGTGTACATCATGTGCGACGAGCTGGGCTACTACGAGCCGTCGTACATGGGCAACCCGAACATCAAAACGCCGGTGGTCGACCGGCTGGCGGCGGGCGGGGTGCAGTTCACGCAGGCCCTGGCCGGGTCGAGCGTCTGCGCGCCGACCCGCTGCTGCCTGATGACCGGCAAGCACGCGGGGCACACGTCGGTCCGCGTCAACGACGGCGGCACGCCGCTCCGCGCGGGCGAGGAGACGGTCGCCAGCGTGCTGAAGCGCGCCGGCTACGCCACGGGCGGGTTCGGCAAGTGGGGCTGCGGGGGGCGCGGCTCGACGGGCGTGCCGGAAAAACACGGGTTCGACGTGTTCGTGGGCTACTACGACCAGGTCCACGCCCACAGCTACTACCCGCCCTACATCGTCAGGAACAGCAAGGAGGTCCCCCTGGAAGCCAACGAGGGCGGCAGCAAGGGCAAGACGTACTCCCATTACGTGATCTTCGACGAGGCGACGAAGTTCCTTCGGGCCCACAAGGACCGGCCCTTCTTCCTCTACCTGCCCGTCACCCCGCCGCACGGGATCTTCGACATCCCCGACAGCGACCCCGCGTGGGCGCTCTACAAGGACAAGGACTGGCCCGAGCAGGCCAAACGCTACGCCGCGATGGTCAGCATGGTCGACCGGCAGGTCGGCGAGGTGCTGGCCATGCTCAAGGAGTTCGACCTCGAGGACAACACGATCGTCTTCTTCTGCGGCGACAACGGCGGGGCGGACTATTTCCGCGACAAGGACCATCCCCGCGGTTTCCACGGCGCCAACGTGGACCCCAAGACGGGCAAACAGTTCCGGGGGCGAAAGGGCAATCTGTACGAGGGGGGGCTCCGCATCCCGATGATCGCGTATTGGCCGGGGAAGATCAAACCGGGGCGCGTGAGCGAGTTCCTGTGGTACTTTCCCGATTTCCTCCCGACCGCGGCCGATCTGGCCGGGGCCAAGGCCCCCAAGGACATTGACGGGATCTCGATCGTGCCCGAGCTTGTTGGCGAGAAGGCGGCCGGGCGACAGCAGGCCGAGCACGAGTACCTGTATTGGGAAATCGGCAGGCAGGTCGCGGTGCGGATGAAGCACTGGAAGGCGATCCGCCCGAGCACGAACGCCCCGTGGGAGCTGTACGACCTGCGCGCGGACATCGAGGAGAAGACCTCGCTGGCCGAGACGCACAAGGACGTGCTGGCGAAGCTGACCGCCTTCGCCGCGGCGGCCCACGTCCCTGCGCGGCCGGGCACGTTCCACGACCGCGCGATCCACGAGCGGGACCGTGCCGCGAAGTACGGCGGCAAGCGCCCGCCGCGGCGCCGCAGGCCGGGCCGGGTCAACAAGATGCCCCGGAAGGGCCTGATTCCCAGCGAAGACTGGAAGGTCGTCCGCGTCAGCAGCGAGTCGCGCGGCAACGGCAAGCTCGCCCGCCATGCCGTCGACGGGGACGAGGGAACGTGGTGGCACTCGCAGTTCTCGCCCGAGCTAAGGACCCACCCGCACGAGCTGGTGATCGACCTGGGCAAGGAGTATGAGGTCCGGGGCTTTCGCTACCTCGCCCGCCAGGACACGGGCTGGAACGGCGCGCTGAAGGACTGCGAGTTCTACGTGTCGGCCTCGTCGAACGGGTTCGGCAAGCCGGCCGTCAAGGCGGCGTTCCAGCGGCTCAAGACCGCCCAGGACGCCGCCTGCGAACCCGTCCGCGGCCGCTACGTGCTGCTGCGAACGCTCTCGGCACAGGACGAGGGCCCCTGGGCCTCCGTAGCGGAACTCGGCGTGATCGGCAAGTAGCCCGCCCGTTCTGAACCAGGGCAGCAAGAGAAACGCTGGCCGGTCTCGGGGGCTTTGGTAGAATCGCCGGAGAGGCCGATGGCCCGGCGCGCCGGGATCGGCCGGAGGCCATCCGGAAGACTGCGGCCCAGTGCCGGTCCGTGCGCACACGAATGCTCCGCTGACACGGAGAAGAGTCCATGGAAGACTGCTGTCCGCCCCGCGGGAGAATCGCGCCGATGTTTCTCGCTGCCGCGTGCGCCGTCGTCCTGGCCGCGGGACACGCAGAGGGCGACGACTCGCTGAAGATCTACCTGCTGGCCGGCCAGTCGAACATGGTGGGCCACGGCTATTCCCACTACGAGGGCGGCAACCACTACAACATCCCATCGCTTGAGTTCCTCGTGAACACCCCCGCCTACCTCGCGAAGCTGCCGGCTTCCACGTACACCTTCAAGGGCAGCCTGTCCGCCGACTGGCTGGACCAGCGCACGGACGCCTGGGGGGTGCACTACAAGTCCTCAAACCGCGCCCTGCAGCAGGTCGAACCGACGCCGACCACGCAGAGCGGGGCGTGGTCGACCTCGATCATGCCCCTGAGCCCCGGCTTCGGCGGGAACAACGCCCTGTCCACCTTCGGGCCGGAACTGGCCATGGGGATCCGCCTGGCCCGGAACCTGGCCTCGCCGGTGTTCCTGTTCAAGTCGGCCACCGGGGGGACGACGCTGGCCGAGGACTGGCGGCCGCCCAACGCCGTCGCGGCCCGCGGCGGGACCGTCGGCGTGCACTACGCCAACACGATCGACCTGTTCCGGTCGTTCCTGGACGGCCTGGACGACGACCTGGCCAGGGACGGCAGGCTCGTCAGGTACAACAACGCCCCGGGGTACGAGGTGGCCGCTTTCGTCTGGTTCCAGGGCTGGAACGAGAAGTTCAACAACGGCGAGGGCGAGTACGCACAGAACATCGTGGACCTGGTCCACGACGTGCGGGCCTCCGATCCGCGCATGCCCGACGACCTCGGCGTGATCATCCCCGAGTCGTCCGATCAGCATGAGGGGCTCAACGCCAAGCGGATCAGTGCGGTGGCCACCCTCAACGCCGAGCATCCCGGCTCGGCGGTCTTCTTCGAGAACAACGACATGATCGGCAACAACTGGGGCTACGGCTTCAGCGGCAGTTGGGGCTACCACTTCAACGCCAAGGCCGAGAACTACCTCGAGATCGGGTGGCGCACCGCCGGGGCCGCCATCGAGTACGGCTTCACCGGATCCGAGCTTGTTCCCGAGCCGGCCACCCTCGCCCTCCTGGCCCTCGGCGGCCTGGGCATCGCCGGACGCAGAAGAAGGTGACGCCCCGCCGCGGCGACCGGCCCGTACGCAAATTCATGGCGTGTCCGCGCGGCAACGCCGAATGAACCTGTCCGCCGACTGTCCGGCAGCCTGTCCGGCGTCTTGTCCGGCGTAGCCCTGGCGAAGCCGGAAGCCTTGGCGAAGCCGGAAGCCTTGGCGAAGCCGGAAGCCCTGGCGAAGCCGGAAGCCCCGGCGAAGGCGGACGTGTCCTCCGAAGCCCGGGGCGAAGGCGGATGTTTGGAGGAAAAAAGGGGTCAGGAACCTTTTTTGGCCGAATTCCTCGGTCGGGCGCGGGGGCAGAGGATGCTTTGGAGGCCGAGCCGGGCGGCCGTCGCGGCGACCGAGGCGCGGGTGCCGAACGCGCGGCTGCGGGCGATGCAGCAGGCGACGGCCCGCTCCTCCTCGGCCGTCTGCCGGCGGTTGACGCGTTCGAGCCAATCGGCCGGGCAGCCGCCCGGCAGATCGCTCAGCAGGGCGCGCTGGTCGGCGTTGCCCTCGGTCCGCCGCCAGAGGCTGCCCCACCGCCACTGCTCGGCCCGGGCGACCAGCCCGGCCCGCAGGGCGTTGCGCTCGACGTATCGCACGACCGTCCACAGCGAGCTGCCCTTCTTCAGCACGCCCCGCCGGCGTTCGGCGGCGGTGATGCGGGGGGCCTGCACCGGGAACATCCTGTAGCGGCCCTGATACACGTGGCCGCTCTCGGCCGTGCCGTGGGCGGCGTGCCACCGTTGCGTGTGAGTGACCGTCAGCCGGCGCATGAACCCCGGCAGATCGCCATCGCCGCGCGGCCAAAGCACCAGGTGCCAATGGTTGGGCATGAGGCAGTAAGACAGGATTCGCACGGGCTTGCGGGCGTGGGCCTGTTCGAGGGTATGCTCGAAGAGCTCGTAGTCGCCGTCGCGCTCGAACAGCGGCCGCCGGGCGTTGGAACGGTTCAGCACGTGCGTGACGATTCC
>CAZXOC010000373.1:0-6140 GCA_964642165.1 uncultured Planctomycetaceae bacterium | reverse complement strand
GCCGAAAAGTGTCGCGCAACGGCGCGCTCGCGCCCGGCGGAGCGGCCGCCGGGACCCCGCAGCCGCGCAAGGCCGGCCTGCTGAGGGAAGCGCAATCGCCGGCGTCGCCGGCGGCTACTCGGCGGCGTACTGGACCCAGCGGATCTCGGCGTCGCGCCCCGTCCGGAAGCTCCAGGTCGCATCGGCCCGGCCGGGGGCCAACCGGCGGTAGGTGTGGGCGGCGGAGCGGACCTCGCCGCCCTCGGTCCAGGCGAAGGTGACCGTCAGGGGCGAGGGGTCCGGCACCTCGTAGACGAGGTGGGCCTCGGCCCGCATATAGGGACAGTTGGCGGTGTTGGCGAAGCGGATGCGGACCGCCCCGCTCACCCGCGGCAGGGGCGCGTCGCCGAAGGGGAACGTCTGGCTCCACCAGTCGTCGGGCTCGGGCTCGCGCCGGACGATCTGCCAGCCGCTCAGGACGGGCCGCCACGTCTTGCCGCCGTCGAGGGAGGAGTCGATCCGGTACGTCGACGGCTTCGGCGGGGAGCCGCTGCGGACCCGGGCGGCGGCGTAGACGCCCACCGCCCTCGCGCCGCGCGGGGCGGCCAGCTCCAGCGTCACCTTCGGCGAGCCCATCGCCCCGGCGACGAGGTGGGCGGCGGCCTGGTCGACGTTCGGCCCGGCGGAGCAGACCGCGCGGCCGGACGACTCGTACGTCACCCGGTTGACGCCCGGCTGGACGTGCGGGATGACGGTCGGCGCGCACTGGCAGACGGTGGTCGTCGTCAGGCGGCTGCCGGCGAGCCGCTTCGCGCCGGCGCCGAGGCGGAGGAGGTACTGGCGGTGGCCCTTGACGTGGTCGGTGAGGTCCAGTCCGTCGCGTGCGGGGCCGGCGTCGGCCCAGGTTCTGCCGCCGTCCGTCGAGACGGCGACGGGGCAGGTCATCGTGCCGTGGAGCACGAGCCCGCCGGTGCAGCCCGGCTTGTAGACGCCCCACTTCTCCTTCGGCGGCGCGGAGGCCGGGGGCGTCGCCGCAACGGGGTAGTTGCCGACCCACTCGAAGGTGACGTGGTCGTCGGCCTCGTCCACGACGCCCTGGCGGTACGCGCCGGAGGCGAAGTCCGGGCGGTAGGTGAACACGGCGTTGGCGTATCTCGCCTGCCCGGGATGGTAGCCGCTCCGCCGGCCGGACTCGTACATCCGCTCCGGCTGGTTGACCCACGTCCGGTCGCGCTGGGGCCCGGGGACGTTGCGGACGTGGTAGTTGATGCCCCAGTAGGCGAAGGTCTTGCCGTCGTCCAGGCCGGGCTGGACGTAGCGGCGGAGCGTCTCGCCGCTTCGCAGGTGGAGCATCGGCGGGGGCCCGGCGTAGCCGGTGGTGTAGCCCGCCCACTGGACGCGCCGATACGCGCCCGGGTCGCCGGCGTGCAGCCCGCCGGGGATAAAGCCGCGTTCGCGGGGGCTCCTGGCGACCGACGACGGGTCGCGGTGGACCTCCATCAGCCCCAGCAGGCGCTTGCCGTCCGGCGTGAAGACGACGGTCGAGACGTCGTGGTCCAGCAGCGCCCATCGCCCGCTGCCGTAGGGCCCGCCGGTCAGGTAGACCTCGAACGTCGTGTGCCCGGCGACGCCCATCGCGCGGCAGCGGTTGGCCCCCAGCAGGTGGCGCATCTCCCCGGCCCACTGGTGGTGCGTGGTGTAGCACAGCCCGTAGCCGTAGCCGAACAGGCCGGTCCAGTACTCCCGCCCGGCCTCGCCCTTCTCGAAGCCGCGGTCCCAGACGTCCTCCTTGCCGGCGGTGCAGTGGAAGTAGTTCAGGTTCCGCCAGTACCAGGAGGCGAGTGCCTTGTCCTCGTCGGAGGCGACCTTGCGGCCGGTGACGCGCTGGTAGAGCGCCGCCTGCGTGCGGAAGAGCCGCTGCCAGGTCGAGCACGACAGCTCGCCGGGGTACCAGGGGTGATCGGTCCGGCACTGCGGGTCGCCCACGCCGGCGAGGGCGGCGGCGCAGACCAGCACGACGAGGGCCGGTGCGACGCGAGTCATGGTCCTCTCCCTTCGGCTCCCGCGCGGCCTTCCCGGGCGGGGGGCGGCCGCCGGGACCCGCCCGAGCCGGGGAGCTACTTGAGCTTCTTCAGGTAGATCGCCTTGAACTCGATGGGGTTGCCGTGGCGCTGGAGGGCGATGGGGCCGCTGGCGGGGAGGCCCTTGATCGGGGCCTTCGAGATGACCTCCCGCCCGTTGAGCACGACGGTCAGCGACTCGCCCTTCGCGGTGATGATGAAGGTGTTCCACTCGCCGACGGGCTTGTCGGCGTTGGTGCTGGGCGTGTAGAGCTTCTTGTCGTCGCCCTTCGCGCCGCCGCGGAAGCTCCACATCTCGCCGCTGCCCATCGCCCACGTCCAGATGTTGATCTGCCCCCTGCCGCTGCCGCGGACGAAGACGCCGCTGTCGCCCTCGCGGGAGAAGCGCCAGTCGACCTTCAGGGAGAAGTCGCCGTACGACTCGGCCGTCCAGAGCGTCGGGCCCTTGCCGTCGAAGCGCATCACGCCGTCGCGGACCTGCCAGTGGGCCTTGTCCTTCTCGGCGAGCTTCCAGCCGGTGAAGTCCCTGCCGTTGAACAGGGCGACCCAGCCGGCCTCGTCGGCGAGCCCCGTGGGCCGGCGGGCGGCGGGCAGGCCCAGGGGCGTCGCGTCGGCCTTCAGGTCGCCCAGGGCGAACTGCACGCCGTCCAGGACGTGCCGCAGCACCTTGGCGTTGCGGAACGTCGCGGGGCTGTGGCCGAGGGTCGTACAGAAGACCCGCCCCCGGCCGTGGGCCTTGACCCAACTGACGGGGTAGTCGCCGTCGCGGCGGTAGGCCGTCGGGCTCTTGGGGGCCTTGGCGGTGTAGACGCTCATCAGCACGCGGACGGCGTCGCGCGAGTACGGTGCGGCCAGCTCGTAGACGTCGTCCTGGATGGCGAAGCCCCGGCCCTCGAACGCGGCGGTGAGCGGGTGGCGGGGGTCGTCCAGCTCGATGGGCACGGACTGGTGGGCGTGCCAGGCGTGGCCGCGATGGATGCCGCCGACCATGCGGTTGTACTCGGGCCAGCCGAGGGCCTCGATCGTGGCGGTGTGGATGCCGACGAAGCCCTTGCCGCCGGCGACGAAGTCCATCAGGGCCTTGCGGCGCGGGGCGAGGCGCTCGTGCTCGGCGGCGTCGACCGAGAACAGGACGCGCTCGAGGTAGGCGTTGGCGACCGCGACGGCGTCGAAGGCCTTCAGGCGGTCCGGCTCGAAGTGCCTGGCGTCGTCGGTCACGACGGCCTGGTACGCGCCGGTCTTGCGCCCCAGGACGGCGACGGCCTCGGCGCAGTGCGGGGCGGACTTGTGGGCGACGTAGGTGGTCGCCGTCCCGCGGCGAACGAGCCCGCGCTTGCCCTCGGTGAAGACGAGGACCTTCCGCGGGCGGGCGGGCTTCGCGGACGCCTCGGCCGGGGCGGCGGCGGCGATCCGCTTGCCCTCGGCCGCCGGGAGGAACTCCGCGAGGAACGGCTCGACGGCGAGCGCCGGCGAGGCCGAGAGGCCCGCGCACAACGCCACCGCCACAACGCAAGCTGTCGTACGGGTCGAGGAAGTCATGCTCTGCACCATCCTTTCCGGGCCTGGGCTTGGCGAGGCACGCAACGGCGAGCCCCCGCGCGAGGGCCCGCCCATCGCGCTACCCGGGATTAGAACCCCCGGCGAGAGGACAAGTCACGCGCCGGCGTCGAGGGGCCCGCAGGCGTCAGGCGCCCGCCGGCCCCGCGCCCAGGTCGGACCGTCTTGATCGCGCCCGCGGCACGGCAGCCGAACCCGAATCAAAAACAGGAGTTAGGACTTGACATGGTCCGGTTTCCGGGTATATTGGTGGGTGCATCTGTGGAGAGTCCGGATGTGGGCCGGAGCGGCTGCGCAGTCTGCGGCGGCGACCCACAGCCGAGCATTTCGGTCCTGTTTCACATCGGAGGACAGGAATATGAGGACGTTGGCAAGCTTCGCTGGTGTTGCGTTCCTTCTGGCCACTGCGTCGGTCTCTTCGGCGGCGCCCGTGTACCTCCCTCCCGTCGGTGGGTGGGACTACTGCTACACGGGGGACGCCGCCGCCGGGGGCGCCGACTTCACCGCGCTGGACGGCACATGGAGCCACGACAACGGGTCCGATCAGTGGGATGAGACGATGATCGGCGCCGGCCGTCCCGGTGGCGCCATGGCCCTGTCGGAGAACGCGGTCAATTTCCTTCGCATCCAGGACACCGGCGACCCGAGGGACTACGGGATGGGCGACCCGGGCAGCAACAGGAAGATCTACTTCGCGCAGCTCATCGCGGGGGACTCGAACGACACCGTCCTGGACGACGGGATCACGATCACGTTCCGCGCGCGTGTGGCGACCACCGCCCCGTTGGACGATGGTCATCCCAACGGCAGCGGCGGGGTCGTACCGTGGCCGGCCGGCGGCGACGGGCACGTCCTCCACGACGGCGGGAAGGGCAACTTCAGCGTCCGCCAGTCCAGCGGCGACATGAACGTCTCCTTCTCGCTGGCGCTGGCGTCGGACAGCGGCGCCTTGAACGCCGACGGGCTGGTGATAAACAACCTCAACGGGAACAGCAGGACCGACACCGTGGACACCGGGGAGACCCCCGGCACGCTGAACCAGCTCGTGCTGGACCCGACGCAGTGGCACGAGTTCTGGATCACGATCGAGGAGGACACCACCGATACCGGCACGCACCTGGTGCGTGTCTGGAAGGACGGCTCGCTGGTGTCGGATGACTTCATCGTCACGGCCGGCGACGGCAGTGACTACGACGACAGCTACATCGGCATGGGCGCCGGGCAGACCGACTCGGCCTGCGCGTACGACATCGACTTCTTCTGCTACAAGGCGGGCGCGGTCGTGGCCCCCGAGCCGGCAACGCTGGGGCTGCTGGCGATCGGCGCTTTTGGCGTCCTGATCCGCCGCAAACGCCGCTGAGCCGATCGGCGACGCCGCAGAATCGGACCCCACCGGGCCCTTCGCCTCCGCGGAGGGCCCATTCTCTATGCCCCGGGAGCCGTTCAGTCGGCCTAACGCTCCGCCGACGCCTTCGGCCGCGTCCGCTGGAGTTCCAGGACGGCCTGGAGGCCCTCGAGCAGCGACAGCGACAGCGACAGCTCGATCAGCTCCCGCGCCTCGTCCGACGGGGCGGGTCGGGCCACAACGGCGAGCCCCCGCGCGAGGGCCCGCTGGCGTCTTGCCGCCGAGGACGGCGCGGTGCCGGTGATCGGGCGGTCGGACGACGGGTTCCTTGGCAAGGGACCCGGGCGAGGAGGGGCGCCTAACGTCTTTGCGCGGGACGGTTTTCGGCGAGAAACGGGCTTGACAGACGGCCGGCCCGTGGTATACTGGGCGAGGTTGCAAAGATGGGAGGCTATCTTGTCCGCGGTTGGAGGATGGCCTTCCCAGGGCACATTTGCGGTATGCGATTCCTGCAAAAGGGAGAGGTAAAATGAGGATGCGACAGTTCAGCAGGCTGGGCCTTTGTGTTGCGCTGATGGCTGGGGCATTGCTGGGTGCGAATCTCGCCAACGCCGGCGTTCTGACGGTGATCGATCGGACCGGCGGCGCCTCGGGCGACAGAGACCCCTATGGTATCTACGACGGCAACAGCCTGCCGCTGGCGATGGAGGCCGGCGGCCTGATCAACGGCAACCTGGTCTTCTCCGACCGCACGTACCCGTGGGCGGACACCCCGACGTTCATGGAGGGCGCCGAGTACATTCGCACCTTCAACACCGACAAGGACAGCGCCGGTGCCGCCGTCAACTACCAGGTGGACCTCACGTCCGCGGCCACCGTCTTCGTCACGGTAGACGACCGCTTTGGTGATCCACAGGGCACGGTGGACAACGTCGTGCGCGACTTCGCCCCCGCCGGGACCTTCGTGGACACGGGGTGGAACCTGACGATCGACGAGGGCGGCGGGCGCCCTTTGAGCCTGTACGTCGCGGACCTGCCGGCCGCCACGTACAACTTCAAGGAGCAGCAGGACAACAACTTCTACACGTTCGGCGTGGTACCGGGCGCGATCCCCGAGCCCCCGGTGCCGGATCGGCAACTCCTCTCGTTCACCTACTCGACCGTCACGGGGACGGGGA
>CAZXOC010000372.1:0-6231 GCA_964642165.1 uncultured Planctomycetaceae bacterium | reverse complement strand
CGCCGCGGGCGCGGAGGCCCTTCACCGACCCGGTCGGCCAGGCCTTCGGCAGGGCGGGCAGCAGGTGGACCTCGCCGGTATGGGACTGCAGCAGCATCTCGGCCACTCCGGCTGTGCCGCCGAAGTTGCCGTCAATCTGGAACGTCCTGCCCGGCCAGCAGCCGTTCCAGAGATTCGGATACGCATTTCGGCCGATCAGCCGGTTGAGATACCAGTGGGCCTTTTCGCCGTCCCGCAGGCGAGCGTGAAAGCACGTCTTCCAGGCGTTGCTCCAGCCGACGTCCCCCGCGAAGCCGCGGGCCTTCAGGGAAACCGCGGCGGCGGCGGCCAGTTCCGCTGTGGCCACCGGGGAGATCTGTCGGCCGGGATACAGCCCGAACAGGTGCGACACGTGGCGATGGGTGTCCTTGGGGTTGTCGCGGTCGACCATCCATTCCTGCAGTTGGCCCCACTTGCCGATCTTCGGCACCAACAGCCGGCGGCGCAGGGACGTCACCTTCCGGCGGTAGTCGTCGTCGACCCCCGCCGCCTCGGCCGCCTCGATGTAGTTGGTGAACGCGTCCCACACGATCTCCTGGTCGTAGGACACGCCGTCCTCGGTGGGCCCGTGCTCGGGCGACCAGCCCTTGGCCACGACCAGCGTTCCGTCGGGCAGTTCCTTGAGGGCGTCTTCCCAGAACTGGCAGACTTCTTTCAGGATCGGATACGCCCGCCTGGCAAGGTAGTCGCGGTCCCGGCCGAACGCGTAGTGCTCCCACAGGTGCTGGCAGTACCAGGCGCTGCCGGGCTTGTTCCATCGCCAGCCGTGACCGCCGAAGATGTTGTGAGACGTCCGCACCGTCCACCCGCGCGCCTTTCCGAACTCGCCGGCGGCGAGCGTGGCCTTGCGGCTGGGCTCGCGCAGGGCCTCGATCATCGAGATCAGCGGGGCGTGGCACTCGGCGAGGTTGGTCGGCTCGGCCGGCCAGTAGTTCATCTGGATGTTGATGTTCGTGTGGTAGTCGCTGTGCCACGGGGGAGAGTTGCTGCGGTTCCACAGCCCCTGGAGATTGGCCGGCAGGCCGCCGGGGCGGGAGCTGCCGATCAACAGATAGCGGCCGTACTGGAAGTAAAGGCTCTCCAGCTCCGGGTCGGCGGCGCCCTTCTTGTACGCCGCAAGGCGTTCGTCCGTCGGCAGGCGGGCGGCCTTCGGCCCCGTTGTCCCCGTGACCAGGTCGACGCGGTTGAACAGGCCCTGGTGATCTCGTACGTGGGCCGCCCGAAGGGCGTCGTATGACTTCGCGGCGGCCGCTTCGACCTGCGCCCTGACTCGCTTGTGGGGAGGCTCCCGACGGTATCCCTTCCTGTAGTCGGCGAGGTAATCCGTTCCGGCCGCCAGCAGGACGGTCACGCTGTCGGCGCGGGTGAAGGCCACGGCGCCGTCCCGGACCGCCACGGCGCCGCCGCTGTGGAGGACCCGCACCTGCGTTTCGTAGAGCAGGCCGTTGCTCAGCTTGCCGCGACAGGTGAGCCGGCCCTTCTCGGCGACGACCTTCGCGCTATGCCCGTCGGCCAGCCGGACGGCGCCGGTGTGGCGGCCGCGGGCGTCGGCGGTGAGGCGAATGACCATAACCTGGTCGGGATGGCTGACGAAATACTCGCGTCGGTAGCGGACGCCGGAGGCCGAGTACGATACGCTCGCGACGGCCTGGCGAATGTCGAGCTGTCGGCGGTAGCCCTCATGTTCCCCCTGGCCGGCCAGCTCGATGTGCAGATTGCCGAGGGTCTGGTAGGCGCCCAGCGTCCTGTAGTTCCCCGAGGGATTCTCGTCGCCGGTCCACAGGCTGTCCTCATTGAGCTGGACCTGGTCCCTCTCGACGCCGCCGAAGACCTTCCCTCCCAACCGGCCGTTGCCGATCGGCAGCGCCTGCTTCTCCCAATCCCGCGCGGGCGCCCGGTACCACAGGATGAACCTGCCCGGCGATGCCTGCGGCCCACTCGCCGGCGCCGAGCCGCAGCCCACCGCGCAGATCACGCAGGCCGCGAGGCCCGCCAAGGCCTTCCGTAATGCGTCCATGTCCATGCTCCCGTGGGTGGTGGCAACCCCGTATACCGGACCACCGGGCCTCATGCTCGCGCAAAATCGGCCTGGTTCAGGCTGCGTTTCCGTCTCACGGCAGCGCTGTCTCGGCCGCCACGGAGGGCACGCCCGCGCTACTGCGTCATTGCCGGGCGGTCCCAGTCCACGGGTTGGTAGCCGTCCGGCTTGACGGGCTTCTCGCAGGAGGCCTCCCGGGCTCTATACTCCCGGTCCACCAACGGCCAGCCATCCGTCCGGAAGGGCGAAGCGGGCAGGCCTTCCTTGTTGTAGAGCAGGTTCCGCTGGGAGGGGTTCATGGCCCAGGCGTAGCGAGCGGCGGTCGGCTGGGGGACTCGCGGTGACGAGAGCACGACGGTATCGCCCTGGATCACGGCGTCGGCCCACTGCCACTTCCGGTCGGGGCCGGCGATCGCAAACGCATCGAGCTTGCCCGCCTTCGCCGCCATCAGCCCACTGCCGACGGAATCGAACTTCAGCACGACCTTGCCGCCCCGGATGCGGCTGCTCCTGTAAAGCGGGCCTGAGGCGACGATGTCCTTCCCGTACACCCTTGCCAACGCCAGGTACGCGTGCCGCAGCCCGATCGGCTTCTTGTTCCTCGGGTGCAGCGCGACTGCATCGCCCGTATCGATCGAGATCGCCATCCCGGTGTTGGGCACGTTGGCGACGACGAGTCTCATCATCTCGCGCGAGACCGCCCACGGGGCCTCGCTGCCCTCCACGGGCGTCTGTTGCGGCGAGGTCCATGAGGGCAGCTGCGTGAAGAAGAACGGGAAGTCGGCCGCCACATTGCCCCCGGACAGGTCATGCCACGACCTGCGGTAGTAGTCGATCAGCAAGGTCAACTGGCGTTGGTAGTTGGCGGCCTGGGCGGGGTTCTTCGCGTTGCGTTCGCCCTGGTACCAGATCGCCCCTCGAATGCCGTACGGGCGGATCGGGTGAATCATCGCGTTGAAGATGTGCGACGGGTACTGATGCCCCAGCGTTTGCGGCTGGGTGATCATCGGCGGCTTGAGCGGGCGATTGAAGCGCATGGTCTCGCCGCGGGCGATCTTCTCGTTGTACTCCTTGAGCTCCTTCTCGTACTTCGCCAACGCCGCCGCCTTGTCGTGTCTCCTGGACAGCTCATCCAGGTTCTCCTTGTGGGCCACCGCCCTGGGGTCGTCCTTCTGGATCTCGTAGGGCATCCACCCTTCGATGGGCGTTCCCGCGTAGGCCTGGACGATGATCCCCACCGGCACGCCCAGGGCGTCGTGGAGCTTCTTGCCGAAGTGATAGGAGACGGCCGACGTCGCGGCGGCGGACTCCGGCGTGCATGGAGACCATTTGCCGGTGCGGCAGTCCTCGAGCGGCTCATGCCAATGGTTCCTGAGCGACTTGTAGATGCGGAAGCCGGGCGCCTTCGCCCGGGCCGCCTCCTCTTCGCCGCCGAAGGTATACCGAAGCGCCCAGCCCATGTTCGATTGGCCGGCGCACAGCCACACTTCGCCGACGCCCACGTTCTTGATCGCAAGCGCGTTCCTGCCGCGGACAGTCAGGCCGTGCCCCGTCCCGGGACCGCCCGTCGTCAGCAGGACCTGCCACTTGCCGTCCCGGCCCGCCTTGGCGGACGCCTTCGCACCCCAGCTTGCCGTCACCGTCACGCTTTCGCCCGCCTCGGCCCAGCCCCACAATGCGTTCTTCGTTCCCTGCTGGAGGATCATGTGATCCCCGAAGATCGTGGGCAGACGCACATCCGCGAATGCCGTCAGGCAAGTTCCCAACACGATCAGACCGGCCATTCGTGCTCTCATGAGGGCCTCCCTTCCAGACCGCGATTGCCCATGGCGTTGCGCCCGCAATCATCCTGGGCCTTTCGGACAATGCTATGGCCGTTCCGAAACATCCGCAACACGTCGCCTCATTTTGCACACCCGCGAAACCCCAGAAGCGCAACTCCGCTGAAGCGGGCTGCAATTGGGATACGGGCGTTGCCGCCGGGTCGTCCCCATCGCAGAAGGCAGAAGAACGTCCGCTGCCGCCGCTTGCCCGGTCCGGCTGCCTTCGACAAGCTCAGCCCCCCGAGCCTGCCGCAGGGGCCTGACAGCCGAAGCGCACCGCGTGACGGCGTGCAGCAGGGCCGGACAGACTCCGCGCGCCATTCGTCCCATGCCTCCATCGCATCCCCCGGCGGCAGCATGTCACGGGTCTTGCATGACGTGCCCGCAAGTCGTCGGGTAGTCCGTCTGTTCTCAGTCCTGGATCGGCCCTTGCCCGCGGCCGTGCCGTCAACCGGGGCGCTTCTCCGCCCGGTTCCGCCTGCGCAGCAGGGCGGGGCAGGCGCCCAGCACCAGCAGGGCCAGCGAGGCCGGCTCGGGGGTGATCCCGCCGCCGGCGGGGACGGAGTCGCCCATGCTGCGCTTCAGCGCGATGTAGTCGAGGTAGTTCACGGCGCCGTCGAAGGTGAGGTCGCCGCCGAGCCAGTCGGCGTCCGCCGAGCCGAAGGCGCCCCGCAGGGCCAGCACGTCGCCCCGGGCGACCTCGCCGTCCAGGTCGACGTCCCCGGCGAGCTGGTCGTGCAGCGTCACCCGGATGCCGTGGTCCCCCTCAGCCCACGCGACGTCGTGCTCGACGCCGGCGATGTACGCCGCGCCGATGTTCCCGCCGCCCGGCACGTCGAATTCGCCGTCAATACCTCCCGTGGCGTCGGCCACCACGTACGTCCCGCCGAACATCGAGTCGGCGGCGTCGCCCGGCAGCCAGGAGATCGCCAGCATGTCGCCGGCCTCCGCCAGGTCCAGCGTTTCATCCACGTACAGCTTGCCCAGCGAGTCCGGACCCTGCACCTCCGGCTGGAACGCCGCGCCCGGCTCGAGCTTCACCGAGCCGTACACCTCCATCCAGCCCGACACCGCCCCCGGCTGCACCGCCCCGCGGACCGACACGCCGCCCACCAGCAGGCCCGCACCGGACAAGTTGCGGACACTCACGTCCGGCGCGCCCGACAAGTCGATCCCGCCGTCGGACACCAAGGCCAGGTCGCCCACCACCGCCTTGTTGGCATCGAAGTGGAGCACGGCCAGCCCCGTGGAGCTCTGGAAGCTCACGTCCGGCGCGTTCAGTGTCCCGCCCGGCCCGGCCGATGGGGTCACCATTGTCGTGCTGCCGTCCTCGGTCATGCCGACGGTGATCTCGCCGGCCTGCCCCGAGCCGATCGCCTGGAACGATGCCGCGTCGGACGTGACGACGACGCCCGCGGCCTGGAGCGTGCCGCTGAGGACGATCGCCTTGTCGCCCGTGTCGAGGGTCCCGCCGGTGATCTGGACGTTCGTGGCGAGGATGTCCTCGGAGAGATTCACTTCGCCGTCGGAGACGCCCAGTTCGCCCAGGCTCACCGCCGCCCCCGCGCCGACGTTCAGCGCCCCGCCGGAGATGCTCGTGGCGTTGGCGTGCACGGCCCCACCGCCCGCGACGTTCATCGCGCCGCCGGTGAGGGCCAGCCTGTTCACGTCCAGCGATCCTCCGGCGTCCACGCTGAGCACGCCGCCGGAGACGGTCGCGCGTGCCGCGGTCACCGCGCCGCCGGCGACGGCCAGGGATCCGTTGGCGTCGACGGTGACGCCGTAGGCGACGGCCAGGTTGCCTGCGGCGCCCACGGCCAGCGTCCCGCCGCCGCTGATGTCGACCGAATACGCCTGTCGGTCGGCGTTCTGCACGGTGACGGTCCAGGCCGAGTCGATCACGACGGCGATCCTCGGATCGTCCGGATAGTCCGGCTCGCTGCCGGGCGGGATGAAATCGGCTGCGTCCCAGTTGGGGTCGTCCCAGAGCCCGTCGGCGCCGAGAGCCCAGGTCATGGTCCCGTCGATCGGCGAGACGCCGCCGACCAGCCCCGTCAGGTAGATCGTGCCGTTTTCGTCGTCGTCGGTAAGCGCAAGCGTGGTCCAGTCCCACACGTCGCCCTTGTCCCCCAGCGCCGACGTGTCGAAGTTATTGGCATCATTGCCGAAATCGTCCATGTTGATCGTGACCGTGCCGGCGTCGTAAGTGAACACCGGCAACGGGTCGGTGTCGCTGGCGACGTAGCCGTTGGCGTCGAGGATCTCGAGGACGAAGTTGTCCAGGTCGAGCGTGCCGCCGACGATGTTGAGCACGTCGGTATTGCCCGGCTG
>CAZXOC010000371.1:0-6236 GCA_964642165.1 uncultured Planctomycetaceae bacterium | reverse complement strand
CTACCGGTAGAAGTCGATCCAGCTTACGGTGAGGGTGGTCGGCCCGGCGCCGAGGAGGGCCTCGGGCAGGGCGACGTCGATGTAGCCGTCCTTGATGGGGATCCTGCGGCCTTTGGGGGCGCCGCGGGAGACGATCTCGACGTCGGTCCAGTACGGGCTGCCGGGCTTGAGAGGCTGCTGCTTGCCGGCCGGGTCGGCCTCCCGGGAGACGCGGCGAAGCACGCGGTTCTCGCCGTGGCTGAGCACCGACACGCCGACGGTCACCTTCCCGTCGGAGACCGACAGCTTCTCCAGCCCCTTCAGGCGGAAGCGAAGGACCACGGGCTTGCGCCCCGCGCGGCGCGGGAAACGAAGCGTCGCGCCGCCGATCCCGCTGGAACTGGAGATCTCCAGGATCAGCTTGCCGCCGGCCTCAGCGGCCTCGACGCGATCGCCACTCTTGCGCGTCTGGATCTCGACCCGCGCCGCGCCCCCCTCGGCCACCTCCACCGTCAGCGCGAAGGTCTTGACGGGCGCCTTGCCCTTCTCCCACGGCCGGCGATAGGCCAGGCGGATCGTGGCCTTGCCCACCTTGGCGGCCTGGAACGTGGCCGTGAAGGTCCCGCCGACACCCACCATGGGACGCCCCGTCGGGCGCTGCCGGTAAGCGATCTTGCCCACCTGGCGGACGGCGTCGCCCTCGAGGGCGGCCAGGGCCCAACTGTAGCCCGTGGTCGGGTTGCCCGCGAGCGAGACGACGATCTGCTGGCCGACGCGGGCGGAGACGGTCTTGCCGTCATCGGTCTCGCCCAGGCGGATCGCCGGCGGGGGGGCCGGCCTGGCCGAGCGCAGCGCCCGGCCGTTCACCTGCCGCACGCCCTCGCGCCGGACGGTCGCCATCCCGTAGCCGAAGCCCGGCCCGCCCATTCTCGTGGAGGCGGCCAGCACGCGGAGGTTGCCGTCCGGCTGGAGCTTCGTGCTGATGCGGGCCAGGTTTGGCCCGTTCACCGTGGCGACGACGACCAGCTCCCTACCGAAGTCGACCTTCGGCACGGGGCCCTTGCGCCAGGCCTTCCAGAGCGCTTCCCAGGCGTCCTGGCGGTCGACGTAGCCGTCGGCGGGCGCGTGCTTGCGGAGCGTGTTGCCGCGGAACCGGCCGACCCAGCGCCGCGGCACGTAGGCCTGCGGGGTGGGCTTCCGCGGGCCGGGCGCGCCGGCGAGCTTCGCACGGCAGTGCTCGCACTGGCCCAGCCGGGCCGAGCACTTCCTGCACAGCTTGAACGCGCCGCTGGAGGTGAACCCGCCGCACTCGACGCACTTGCCCACGGACATGATGTAGGCCTTGCCCTTGCATTTGGGGCAGAGGTCGGCGGCCGCGCGGCCGGCGGGCAGCAGAGCGGCGAAGACGATGACGAGTGCCGGGATGATCGCGTTTTTCATTGGTCTCTCCTCATGGCCCCCTGGTGCCTTCGGCCGGTCATCCTGCGCTGTCTGGAGGGTTCGGGCAACGGTTTGTTCGGAAGGTCCGGCACGTTCGGCGCGTCAGGCCAGGAGGAGCTCGGCGACGTCGTCCGTGCCGGCGATCTGCCGGAGCATCTCGACGTGCCGGCCGAGAAGGGCCACCTCCCACAGTTCGTGGGCGTCGCTGGCGAGAGTGAGCTTGACGCCGCGCTCGATGCACGCGGCGAAAAATGCCGGGTCCGGCCAACTGTTGTGCAGGTTGATCTCCGCGGCGGTGTTCGTCTCGGCGAGCAGGTCGGCCAGCTCGCCGTAGCGCTCCGCGGGCGTGCGGCGGCCGTACGCGCGGAACAGACGCCACGGGTGGGCCAGCACGTCCACCCCGGCGCGGAGGATCGCCTCGTTCGTCCGCATGATCTCGCGCGCCAGTTCCGCGTCGCCGAGGGCGTCGGCGTCCCGGCGAAGGAAGTGGATCGCCCCGACGATCAGGTCGGCCCACGGGCGGTCGTCCTCGTGGAGCGTCAGGCAGCCGTCGGCATCGAGCTCGACCTCCAGGCCGGCGCGAACGGCGGGCGCGCGCCCGATTCGCAGTGGCCTGACCAACGCGCGGAGCTCGGCCATGCGGCTGTGGTGCCGGCCGCGCCAGACGGCGGGCTCGCGGACGTGGGCGCCCGCCCAGAAGTCCTCCTCGCGGCAGTAGAGCTGCGGGGCGTGCTCGACGAGGCAGATCCCCGTCAGGCCGAACGTGCGAGCCCGCTCGACGGCCCCGGCCGCCGTGACGTCCTTCGCGCAGTAGGCCAGCTCCGTGTGCACGTGGAGATCGGTCAGCCCGCGCACGTCGCCGAGCCACAGCGGGCGCTCCTCGACGGTCACCCGGCGGCCGTCCAGCGTGACGACGGCGTAGGGGAACGGGCTCTCCGCGATGGCCGGGGCCGTGTAGTAGTGCACGCCATCGGCGGCGTGGAGCGGCTGGCCGGCGTGGTAGTGCCCGCTGAGGGAGAGGAAGACGCCGTCGCGGGCGTAGTCGCGGACGACCTCGTCGCCGTTGGTCAGCATGAAGGGGTAGTCGCTGTCGATGGGCGGGTGGATGGGGTTGTGCTGGACCGCGACGATCGGCCCGCCGGGCGTGGCGGCCACGTCGCGCAGCAGGCGCCGGTCGCGCTCGCGACGGGTGCCGTACTTGCCCTCCTCGTAGGCGTCGGAGAAGGCGAGGAATCGCCAGCCCGCCAGTTCGACCAGCCCCGGCGTGGCGTCGAAGGCCTCGAGGGCGATCCCGTCGTCGTTGTCGTGGTTGCCGCCCACGACGAGCAGCGGGCAGCCGGGCGCGGCGGCCTCGATCTCCCGCCGCAGGCGCAGCAGGTCGGCGCGGGCGCCGACCTGGCGAGCGTTCTCGATCAGGTCGCCCAGCAGGACGACGGCGTCGAAGCCGCCGCGGCGCCGGGCGTCCTCGACGGCGCGGCGGGCCAGCTCGCATCCGAGCCGGCAGCGGCGCTCCGGCGGGGCCTGGGCCGCGGCCGCCTCGTCCGAGCAGCAGTGCATGTCCGTCATCAACAGCAGACGTAGCGCCGGCATCTTCGTTCTACCCGCGGCCGCGCCGGCGGGCACATCTCCTTGCGTACCTGGAAGCGGGGACTATAATCCCCTTCGTTCGCTCGAGGCAACCGGTGGCCAGAAATCCGAGGGGCAGACATGACAGCGCAAGTCCGGTACGGCGACATCCTGCGGAAGGTGATGGCCGGCGAGTCGATGAGCCGGCAGGAGACGCACGCGACCTTCGGTCAGATCATGGACGGGCAGTGGGGCGAGTCGCAGATCGCCGGGCTGCTGGTGGCCCTGGCGGCGAAGGGGGAGACGGTGGACGAGATCGCCGGCGCGGCCGAGGCCATGCGCGACCACGTTGTCCGGATCGACACGGGCGGGGCGGACGTGATCGACACGTGCGGCACGGGGGGCACGGGGCTCAGCACGTTCAACATCTCGACGGCAGCGGCGTTCGTCGCCGCCGGGGCGGGCGCGAAGGTGGCCAAGCACGGCAACCGCACGAACACGCGGGCCAGCGGCTCGGCGAACGTGCTGGCGGCGCTGGGGGTGAACCTGGACGCGCCGCCGCCGACGCTCTCGCGGTGCCTCGCCGAGGCGGGCATCTGCTTCTGCTACGCGATCCGGCACCACCCGGCGATGAAGTACGCCGCGCCGGTCCGCAAGGCGCTCGGCGTGCGGACGATCTTCAACGTGCTCGGACCGCTGACCAACCCCGCCGGGGCGACGCGCCAGGTGATGGGCATCTTCGACGGCCGGCTGACCGAGACGATCGCCCGCGTGCTGGGCCTGCTGGGGACCGAGCGGGCCCTCGTCGTCCACGCCGACGACGGGCTCGACGAGATCGCCACCACGTCCGAGACGAAGGTCTCCGAGTGGCGCGACGGGCAGGTGACGACCCGCACGGTCAAGCCCGAGGACTTCGACCTGCCGCGAGCCAGGCTCGACGACCTCATGGTGGACTCCGCGGAGGCCTCCGCCGCCGTCGTGCTGGAGGTGCTCGCCGGGGCGAAGGGCCCGGCGCGCGACGTCGTGCTGCTCAACGCCGCGGCCGCCCTGACGGTCGCCGGGCAAGCCCAGACCATCGCCGAGGCGATCCCCCTGGCCGAGCACGCCATCGACGCCGGCGCCGCGAACGAGGCCCTCTCGAAGCTCGTGGAGTTCAGCAACGAGTAGTCGCCCGCCGCGGGCCGGCCCCCGCGCCGGCCGCTACATGCGGGCGGCGCCCGGGCGTGCCCAATGTCCTTGACGCCCCCGCGCGCGGCCGGTACCGTCTGGACCTTCCCTCGGATCGGGATTCGGCCATGGATGAAGCGATTGCCAAGGCCCAGACGCTCATCGAGGCGCTGGGGTACATTCAGCGGTTCGCCGACAAGATCATCGTCGTCAAGATGGGCGGGTCGGTCATGGACGACGACCGCGCGCTGAAGGACCTGCTGACCGACGTGGCCTTCATGAATACCGTGGGGATGCGCCCGGTGATCGTCCACGGCGGCGGCAAGGCCATCTCCAGCGCGATGGAGGCGCGCGGGCTGGAGGTCCAGTTCGTCCAGGGGCGGCGCTACACGGATCAGCGGACGCTGACGGTCGTCGAGCACGTCCTGTGCAACGAGGTCAACGCGCACATCGTCGAGGTGATCCGGTCGCTGGGCACGGCGGCGATGGGCCTGCACACGCTGGGCAGCGGCGTGCTGTTCGGCGAGCGGCTGTACCTGGAGGAGGACGGGCGGCAGATCGACCTGGGCTTCGTCGGCCGGGTCCGCGAGGTCAACGCCCGGCTGCTGCGCCTGCTGTGCGAGGCGGACACCGTCCCCGTGGTGGCGCCGCTGGCCCGCGACAAGACGGGGCAGAGGCTCAACTGCAACGCCGACAACGCCGCGGGCGAGGTGGCGGCGGCGCTGGCGGCCGAAAAACTCGTCGTGGTCTCCGACACGCACGGCATCCGGCGCGACCCGGACGACCCCGAGTCGCTGGCGCCGACGCTCGACGAGGCCGAGATCCGCCGGATGGTCGAGACGGGGGCGATCTCGTCCGGCATGCTGCCCAAGGTGGAGGCGTGCCTGCGGGCCCTGGACGGCGGCGTCGCGCGGGCGCACATCATCGACGGGCGCTTCGCCCACTCGCTGCTGCTGGAGATCTTCTCCGACCGCGGCATCGGCACCCTCATCCAGAAGTGACCCCGCCGCCAACGACCCGGAGCAGGTGACCATCGAGATGAAAGACTTCGTCGAAATCCAGGACGTCACGGGCGAGCAGCTCCGAGCCCTGCTGGACCGCGCCCTCGTCGAGAAAGCGCGGTTCCGCGAGGGCCGGCTCGCCGCCACGTTGGCCCGCAAGACGCTCGCCATGGTCTTCGAAAAGCCGTCCCTGCGGACGCGCGTGAGCTTCGAGACCGCCATGACCCACCTCGGCGGACACGCCATCCACCTGGGGCAGGGCGACATCGGGCTCGGCCAGCGCGAGACCATCGAGGACATCGCTCGCGTGCTCGGCCGCTTCTGCGACGGCATCATGGCCCGGACGTTCCGCCACGAAATGGTCCGGGACCTCGCCCGCTACGCGCCGGTGCCCGTGATCAACGCGCTGACCGACTACTCCCACCCGTGCCAGGCGATGGCGGACCTGATGACGGCGCTGGAGCACTTCGGCGACCTCGACGGGCGAACGCTCGCGTTCGTCGGCGACGGCAACAACGTCGCCCGCAGCCTGGCGATGGCCTGCGCGAAGCTCGGGCTGGACTTCGTGCTCGCCTCGCCCGAGGCCCACCGGCTGGACGACGCGTTCGTCCGCTCGCTCCCGGAAGGCGCGTCGTACCGGTGGACGGACGATCCCGCCGGCGCCGTCGCCCGCGCGGACGTCGTCTACACCGACACGTGGGTCTCCATGGGGCAGGAAGACGAGAAGGAATCGCGCCGGCGGACGTTCGCGGGTTTCCAGGTGAACGCCGCGCTGATGTCCGCCGCGCCCGACCACGCCGTCGTCATGCACTGCCTGCCCGCCTACCGGGGCTACGAGATCACCGACGACGTCTTCGAGGCCCACGCCGAGACGATCCTGGAGGAGGCCGAGAACCGCCTGCACTTCCAACGGTGCCTGCTGAACGTGCTGCTGGGCGAGGGGGGCATCCCCCCGGCCGGGGGGGCGTGAGGGCCTCGACGGGCGCCCTGCGAAGGGCGTTCCGTGCGGGAGGAATCGCCAGGGCGGGGAAGGAACCTCTGGCGGGTCCGGCGGCGAGCGGATACGCTAAAGCCCCAGGGCGT
>CAZXOC010000370.1:0-6244 GCA_964642165.1 uncultured Planctomycetaceae bacterium | reverse complement strand
GAGATGCCGCGGCTGACCGAGAAGGTCTTGATCGCCCCCAGCAGCCCCAGCCCCAGCAGGAAGTACGTCACGAACACCGCGGCCGTGAAGCCCACGCCCACCACGGCCGACTCCCGCCAGCATCGCTCTGCCTCCACCATCCCATCCGCCCCGCGGCCGTCAGTTTTACATGGCGTCCCCGGAACCCCGGGCCTTCTACCAGAGCGGGGCCCCCGCACGCTCCGTCCCGCTGATGCTGAAGGTGAAGTCGTTTCAGCGCGACACACTGCCTCCTGTCCGGGGCCGGCGCCACGCGGTTGGTGCCGATGAATCGGCACTTCGCTTGATGGTGGCACGGGGCCCTGTTACGTTCTGTCGTGGCTGATCGTTGTGTGTGGACTGGCAGGCAGGAGCAGGAACATGAGCGAGATCAACCGTCGGGACTTTGTGCGCTGGCTGGGCGCGGGCGGCGTGGCGTTGGCGGGGCTGAGGGGCGCCCGTGCGAAGCCCGCGCGGGACAAGCGCCCGAATATCATCGTGTTCCTCACCGACGACCAGGACAAGCACTCTCTCGGCGCGTATGGGGGCAAGAGTCTCACGCCCGAACTCGACCGCATGGCGGCCGAGGGGATGGTCTTTCACAAGGCGTTTGTCACCAGCACGGTCTGCACGCCGTCGCGCTACTCGTTCCTCACCGGTCGCTATGCCAGCCGAGCGCGAAGCCCGCGGTACCTGGCCGAGTGCCCACCGGGGATGCAGGCGTTTCCGGCCTTCAACGTCGCGCTCGAAGAGGACAACATGAACCTCGGCGCCGTGCTCAGCGCGGCTGGGTATCGCACCGGGTATACGGGCAAGTTCCACGTCGGACCGGAACTGAGGGTGGAAGAGCAGTCCCGGGAGTTTGGCCTGAAGCACACCGGTAAGGACGCCAAGGATACGGCGGAGGTCTCCGAGGCCTTCCGCACCAACGAACTGCGGTACCGCGAGTACCTCAAGAAACGCGGCTTCCAGTGGGTAAAGAACGTCTACTGGGGGAACATGAAGAAGCCATACTCGATGCACAACCTCGAGTGGACGGTCGCGGCGGCGCTGGAGTTCATCGAGGACAGCAAAGATCGCCCATTCTACCTGCACTGCTGCACCACGCTCGTGCACGGGCCGGACAAGTCCTGGAGCAAGTCGATGCAGCAACCGCTGGTGACCGGGGCCGGCCGGGGCAAGGTGCCGATCACGCCTGAGGGCATGACGCCGAGGGCCAAGATCCTCGCCGAGTTGCGACAGGCCGGCCTCGACCCGGACAAGGGCCACGCCGGGTACCGCTGGGTCGACGCGGGCGTGGGGGCGATTCTCCGCAAGCTGAAGGCCCTCGGTATCGACGACAACACGCTGGTGATCTTCACGGCTGACCACGGCTCCAATATGAAGGGATCGCTGTTCGACGTGGACGGGGCGTGCGTGCCGATGATCGCACGCTGGCCGGGCGGTATCAAGGCGGGCAGCCACTGCCGGCAACTCGTGCAGAGCATCGACATCGCCGCGACGGCCTTCGATCTGGCCAAGGCGCGCGTGCCGGAAAGGTACGTGCTGGACGGCCGAAGCCTTAGGCCGTTGCTGGGCGGCGCGACGGCAAAAGGGTGGCGCGACCACGTGTACCTCGAGCTTGGGTTCGGACGGGCGGTGCGGACCGACGACTGGAAGTACATCGCCGTCCGCTACACCACCCCCCAGATCAAGGCCATTCGCAGCAGCGCTCCGGCACGGCTGCCGAAGTTGATGAGTCCGTTGAACCGAAGCGGCATCGGGACGCGCGGTGCGAAGAACCCGAACTTCTACGGTGAGGATCAGCTCTATCACGTCAAGCGGGACGGCCTGGAGAAGAGGAACCTGGCTTCCACTACCGCGCACCGGGAGCAGTTGGCCACGATGCGTGCAATCCTGCTGCGCGACCTCAGATCGATCGGCCGTCCGTTCGGCGAACTGGTTCCCGGCGGCAATGCCGCCAAGCCCGGGCAGGTGGTCCAGCAGATGGAGCTGGTCCGCCGGATCAGGATCCAGGGCAAGAAGGTCACACTCCCCCCCGACGTCGAAGCCGGCCGGCCGCCTGGAACTGGGCAGACGAAGGATCAGAGGCGAGCGGGCCGTCAGAAGCGGCGCGAGCAGAAGCGAGACGAGAACCCGTAGACGGACCGCGTACCGGCCATCCAAAGGCACCCGGTTCCTTCCTGTCTCCTGGTCTGCTCCCGATCAGCCTGCGATGCCGGCGGTCTCTTTGCGTCGGTCGCTGTGCTGCGGCAGGCGGGCGGCAATCAGCGTCACTGCCCCGGCGATCCAGATTTATTTGATGCACTCGATCGTTTGAATTCAGCGGACAAAACCGCCGTGGTTTCCCTTTCGAATTCCGGTGATGCCATACACAATTCCGTTTGGCTTCTTGCTTGGCGTTGGGTCTTCGGCCCGGGTTTCGCGGCGGGGCCCTTCGTCCCAGCAACGTCTCGAGCAAGAACCGGGGCCAGGCCGCTCCCTCGGCCTGGCCGGGTCACCTGCGGGGGGGTCTTGGCTTCCAGAGGCGCGCCCAAGGGCGGCTGCGTCGCCGGTGCGCCTCCGGCGGTGCGGGCCCTTGCCCTGGCGGCCCATCCAGCAGCAGCAGCTCCGAGGCGCCCACGAAGTATCCCACGGCCGACAGCTCCGGCACCGACCCGTACCGCAGTTGTACGACCTTCCTCGCCTTGACGTACTCGACGGCGAGGTCGCCCATCACGGCCTTCCCGGCCGCCACGCCGACGGCCGCAATCCGCACCCCCTTGCCGGCCCGCATGGCTGCCAGCCGCTCCGTCGCGTACGCGCGGTGACGGATGATGACCGGGAACAGGCCCCATCGCTTGAAGGCCTCCTCCGCCTTCTCACCGCAGGCGAACTCGCAGAAGTCCCGGGCCTCTTGGGACGGTTCCTTCGCGAAGACAATCTTGTACTTCCGCACCAGGGGATACTTCTCGCGGACGATGTTCTCAACCGTCGCCGCAACGGGCGCGGAGTTGGCGTCCTGAGCCACGGCGAGCACCTTGACGCGCTGCGGCAACTCGTGCTTCAGCACCACCACGCCGATCCCCATCGGGTCCGCTGCAACGCTGGCAATCACCCGCTCGCTGAACAACAGGTTCTTGCGGCTCTTCGTCCACTTGCGATAGTCCAGGACCTGATCGCTGAGGATCTCTCCGCCCATGTTCCGCGACGGCTCCATGGAGTAGACATTGATCCTCCCCTTCGCCCCGCCGAGGCGATCCCAGGTGCCGATCTTCCCCGCCCACACGTCCCGAACCTGTGGGATCCGTATGCTGGCGACGAAGTTGCTCTTGTGCACCACGATCCCCACGGCGGTCTGAGCCAGCAGGTACTCCGCAACGGGCTGGTTGCCATCCGGAAACGCGCGCCGCCATCCCATCTTGCCGAAGCGGTTGAGCGGCAGAGCGATGATGGCACCGTCGCACCCGCGCTTCGCGAGGTCCATCAGCCCCCCACACGTGGTCGAGAACTCCACCTCTACATGCACGCCGGGCCTTCCGGCCATGTACTGCTTCGCCAACCCCTTCATCGCCCGGAAGCAGCAAGAAGAGCCGTTCAAGCGAACCGGCCCCGCTCCACACAAGGGAGTCGCTACGATCGCAACCACTGCTCCTATCGACGCGAACATGCCGATACCCTCTTCTGCGCGCCTAGGCCAAGGGGACCCATCACCCGCCCTTGTCCACGTGCGCCGGGTAGACTAGGTCGCGGAGCGTGTCCCACGGATAGCCCGATAGCCACGCCTGGTAGTTGTACCTCTGGTACACATCCAGCAAGTACTCGCCTTCCGGGGGATGCTTGAGCCTCGAGAGGCATTCCCGGACAAGGCGTTCTTCCAGCAGGGAACGGAACTTGCCCGCCTTCAGGCGGGCCTCCAGCTTCGGGATGCCCTTCTGGAGTATTAGGCGCTTAGTTGCCGCCCTGCTTGCGCCTAGCTCCTCGACCATCCGGCCGATCTCTTTCCTGTCTCCCGCCGTGGCCCCATCGGCTCCGGCCAGTCCCTTGCAGAAGGCCACCCATCTTCGAGCCTCTCCCGATATGATCAAGTCGTTGAATGCCCCCCTCAGCCCCTCGGTGTACTCCGCCCGTACCAGCCGCCGAACCGCCGCCGCGAACTTCTGGTCCTTTGCCTCGTCCTGCAACGCCGTCAGGAACCTCGGGACCGCCCCCAGATCACCTGGCTGCCCCATCTTCGAAGGCGACTCGCCGCCCAGGCGCTGTGCAAACCAGTGGTCGCTGATAAGCAGCGCAGCCAGCATCCTCCGGCGCACGGCCTTCGTCGTCTCCGCGCTCAGCGCAGCGGAGAGAAGCCGCTCCAGCCCCACTATCCTGGCGAGGAAGGTCCTCACGCTGTCCGTCGACCAATCCTCGGCTGCCGCCGCATCAGGCCCCGCTCGCCACCTCCTCAGCGCAAACCTCAGGACGGAATCCTTCAAGCTCTCAGCCAGACGATCATCCTCTTCGCTAAGCAGCCTAGCCGTCGGAAGCGCCGCCTCCAACAAGCTGTCCACAAGGGCAAGGACATCGACCGCGCGCACGTCCTTCCATAGCTCGGTGTCCTTGTCGTTGTTCAACAGATGCCGCGCGAAGTTGCAGCTGATGCGCCACCGACGGGGATCCCACGCGATCGACAGGTCCGCCAGGCGAGCGATTGCCGCGCGTGCTGGACCTTCCCGGCCCGTGAACCTCACGCATGCATCCCGTTCGCCTGTAAGGGCATACCTGACGTATGCCCTGTCAACCACGAGATCATTCGGTTCGCCCGTCGCCGCCTCGCCGCCTTCGCTTCCCCATCCGATGCGACACGCTCCCACGGCAGCGACTACACACCCAAACGCCATCGCGAACATCGCCCTGTTCATTTCTTTGCCTCGTCGATGATCTCAACACGCAGCCTCTTCCCGCCGACAGTCTGGATCTTCCCGAGAATACACTTCTTCGGGTTGTTGTACGTCAAGTTCACAACCTTCACACCAGCCGCTTTGTATATCTTCACGTTGTTTCTCACCAGCGCCGCCGGCCCAGGTACCGGGTACCACGGATAGACATATGCTGTCGTACGAGGTCGCACCACGACCACCAGCAGAGAAGACTTCGGGTGGACTGCCACAAAATCATACCCGGCGTTGTTGATGACCGTGACGTTCGTCAGCTTGTCCAGAGTAATCTGCTTGTGAGTCAAGCCGTTCAGGTAGATTCTGGCGAACTTCTTCCCAGCCCAGTCGGCGGCTCCAGCGTTGCCGAAACCATAGTTCCCGTCCACAAATGCCTGGCCCACCAGGTCACCGTATTCTTCGAAGCTGGGGAACACCCTGTCTTGATTCCGGGGACGCCATGATTCCGGGGACGCCATACTCAATTCCGTTCGGCTTGTTGCTTGGCCTTGGGCTTTGCGCCCGGCTTCCGCGGCAGGAGCGTTCGTCTTGGCAACGCCTCGAGTTTCTGCACAAACGACCGGCCGCCCGGCGGTCGGCCCGTCACCTCGTGCCGGTGCATCGCCTCGGGGAAATCCGCCGCCGTGAAGCCCAGCAGGTGCAGAATCGGCGTTAGGCTGGTTTGTGGGCCGCGGCGGGGCACCGGCGGGGTGGTGCCCCCTCCCGCAAGCCCGCGCAAGGGCGGCTGCGTCTCCGGTGCGCCTCCGGGGACCAACGCCATTGGCCCTGCCGGCCGTGCGGGTGAACTCCCCGTAGCCCATGATCCTCTTCCCGTGCCGGCGATGCGCCGACGCGTCGATCCCGTCAGCGGATCGCATCCATCATCCATCGTAGCGGTCCTGGGGCGATTCCGCAAGGCCGCGCGCGGGCAAGTGGGGCGACGTTCAGCCGCCCTCACCCCTCACGGCGCTCTGGATGGCCCGCGGCCGGGGCATGCTGCCGACCTCGGACGGGTCGCCGGAAGCCAAAGCGGCGTCGGTGCCGCCGCACTCCATAAAAGTGCCCTCGCACGGGCGGGCGAGCGCGGCGAGCGACGGGCGGCCTGCGTCTGAGCGCCGGGGTTTCGGGTGCATCTCGTCGTGCCACAGCGCCTCGCCGCGCCGTCGAGATGGCGGGCCCATTTGGAGTGCGGCGGCTATGACGCCGCTTTGGATCGCCCGCGGCGCGGGGCTGGGCGTTCGCTTCGGATGGGTCGCCGGAAGCCAAAGCGGCGTCGGTGCCGCCGCACTGATACGATCCCCGTGTTATCCTCGCTTGGCGACCTGGCCCCG
>CAZXOC010000369.1:0-6318 GCA_964642165.1 uncultured Planctomycetaceae bacterium | reverse complement strand
CCACCAACATCAAGAAGGTGGACCCAGAAGTTCGATGTTGACGGAGCACTAGTCCGCCGGCGCGTCCGTCGCGGGCGCCGCGCCCTCGGCTCGCCGGCCGACCACGGCGAGGCCCACCTTGTCGGCCAGCGCCAGGGTCGCGGGCTTGTCGACGATGAGGGTGGTGCCGGCCTCGACGACGAGGCAGGCGCAGCGGGCGTCCCGCAGGTTGCGGATGGTGCCCGGGCCGACGGCGGGCACGTCGAAGCGCATGTCCTGGCCGGGTCGGGCGACCTTGACGAGCGTCCAGCCGCCGACGCGGCAGAGGCGCCCGGCGCGGCGGATCATCGCGTCGGTGCCCTCGATGGCCTCGACGGCGATGATGTCGCCGTCCCGGACGGCGACGGCCTGCCCGATGTCCAGATCGGCGCTGGCCCGCGCGATCCGCCAGCCGAACTCGACGTCATCTTGCGCGGCGCGCGGCACCTTCGTGCGGGTCATCAGGCCCTCGTCGGCCAGGTGCTCCTTGCAGTATTCCACGGAAGACACGAGCTCGATGCCCTCCTTTCGCAGCTCGTCGGCCACGGCCAGCAGCACGGCGTTGTCGCGTTTGTCCTTCCGCAGCCGCCCGTAGAACAACCGGGCCGTCCGCAGGTCCGGGATGTTCCGGATCAGCCGCAGCGGGGAGTAGATCCGCCGCTTGCTGACGGCGCCGATCATGACGGCCCGGCGGCAGCGGGCCTTCCTCAGGGCCGAGATCCAGCGCCCCAGGCGGGTGACGGCCGCCCAGTTGAACTCGTCGGCCAGGCCCTCCAGCCGCCGCGACGCGCTGCCGCGGAGGGCGACGATCACGACCCGCCGCCCGGCGGCGCGCATGCCGCGGGCCACGAGGAAGGGCGGTCGCCCGGCCCCGGCGATCAGCCCCACCGGCTCGCGGCGGTCGGGCATCAGGCCTCCTCCGGGCCTTGGGCGTCGGCCCCGGGGGCGTCTTCCTCGGGCCCGAGGCGGCGCTTGAGCTCGGCGACCTCCTTGGCCAGCTTCCGCAGCGCCGATCGCATCTGGGGCAGTCGGCTGGTGATCACCATCGACCGCCGCGCGTCGGCCAGCGGCGTCGCCGGGCTGCCCAGGACCTGCTGCCCGGGCGGCACGTCGTTCGTCACGCCGGACTGGGCGGCCACCTGCACCCCGTCGCCGATGCGAATGTGCCCGACCAGCCCGCTCTGGGCGGCAAAGACGCAGTAGTTGCCCACGTGCGTCGAGCCGGCGATGCCCGATTGCGACACCATCAGGCAGTGCCGCCCCATCTCCGTGCCGTGCCCGATCGTGATCAGGTCGGCGAACTTCGTGCCCGCGCCGATGACCGTGGCGCCCAGCGTGGCGCGCTCGATCGCGCAGCACGCGCCGATCTCGACGTCGTCCTCCAGGACGACGCAGCCGGCCTCGGGGATCTTGTGGTGGCGCCCGGCGTGCGTGGCGAAGCCGAAGCCGTCCTGCCCGATGGACGTCCCCGCGTGGATCCGCACGCGGTCGCCGAGGACCGTCCCGTCGTAGAGCGTCACGTTCGGGTAGATCACGCAGTCGCGCCCGATGCGGCAGTCCGGCCCGACGACCACGTTGGGGTAGACGGCCGTCCCCGCGCCGATCCGCACGCCGGGGGCGATGGCGGCAAACGCCGCGACGCGGACGCCCTCGCCCAGGCTGGCCGACGGATCGACGCTCGCCCGCGGGTCGACGCCCTCGAACCACGGCTGGCGGAAGCCGTAGAACGCCACCATGGCCTCGCGGAAGGCGAAGTACGCGTCCTCGCAGCGGATCAGCCTCTCGCCCGCGCCGGCGTAGTCCCTGCCGACGATGACGGCGGCGGCCCGGGCGTCCTTCATGTACCGCTCGTACCGGGCGTTGGTCAGGAAGGTCACCTCGTCGGGCCCGGCGGACTCGATGCTCCCCAGGCCGCGGACCTCCCGCTCGCCGTCGCACGTCAGCTCGCCGCCGATGATCTCGGCCAGCCTGGATAGCTTCATCTTCTTCATCGCGTCGCTCGGCAGCGCCGCCCCCGCCGGCGCGCAGGCGGAACGTATTCTACGCCTTCCTCGGCGGCTGTTTCGCCAGTCTTCCGTCGTGGAGATGCAGGACGCGGTCGGCCGCCCGCGCGATCTCCGCGTCGTGGGTGACCATCACGACGGTCTGGTGGACCTGTCGGCTGACCTGGCGGAGGAGGTCGAGGATATGCTTTCCGGTGCGGCTGTCGAGGTTGCCGGTGGGCTCGTCGGCGAGCAGGAACCGGGGGCGGTTCATCAGCGCGCGGGCGATGGCCACGCGCTGGCGTTCGCCGCCGGAGAGCTCCTTGGGTCGGTGCCGGAGGCGCTCGCTCAGGCCGATCTGCTCGAGGATCTCGACGGCCTGCCTGCGCCGCTCGCGCCGGCGGGCGAACCACCCGGGCAGGGAGGAGTCCACCTTCGCCGGCAGGAGGGCGTTCTCCAGCACGGTCAGCTCGGGCAGGAGGTGGTAGAACTGGAAGACGAAGCCGATCTCTCGGCAGCGCATGTGGTTGCGGCGCGCGGGCGACAGGGCCGCCGTGTCCATGCCGTCCAGGCGGATCGTGCCCCGCTCCGGGCGGTCCAGCAGCCCCAGCAGGTGCAGCAGCGTGCTCTTGCCGCTGCCCGACGCGCCCACCACGGCCACAAACTCCCTCGGCGCCACCTGGAAGCTCACGCCGCGAAGCACCTTCAGCGTGGTCCGCCCGAGGCGGTAGCTCTTGTGGAGCTTGCGGACCTCCATCGCGCCGACGGCGTCATTCATAGCGCAGCGCCTCCACCGGCTGCTTCCGGGCGGCCAGGACGGCCGGCAGCAGCGAGCCGACGATGCCGGAGGCGATCGCCCCGACGATGATGGTCGCCGTCGTCGCGAAGCTGACCTCGTTGGGGATCCGGGCGAACATGAAGGTCTCGCGGTTCCACACGACGAAGCCGAAGGCCCTGCCGACCCAGTCGTGGATGGGGTTGATGTTGCGGACGAAGAAGTACCCGCCGACCGTGCCGATCAGCGAGCCGATGACCCCGATGGCCGCCCCGTAGGCCAGGAAGATCCCCGCGACGCCCCCGCTGGAGGCCCCGACGGCCTTCAGCACGCCGATGTCCCGCGTCTTCTGGACGACGATCACGTACATGATCACGAAGATCAGCACCAGGGCGACCACGGAGATCACCGACAGGATGAGCCACATCAGCGTCCGCTGGTTCTCGATGGTGCTGACGATGCGGCTCTGCATCTGGCGCCAGGTGCGGGCCTTGACCTCGGTGGTCGCGGCGCCCCGGTGACGCGCCTCGAACCGCTGCCAGGCCTCGTTGATCTGCCCGGCAAGCTCCGGGAGCTTCTCGTTGGTGGCCAGGCCGGGGCGGACCTTCACGTGGATCTGCGAGCAGCGCGCCGGCGCGACCAGCACGTTCGGGTCGGCGGCGTTGGCGTCGGCCGGCCGAATCGGCGCGGCGTACTCCGCCGACATGTTGTTGAGCTGCTGAAGCGTCTCGAACGGCACGTAGACGATCTCCGAGTCCACCGACGAGACGTCCGTGTCGCAGTCGTCGATCACCGTGAACCGCGCCGTCGTCGGCGTGATGTCGGTCGGGCTGAGCCGCCGCCCGAACGGGATCATCGACAGGACGATCTGCTGGCCGGGCCCGATCGTGCGAACGACCTCGCCGTCGCCGGTCCGGAAGCTGAACCCCGGGATGCCCAGGCCCAGGATCGCCCGCCGGTCCGGACCGAAGAGGGCCCGCCCGCTCAGCGCCTGGATCCGGGCGTCGAGACGGAGGACCTCCTCGTCGTTGCCGGCGTCATCGGCCGCCTTCATCTCCCTGCGAAGCTCGCCGAGCTTCTGCTCGACCTCCTCGGCGCCGGCCAGGACGTTCAGGGCCGTCTCCTGGTGACGAAGGCTGCTGCACACCCGCTCGACGAGCGCGCGGCGTTCCGGGGGCAGATCGCCGGCCTCGGCGGCGGCCTCGACGAGCTGGCGGAACAGGGCGCCGCTGGCGTCCGGCTGCCGGGCGGCCGCCGCGAGCAGCTCGCGGAGGGCCGGCAGGTAGTCGTCCCGCCGTCCGCCGGCCACGGCGAGGAGCTTCCGCAGGGCCCCGGCGAAGCGGTCGGTCGGCTGGGCGTCCCGCAGGAGATCGGGGAACATCTCGACCGGGATCGCCTTGAGGAGCCTGCTCACGGCGGCGTGCTGCGGCGCCGACAGCCCCTCGCCCTCGACCGCGGCGCACTGCCGCAGCGCGATCTCGCCGCACGCCTCCATGTGCTCGCGAAGGCGGGCAAGCACCCGCGACAGGGGCGGGGCGAAGGTGGGCTTCGACTCGCCGGCCTGGACGAAGAGCCCGTCCTCGAAGTCGCTGACGGCCGCCCGCTCCGGCAGGCGGATCCCGGCCACCTGCACCAGGCACCGGTAGTCCGTTTGCGGGATGCGAAGGATGCCGTAGGACAGGATGAACGGGCTGGCGTCCTGGACGGCGGGCACGTCGCGCTTGATCTCCCGGATGAACTCGTCGTAGTAGCCCAGCCCGCTGAGGCTCGCCGACGAGACCACGATGTCGCCGAAGAGCCCCTTCGCCGCGACCTCCACCTTGTTCACGAAGCCCGTGAGGATGCTGATGCACACCATCATGACGAAGACGCACAGCGCCACACCGAGCATGGCGAAGTACGCCAGCACCCGCTTCCCCAGGTACTGAAGGCAAAGGTAGAGCTTGTACATGTCGTCCCATGGCGGCCCGGGCGGATGCCCGCGGCGGGCGCCCGCGTTCCGGCCGCCGCCTGCGGGCTACGAGCCCCGCGTTTCGGGGCGGAGCAGCGGAAACAGGATCACGTCCCGGATGCTCTGCGTGTTCGTCAGGAGCATCACGACGCGGTCGATGCCGATGCCCAGCCCCCCCGCCGGGGGCATGCCGTGCCGCAGCGCCGTGATGAAGTCCTCGTCCATGACGCGCATGGTCTCCCCCTCCGCCTCGCCGCGAACCTGCTGGGCGAAGTTCGCCTCCTGGACGGCCGGGTCGTTCAGCTCCGTGTAGGCGTTGGCGATCTCCATGTTCGCGATGAACGCCTCGAAACGCAGCGCCACGCCCGGATCGTCCGGGTCGCGCCGCGTCAGCGGGCACAGCGCCGCGGGGTAGTCCCTCACGAACACCGGCTGGACCAGGTGCGGCTCGACCAGCTCCTCGAACAGGTCGTTGACGACGACGGCGTCGTCCTTGTTGGACTCCTCCATGCCCCGCTCGCGGGCCTTGGCGCGGACGGCCCGGGAATCGTCCATGGCCACGCCGACGTGCTCGGCGAACAGGTCGCGGTACCGCGCCCGCCGCCAGGGAACCGTGTAGTCGATCTGCCCGTCGCCGTAGGGGAGCTTCGCCGACCCGCCGATCGCCTCCGCCGCGGAGGAGATGAGGGTCTCGGTGATCTCCATCATCACCTCGTAGTCGGCGTAGGCCTGGTAGAGCTCCAGCAGCGTGAACTCGGGGTTGTGGCGGGTGTCGAGCCCCTCGTTCCGGAAGTTGCGGCTGAACTCGTAGACGCGCTGCATGCCGCCGACGAGGAGGCGCTTGAGGTACAGCTCGGGGCTGATGCGCATGTACAGGTCGGCGTCGAGTGTGTTGTGGTGCGTGGTGAAGGGCCTCGCCGCCGCCCCGCCGTAGATCGGCTGGAGCACGGGCGTCTCGACCTCGAGGAAGCCGCGGGCGTTCAGCTCCCGCCGGAAGTGGTCGACGATCGCCACGCGCTTGCGGAACCGCGCCATGGACTCGGGGTTGGTCATCAGGTCCAGGTAGCGCCGGCGGTAGCGCGTCTCGACGTCCACCAGGCCGTGGTACTTCTCCGGCATGGGGTCGAGGCCCTTGCAGAGCAGCGTGAGGCGTTCGGCCCAGATGGTGATCTCGCCGGTGCGGCTCTTCTGGAGGGGCCCGGCGCAGGCGACGAGGTCGCCGAGGTCCAGCAGCTTGGCGAGCTTCCAGCCGGTCTCGTCCAGGGCGTTCTTGCGGAAGGCGACCTGCATCTGCCCGCTGTCGTCGCGGAGGTGGGCGAAGATCATCCTGCCCATGTCGCGCAGGAGGATGAGCCGCCCGGCGGCGTCGGCGGTCTGGCCTTCCCGGTCGTCGTCGTAGCGCCCGAGGATGCCCGCGACGGCCTCGTTCGTGTCGTACCGCCCGCCGTAGGGGTCGATGCCCAGCTCCTGGATCTTCCGGAGCCTCGCCAGCCGGTCTGCTTGTACCTTCTCCAGCATCCGCAAGCCTCTGTCGGGGGGGACCGAAGGGGACATGATCATCGCCGCATGCCGCCAAGTCAAGGCACTGCGGG
>CAZXOC010000368.1:0-6332 GCA_964642165.1 uncultured Planctomycetaceae bacterium | reverse complement strand
TGCCTGAGCAGTTGCTGGAAAAGGTAGAGAGTAGAGAGCAGACCGCAGGAGAGCCGCCCGCCTCCTGTCTCCGGCCCTTCTTGCCGTACCTACTCTCTCCTCTCTCCTGCTCTCCTGCTCTGGCTGCGTGCAACCTCTGCTGCACGCAGCTTAGCCCCGTCCCGCGGCCGCGCCCGGCCCGCCCGGCATAGGCGCGGTCGACGCCGACGGCTGGGGGCCGGTCTTCGATGCCCGCGTGCTCGCCGGATTCGATCTGCTTCCGCCGTCGCCTTGTGGCCATGACCGCCGGACGCGTTTGGGCTTGAGGGGGCCGGGGCGATGTGGGAGGATTCGACCTCGGGCGCGGGGCGGCGCGGGAAGGAGACCGATGGCGATGGTCCGTCGAACGCACATCGCATTCGTGGTGACCTGGCTCTGCTGGGCGGGCGCCCGCCGGGCCCGGGGCGCGGGAGACCTCGCGTTCGAGAACCGCCTCGCGCGGTGGACGATCGGCGCCGACGGCCGGGCGCGGTCGCTGGTGGACAAGCCCGGCAGCCGGCAGTGGCTCACGGCCCGATGCCCGAGCTTCACCTTCATCAAGCACGGCGGGCGGGTCCACGACGCGACGTCGATCGTTCGGGACGGCGAGGCCCTGAAGGTGACGTACGGCCGATCGGGGGTGACGGCGCGGCTGGGCGTGACGGTCCGGCCGGAGTATCTCGCCGTCAGGCTGCTGGAGGTCGGCGGCGGGCCCGTCGAGCAGCTTTGCCTGGCCCGGCTGCGGACGCGGATCACGGCCAACGCCGGCTGGTGGCTCGACGTGCGGTGGAACGACGACTATGCCGTCTGCATGGTGGGGCTGTCCGACCGCGTGCAGACGGGCAACCTCCAGGCCGTGGTGCACCGTGAGTTCGGCATGGCGGGCGAGGGCGTCGCGATCATCGCGGCGCCGAAGGACCGCCTGCTGGACGTCGTCCAGGCCGTCGAGCGCGACGAGAAGCTGCCCGTCGCGACGATCGGCGGGCAGTGGGCCAAGCGGTCCGACGACGTCCGCCGGGGGTACCTCTTCACCGATCTGACGGAGGCCAACGCCGACGAGACGATCACCTACGCGAAGCTCGGCGAGTTCGCCTACGTGATGACGTACAGCGGCACGTGGTCCACGTCGCTGGGGTCGTACCCGATCCGCAAGAGCAACTTCCCGCGGGGCGAAGCGAGCCTGAAGGCCACCGTGGACAAGGTCCACGCCGCGGGCCTCAAGGCCGGCCTGCACATGCTCACGAGCTTCGTGGGCAAGAACGACCCGCTGGTCCGGCCCGTGCCCGACCGCCGGCTGCTGAGCGACGCCGAGACCGCGCTGGCCGCCGACGTGGACGCGGGAAGCCGCGAGCTGACGCTGACGGCCGTGCCCGAGGCCTTCCCCCGCGAGGCGGCCTACTACGGGGCCAAGCAACAGGGCTTCGACGTGCTCGTGGACGGCGAGATCATCCGGTACGGGGCGATCGGGGGCCCGAACGGGACCTCGCTGCGGTCGTGCACGCGGGGCGCCCACGGCACGCGGGCGGCGGCGCACCAGGACGGGGCGACCGTCCGCCACCTGACCGAGCGGTACGGATGCTACCTCGTGGATCTGCGGACGGACCTGAAGGACGCCCTGGCCGACCGCGTGGCCGGCGTGGTCAACCGCTGCGGGTTCGACATGATCTACTTCGACGGCGGCGAGTGCAACGGCGCCAACGGCCCGTACTGGTACTGGGTGACCCAGCAGCAGATGGCGATCTGGCGGCGGTTCCGGCGGGACGTGCTCGTGCAGGGCTCCGGGGGCACGCCGTGGACGTGGCACATCTTCGCCCGCGGCTGCTGCGACGACTTCGCCGCCGTCGCGCCGAAGGAGTACCTCGACGACCACAAGATCCGCGACTCCTGGAGGCACTACACGCGGAGCTTCATGCCCGCCGAGCTCGGCTGGTGGGGCTTCCTCGCCGACAAGCCGCACCACCCCGCGACGAGCCCCGACGAGGTCGAGTGCTACGCCGCCCGCATGCTCGCGCTGGATACCCCCGTGTCGCTGGAGACGAACCTCGCGGCCCTGAAGCGCCACGGCCGGACGAAGGAGCTGCTGGCCCTGCTGGGTCGCTGGGAGCGCTTGCGCCTCGGGCGGACCGTGCCGGACGGCATCCGCCGGAAGCTCCGCGAGGGCCAGTGGCACCTGGAGGAGATCGCCGGCAAGGCGGCGCTGCGCCCGGTGCGGTACGACACGCGGCGGGTCGCGACGGGGCGGTCGGTCCGCGTGGACAACGCCTTCGGCCCGCAGCCGATGGGTCTGCGTCTGGAGGCGGTCGCGGCCCCGGCCCGCCCGGGCGACGCCCGGAACGTCGCCCTGGTCGCGCCGAAGGCCCCCCTGCCGGTCCCCGCCCCGGGCGCGAAGGACCCCATGCCCGGCGCGCGGGTCGCGCGGCACGCGCTCGCCAAGCCGGCGAACCTGCTCAAGCACCGGGCGCTGGCGGTCCGGGTGCACGTCGAGGCCCCCGCGCCAACCGTCGGCAACGCCCACGCCGTGCTGAACGTCCAGCTCGAATCGCCCGCCCACCGCTTCCGCGACCACTACATCGACCTGGACTTCACCGGCACGCGAACGATCGTCCTGCCCGAGCCGACGACGCGCCGCCTCCTGCCGGAGTTCCGCCCGGCCCATGCCGCCTACCCGTTCAAGCAGGCGATGTACGGCTTCGACTACGGGCGGATCGTCGCGGTGAACTTCCGGTGGATGCGTTGCCCGAAGACCCCGGCCGCGCCGTGCGCCGTCGAACGCGTCGAGGCGCTGGCCGAGTCGCCCACCGTTCTGGCCCGTCCGCGGCTGGCCGTGGGCGACTCGGCCGTGACGCTGCCGGTCGAGCTCAAGACGGGCGACTACGCGAAGTGGTGGCCGGGCGGGCCGGTGCGCGTCTTCGACCGCAACGGAGCGACGCTGCGCACGCTGAAGGCCCCGGGCCCGGCACCCCGGCTGCCGGCGGGCCCGGCCCGGGTGACGCTGACCGCCGACCGCCCCGCCGCGGCGAAGCTGACCGTCATCACCCAAGGCAAGCCCCTGACGTGGTAGCCCCCCCGCCGGGGGCCAGACGGGTCCGCCAACCACGAGCTCCGGCGGACACGGACACGCCGCGCGGCGGAGCCGATCGCTCGACAGGAGAGCCATGAGCAGCTACACACTACGACGTGAGATTCCCATCGAGGACGGCTACGACGTCCTGGTCGCCGGGGGCGGGCCCGCCGGCAGCGCGGCGGCCATCTGCGCCGCGCGTCTCGGCGCCCGGGTCCTGCTGGTCGAGGCGACCGGCTGCCTGGGCGGCATGGGCACGTCGGGGCTGGTCACGGCGTTCGATCCCATGGCCGACGGCGAGAAGGCCCTGGTCGGCGGAGTGATGCGCGAGATCGTCGAGACCCTCCACGAGCGGGGGCAGCTCGCGCCCCACGTGACCCCGCGGTTCTGGCGCGAGTACTATCACTGCTGGACCCCCTTTCGGGTCGAGGGGCTCAAGCGCCTGCTGGACGACCTCGTGACGGCCGCCGGCGTCGAGGTCCGGTTCTACACCCGGGTCATTGACGCGGAGGCGACGGGCAGACGTGTGCGCGGCGTCGTGCTGCACAACATCGAGGGCTACCGGTTCGTTGAGGCCAAGACCTTCGTCGATGCCACCGGGGATGCCGTGCTGGCCGACCTCTGCGGCGTGGCATGTCGCGAGGCGGGGCACGATGCACCGGAACCGATGCCGCCGACGCTGTGTTCCCTGTGCTCCGGCATCGACTGGGAGGTCGCCGCCGATCCGGACCGCCCGCGGAGCAATACGGCCTGCCGCCAGCAGGAGAAGCTGCTCGAGGCCATCGCCGACGGCCATTTCTCGCACAAGGACAGGCACCTGCCCGGCATGTTCCGCGTGGCAGCGCGGCTCGGCATGCTCAACGCGGGGCACGTGTTCCACATGGACGCGCTGCGCTGCCGGAGCCTGAGCGACGGAATGGTCCGCGGGCGCCGCCTGGCCAAGGAGTACGTGGACTTCTATCGCAAGTACGTCCCCGGCTTCGAGAACGTGGAGCACGTCACGACCGCCGCCTTGATGGGCGTTCGGGAATCGCGCCGGATCGTGGGCGAGTATGAGCTGACGATCGACGATTACCTGGCGCGCCGCCAGTTCCCCGACCAGATCGGCGTGTTCAACAAGTTCGTGGATATCCATGTCCATGACGATTCGGACGAGGAGCTCGACCGGTTCCAGGAGGAGAAGGACCACAGCGGCCGGCTCGGGCCCGGCGAATGCTTCGGGCTCCCCTACCGAATCCTCGTGCCGCAAGGCTGGCGGAACCTGTGGGTCGCCGGGCGGTGCAGCTCGAGCGATGTGAAGGTGCACGGGGCGACCCGCGTGATGCCCGCGGCGGCGATGATGGGACAGGCGGCCGGGACCGCCGCCGTCCAGGCGATCGAGAGCAACCGTCCGGCCTTCGCCATCGCCACGGGCGAGCTCGTGGCGACGCTCAGGCTTCAGGGGGCCTACCTGCCGGAAGGTGGGATGGCCGAGCCAGGCGCCGGCCCCGACTGACCCTTGCCCGTGTCCGCCGGCGGAGAGACAATGCCCGGCTGCGGATCACGACGGCGGTGGGCCGAGCGTGCCCGGGAATCCTGGATGGACGGTAGGTCCCCGCTGAAGCGGTGGCCGGAAGGCGGCCCCAAGCTGCTCTGGACGGCCCACGGGCTCGGCCATGGACTCTCCAGTCTCTCGATCTCGGGCGGCCGGATCTTCACGGCCGGGAACATCGGCAACCAAGCGATCGTCACGGCAGAGGCAGGCCGAGTCGGCACAGGCGCTGCCGGGTGGCGAGACAGTGGCGATCGAATCGCCCGGCGGCGTGTCCGGGCAAGGATATCTGGGAAACCCCGGCCGATAGGCCGTCGCCTGGCATGATCGCGAAGGCGATTATCTTGGGCGACTGCGGTACAGAGAGGAGTGTCGGATGGAACTGCTCGACAGTCATTGCGGTTCGGTGCTCACGGTTGCGATTCTGCTGGCCGTCCTGCTTCCCGCGGCCGGGGCGCCGGGCGAGGGGGCGGCCCGCCGGGTCCTTTGGTACGACCGCCCGGCGAAGGACTGGCAGCGGGAGGCCCTGCCGATCGGCAACGGCCGCCTGGGCTGCATGATCTTCGGCGACGTCGCCAAGGAACACATCCAGTTCAACGAGGACACCCTGTGGATCGGCGACGAGAAGGACACGGGAGCCTACCAGGCATTCGGCGACATCTACGTCGAGATGGCCCACCCGGAACCGAAGAAGTACCGGCGAGAGCTGGACATCGGCCGGGCGATCCACCGAATCACCTACACCAGTGACGGGAGCAACTACAAGCGCGAGTACTTCTCCAGCTTCCCGGCGGGCGTTGTGGTCTTCCACTTCACGGCGGATCGCAAGGCGGCGTACACCTGTACGGTCTCCCTGACGGACATGCACAAGGGGAAGATCGTCGCGGTCGGGAACAGGATCACGTCGGCGGGCTCGTTGGCCGGTTACACGTATCGCAGGAGCAAGACGCCGTATGACATAGCCCTGGACTACGAGGCCCGGGTGCTCGTCCTGAACCAGGGCGGAACCGTGACGACGGACGGCCAGGCCGTCAAGCTCGACAAGGCGGACAGCTTCACGATCCTGCTGGCGGCGGGCACGAACTACCTGAACCGGCGCGACAAGGGCTGGAAGGGCGCCCACCCGCACGAGCGGCTGGTCCGGCAGATCAAGCAGGCCGCGGCGACGTCGTACGACACGCTTCGCGACGAGCACGTTCGGGACTACCGGGAGCTGTTCGACCGGGTCTTGCTGGACGTGGGCCGCACGGCCGCCGAAGCCCGGGCCCTGCCGACGGACCGGCGCATGGCCGCCTACAAGCAGAAGGAGCCCGACCCCGATCTCGAGGAGCTCCTGTTCCAGTACGCCCGGTACCTGATGATCAGTTGCTCGCGTCCGGGGGCCATGCCGGCCAACCTGCAGGGCTTGTGGAACCGGAGCAACAACCCCCCGTGGCGCAGCGACTACCACACGGACGTCAACGTCCAGATGAACTACTGGTTCGTCGACGCGGCCAACCTTGCGGAGTGCTTCGGGCCCCTGGCGGAATGGGTGAACTCGATACGGGACGTGAGGAAGGCGGAAACGAAACAGGCGTTCAAGACGAGAGGCTGGCTGACCCATGCCGAGAACGGCGTGTTCGGCGGCTCGACGTGGAAGTGGTCGAAAGGCGACGCGGCCTGGGTCGCCCAGAACCTCTGGGACCACTACGCCTTCACCGGCGACAGGGACTACCTCCGCAC
>CAZXOC010000367.1:0-6399 GCA_964642165.1 uncultured Planctomycetaceae bacterium | reverse complement strand
GGATCGACCATGCCCAGGAAGTACACCGCCGCGATCATCGGTCTGGGGGGCTTCTGCCGCGCGCCGATCTCGGCGCCGGGATGGACGCGGGCGCAGAGAAGACCCCGGCCCTGCCAGGCCGGGGCGTTCGCCGGGGCGTTTCGTCGAGGTGATGTGGGGGGACTGAGTGGAATGCGCCGCCGCGCGGCGGTAGAATGACCGCATCCTGGAACCGAATGAGGAGACACCCATGAGGACGTACCGAACCCGCCGTGGCTTCCTGAGACAATCGCTGGCTGCGGGGGCGGCCTGCCTGGCCAGCGGCACCGTCGAGTCGCTTGCCGCCCGTCGCCCGACCCGCAGGAAAGGCGCGAAGATGAAGTTCGGTCTCGTCACGTACCTCTGGGCCAAGGACTGGGACCTGCCGACGCTGATCGCCAACCTCGAGAAAAGCAAGGTCCTCGGCGTTGAGCTGCGGACGACCCACAAGCACGGCGTCGAGCGGAACCTGAACGCCCGGCAGCGCGCGACGGTCAAGAAGCGCTTCGCCGACAGCCCGGCCGTGCTCGTGGGCATCGGCAGCGCCGAGTGCTTCGACCACGCCGACCCCCAGCGGCTCGCCCGGGCCATCGAGGCGACCAAGGCGTTCGTGAAGCTCAGCCACGACTGCGGCGGAAGCGGCGTGAAGGTCCGCCCGAACAACCTCCCCAGGAACGTGCCGCGCGAGAAGACGATCGAGCAGATCGGCAAGAGCCTCAACGTCGTCGGCAAGTTCGCCGCCGAATACGGCCAAGAGATCCGCCTGGAGGTCCACGGGCAGTGCTCCGAGCTGCCGACGATCAGGCAGATCATGGACGTCGCGACGCACCCGAGCGTCGGTGTCTGCTGGAACTGCAACGCCGCGGATCTGAAGGGCAAGGGCCTCGCCCACAACTTCAACCTGGTCAAGGACCGCTTCGGCGCGACCGTCCACGTGCGGGCGTTCGACGAGACGCGCAACAAATACCCCTGGCAGGAGTTGATCGGCCTGTTCGCGCAGATGGACTACGACGGGTGGATCCTGCTGGAGGCACGCGCGAAGCGGAAGGACTACGTCGCCGCCCTGGCTCGCCAGCGCGAGCTGTTCGAGCAGATGATCGCCAAGGCGCAGTAGCCCCCGGACCCGGCGGCAAGGCGGTCCGTCTTGACGCGCCGGGGGTTGTAGGATACAGGAGACATTCACTACGGTTCGGCGCGCCCGGCGAACCCCGCCGGCCGATGCGCCCCCGAGAACCGCCAGGACGAACATGCAGCAGAGGAGACAGACATGGGCAGGATGAATCGGCGAAACTTCCTGAAGGGCGCGATGGGCGTGGCCGGGGCGGCCGCAACCGTCCGGATCTCCGGTGCCCGGGCCGGCGAGATGATCGTGGGGGCGAACAACCGCTTCCGGATCGCGGTGTGCGGCCTGAAGGGGCGTGGCAACAACCACGCGGACTCCTTCGTGAAGATGAAGGACGTCGAGCTGGCGTACGTGGTGGACCCGGACAAGAAGGTGCTGGCCCGGGCGGTATCGGGCTACAGCAAACGGGCCAAGGGCTACGAGGTCAAGGGCCTGACGGACGTCCGCAAGGCGCTGGAGGACAAGAACCTCGACGCCATCAGCGTGGCGACGCCGAACCACTGGCACTCGCTGATGGCGATCTGGGCGGCCCAGGCGCACAAGCACTGCTACGTCGAGAAGCCCGCCAGCCACGACATCTACGAGGGCCGCGTCGCCGCCGAGGCCTTCAAGAAGTACGGCGTGATCATCCAGCACGGCACGCAGCAGCGCAGCAATGGCGGGCGCGCCCGCCAGGTCAAGGCCATCCAGGATGGCCAGTTCGGCAAGCTGAAGATCTCGTACGGCTACTGCTGCAAGCCGCGGGGCAGCATCGGCTTCGAGAAGATCGGCGACCCGCCGAGCCACCTGGACTGGGACCTGTGGCGTGGTCCGGCCGTCATCGACAAGTACCACGCCAACTACGTGCACTACGACTGGCACTGGTTCTGGAAGAGCGGCAACGGCGACCTGAACAACCAGGGCACCCACCAGTTGGACGTGGCCCAGTGGGCGCTGAACAAGGAACTGAAGCACCCGATCCGCGCGATGGCCCTCGGCGGGCGATTCAAGTGGAACGACCAGGGCGAGACGCCCAACACCATGTTCGGGCTCTGCGAGTACCCCGGCGGGCAGTACGTCTTCTTCAACGTCCGCAACGTGAACTACAAGGGCTACAAGCGTGAGGTCCAGAACGAGTTCTACTTCGAGGACGGCGGGTGGATGGACGCCGGCGGGCGGTACCATCCGGCCGGGGGCAAGAAGGCCGAGAAGGTCAACTACCCCGACGCCAAGATCACCGACGGCGGGACGTTCGGCAGCTTCGTCGCCGCCTGCCGCGCGGGCGACCAGAAGATGATCAACGGCAACATGCTGGAGGCCCACTACTCCTGCGTGGTCGGGCACCTCATGAACAACTCCTACCGGCTGGGCAAGAAGGTCCCCTTCAACGCCAAGGCCGGGAAGTTCGGCGACAACAAGGACGCCTACGAGCACTTCATGCGGCTGCACACCATGATGCGCGACGGCGTGGGCATCCCGGAGAACAAGGAGCACTACATCGTCGGCCCGTGGCTGACGTTCGACCCGAAGACCGAGCGGTTCGTCGGCGACCACGCCGACGAGGCCAACAAGCTCGTGCGCGACCCCGACCGCAAGGGCTTCGAGATCCCCGACGTGCAGAACGTATGACGCGCCTGCCCGCCCCGGCGCCGAAGGCGCCGAGGCGGTTTCGCTGCACATGTGAACGGGCGTGCGGTCCTGCCGGACCGCACGCCCGTCATTATTCCCGCCGCCGCCGAACGCGCGGCGCAAGCGCCGCCGCTAAACGATCCGCCTTGATCGGATGCCCCCAAGGGCATCCGATCAAGGCGCTCCTTCCACCGCGTTGGAACCGACCACCCGTCCCTTGGCGGCGCCGAGGTCGAGCGCGGGCAGCGAGATCCGATCGCCCTTCGACGCGACGTGCAGGTCGCCCAGCACGTTGCCCGTCACCGCCACGCGCCCGCACGTGCCGCGGGCCACCACGCCCGCGCCCTGGAGGCCGGTGAAGGCGTTTCCCGTGATCGCCACGTCCGACGTGCCTTCCAGCAGCACGCCGGTCGCCGCGTCGTCGCGCCTCGTCTTGCCGCCGATCCACGCGTTGGAGAAGCTGTTGCCGGTGATGGTAATGCGCCCGCTGGCCGGACCGACGCGCACGCCGAGCTTCGCCGACATGGTGAAGGTGTTGGCCGACACGGCGCAGCCCCAGGCGTCGCGCAGGTCCACGCCCCCGCCCGCGTTGTGGGCGATCACGTTGGCGCTGACGGTGTTGCCGTAGCAGTCGCGGTCCATGATGACGGCGGTCCCGCGGCACTCTTCGATCATGTTGCCCGCCACCACCGAGCCGTAGGTGTTCTCGATGACCACGCCGTGGCGGAGGTGGTCGTCCAGGTTGTTGCCGTTCATGCACAGGTTGAAGCTGTCGATGCAGCGCAGGGCGTCGAGGTTCTCCTCGAACTGGTTGCCGCAGACGACGATGTCGTGCCCGCGAAGGATGTGAAGCCCCGCCCCGCCGTTGTAGGTAAGGATCGAGTCGCAGACGCGCGGGTCCTCGTAGCAGTCCACGAGACGGATGCCGTGCCCGCCGTTGTGGTCGACGCTCAGGCCGTGAACGTACAATTCGTTGACGCCCTCCGCCAGCACGCCGTCGCCGCTCTTGGGGTTGCCGCTGATGCGGATGTCGGCCAACTGCACGCGCCAGATCCTGGCCCCGCGCTTCTTCGGCGACTCCGGCGGGCGGAGGACCAGCGCCGGCTCGCCGTCCTGGTTGCGGTTGACCAGGTGCGTGGCGGCCCCGGCGCCCTCGATGCGCACCTCGCCGCGCGTGAGGACCAGCGGCCGCGTCAGCTCGAACCGCCCCGGCGGCAGGCGGACGAGCCCGCCGCCCGCTGGCACGGCGTCGAGCGCCGCCTGGAGATTGGAATACCTCGACGCGTCGATGACCGTCGGCGACGCGTCCTTCGCGGCCACGGGCGCGGCGGCGCCAAGCCAGCCGCAGCGGGAAACCACCAGTACGGCGCCGGCGGCCAGGGCCGCCAGGGCGCACAGTCGGCTTGCAATTCTCATGACGTGCCTCCTTCCGGATGATCGATCAGTAGTTGCCGACGCGCCGCTGCCCCGGATCGGTGGCGAGCATGACCGCGTCGAAGATGCGCCGCGTCAGCTCCGAGCGCACGTCGCGATGCGCCGGGTCGTCCCATAGGTTGTGGAACTCCTGCGGGTCCTCGTGCAGGTCGTACAGCTCGCCGACCTCGTGCCCGTGGTAGAGGACGAGCTTGTGGCGGCCGTCGCGGATCATGTTGGCGTGGCTGGCGTCTGCCATCGGCAGCGCGTCGTGGTACTCGCTGCGGACGAAGTCGCGGAAGGCATGCGGGTCGGCCCGGCCGATCAGGATCGGCAGCAGGTTCCTTCCCTCCACGTCCTCGGGCACGTCCAGGCCGGTCGCCTCCATGAGCGTGACCGGCACGTCCGTCAGCTCGACCAGCGCGTCGCTCCGCAGGCCGGCCCGGACGTGCCCCGGCCAGGAGACGATCAGCGGCACGCGGACGGCGCCCTCGTAGAACCGGCAGCCCTTCTGGAGCAGCGCGTGGTCGCCGAGCATGTCGCCGTGATCGCTCATGAACAGGACGATCGTGCTCTCGCGCTGGCCCGTCGACTCGAGGGCCTCGACCATGCGCCCGACCTGGTCGTCGATGAGCTCGATCTGGGCGTAGTAGGCGGCCACCATGCGGCGGGCGTCGTAGTCGTGGGGGCTTTGCGGCCGGCGGGTCTGGTGGTCGACGCCGGCGAAGGCGAGCTGCGTTTTCATCTCCTCCGGGCGGAAGAGGGGCAGGGGCATGGCCGCGGCGTCCATTCGGGCCATGTACTCCGGCGGCGGGTCGAACGGCGGGTGCGGGTCGAAGGGGTTGACGCTCATCAGCCAGGGCCCGGCGCGCCGCTCGGAGAGGAAGGCGATGGCCTCGTCGGCGCACCAGGTGGTCTGGTGGTACTTGGCGGGCACGCCGCGGGCGACGATGCCCTCCCGCGGGCCGTACGCCTCCGACCAGTCCACGCCCTGCTCGGCAAGCCACTGCTGGTAGGCGTGGTGCTCGTTCGGCCAGAAGTCCTCCGGGTAGGGATGGTGGCTCCAGCGATAGAAGCGGTAGCCGTCGCCGAAGCGCGGCTCGACGCGCCGGTTGGCGGCGGCGAGGTGCAGCTTGCCGGACAGCCCGCCGTCGTAGCCGGCGTCGGCCAGGCGCCGCGTGATCAGCCGCTCCGGACACGGGAAGAAGTCGTTGCCGTTGCGGTTGACGTGGAGGGTGCTGGGGTAGCAGCCGGTCAGGAAGCCGGCCCGGCTGGGCGTGCAGATCGGGCTCTGCGAGTAGCACCGCGTGAACGCGACGCCCTCGTCGCACAGCCGGTCGAGGTTGGGCGTGCGGATGTGCTCGTTGCCGAGCGCGCCGACCGTGTCCCAGCGCTGCTGGTCGGTGCAGATCCAGAGGATGTTCGGGCGCTCGTCGGGCATTCGGCGGGCCCCCTTCTCACGCGCCGCCCTTGTACTTCTCCCAGAAGTCCGGCAGGAGTTCCTTCGTCTGTTGCTCCAGCTCCTGGTCGCTGATGGCGGTCAGGCGCCCGTCGACCTCGTACTGGTCCATCACCCACCGCGCCAGCCGGGCCACCTTGATCTTGCTGATGCGGTCGGTGCCCTTGAGGCCGAACAGCTCGTTCACCCAGTGGGCGACGCCGTCCGTGCCGCTTTTGTCGGTGATGGCCACGCGAGGCGGGCGCCCGAGGAGCTTCTCGGTGTCGAAGATGTTGTAGATCCGCTCGTCCTGGCGCATCCCGCCGGCGTGGATGCCCGCGCGGGTGGTGTTGAACGCCCGCCCGGCGAAGGGGTAGTTGGTGGGGATCGGCAGGCCGATCGATCGCATGTAGTCGGCCAGCTCGGTGATGGCGGTCGTGTCGACCCCGCACAGGTCGCCCTTGAGCGCGACGTAGTCGAAGATCGCGCCCTCCAGCGGCGGGTTGCCCGTCCGCTCGCCGAAGCCGAACAGCGTCGTGTTGACGAAGTTACAGCCGTAGAGCCACGCCGTCGTGGCGTTGGCGAGCACCTTGTGGAAGTCGTTGTGGCCGTGCCACTCGAGCCGGTCGCTCGGCACGCCGCACTCGCGGTTGAGCTTGTAGATCAGCTTGGGAATGCTCCGCGGCAGCGCGGCGCCGGCGAACGGAATGCCGAAGCCCATCGTGTCGCACAGGCGGATCTTGACCGACAGCTCCTCGGGCACCTGGCTGCTCATCTCCATCAGCCGGTCGACGAACGG
>CAZXOC010000366.1:0-6427 GCA_964642165.1 uncultured Planctomycetaceae bacterium | reverse complement strand
ACTACTACAGCATCAAGTGGCACCCGCCCGAGAAGATCGCGATGTGGAAGGAGCTCAACCGCCTGACCCCGCCGGACAAGAAGCTCCTGTCCTTCGACGTGCAGCTCGACAACCTGATCGTCACCCAGTCCAAGGCCAAGGGCCCCACCTACCGCGGCGAGCCGGCGTGGTACATCGACCGCGAGATCGTCCAGGCCCCCAGCCGGGAGACGCTCCAGAGGTCCTACCAGAAGGTCAACATCCCCTACGCGAAGTTCGTCCAGATCATCCGGCGCCTCCAGGAGGCGTACCGGAGCGGACGCGTCAGCGATCAGCAAGCCCGCGACATCCACAACCGAACGGTCATGCAGATGAGGGCAGAGGTCCTCGCCGTCCTCAGGCAGGAGCTGCCCGGGCTCCTCGACGAGATCGAGCAGAGCCGCAAGACCGGGCAGTTCACCTGCTACCTCACCCCGGCAGGCTACGGTCAACCGGCCATCGGCATGCTCCTCCAGGCCCTCAATGAACGGCTGGGGCGCCGGTATCGCACGATCCGCCGCATCCCGTCCCGGCAGGCCTTGAACAAGGACGGCCAGCCCGTCAAGGCGGGCGAGCAGATCATCCAGTTCGGCATGCGGCCGTATTGCATCTACGACATGACGCAGCCGCCGAAGCCGACCAGCGCTCCCGCGACGCCGTGACGCGCGGCCGCGCTTGTCGTGTCCCTCGGCGCGCGGTATCCTGCGCGCCGTTTCCCTTTGCCGTTCCAGGGCGGGCGTGAAGCAGGGCGGCCCGCCGCACACTCCGACGGGAAGGAGGCCCGCGATGGTGCGCCCGGTGCTGTGCGTCTCAGTCTGGTGGGCGGTCGCGGCGGGCGCCGCGGGGGAGATGGACCTTGTCCACGACGGCCAACCTGCCGCGCGGATCGTCGTTCGCGCCCCGGCCGGGCGGGCGCCGAAGCCACCCCGGCGACGCCGCGGCGCGCCCGCCGGCGACCGCTACGCCGCCGAGACGCTCGCCGAGTGGATCGGCAAGATCACCGACGCGAAGCTGCCGATCGTCGAGGTCCCGGCCGGGGAGAAGCTGCCCGGCGGTCCTTGCGTCTACGTGGGCGCCGCCGCCGTCGAGGCCGGGCTGAAGCTCGACGACATCGACAGCCCCACCCGCGAGGGCCTGAAGGTGCGCTGCGACGGGCGCCGCGTCCTGCTGGCCGGGCAGTCGCCCGACGCGACCCTCCGGGCCGCCTGCCGCTTCCTGGAGAAGCTCGGGTGCCGGTTCTTCATGGACCACCCGCTCGGCGAGGTCTACCCCCGCACGAGGACGCTCCGGGTGGGCGAGATCGACCTGCGCGAGCGGCCGCACCTGGCCTACCGGAAGATCTGGGGCTCGCGCTGGAGCGGGCGGTCGCCGTGGAAGGTCTGGAACGGCGACGGCGGCGCGCCCTACGGCATGCAGCACGCCTGGGGCCGCTACGTGCCCAAGGAGCTCTTCGAGACGCACCCGGAGTACTTCGCCCTCCGCGACGGCGCCCGGCGCAAGGGCGACTGGTACTGCACCTCCAACGCCGACCTGCGGAAGGTCTTCGCCGACGGCGTGATCGCCCGCATCCGGCAGGGCGAGAAGAACCCCTCCATCTCGCCGCCGGACGGCCGCGGCTACTGCCAGTGCGCCGCCTGCCGCAAGCAGGACGACCCGAACGTCATCGAGCCGTCCAGCGGCCACGTCTCCGTCACCAACCGCTACCTCGACTTCTACGACGCCGTCGCCCGCCGCGTCGCGAAGGCCAGTCCCGACTCGGTCCTCTGCTTCTACGCCTACGCCGATTACACGCAGGCCCCGACGCTCGGCCGCAAGGTCAGCGGCAACCTCTGCGCCTGGATCGCCCCGATCCGCTACAGCCGCTACCATCGCATCGGCTCGCCCTGCTCGCCGTCGCGCCGCCAGCTTGCCGGGCTGATCGACGGCTGGGCCGCCGCCGTCGACAAGCTCGGCTACCGCACGTACAACTACAACCTCGCCGAGTGCCTCGTGCCGTTCTCGAAGCTCTCCGTCTGGAGCCACGACATCCCCTACCTCCAGCGCAAGGGCTGCATCGGCGTCAACCTCGAGACGCTGGCGAACTGGGAGATCTACGGCCCGCACGCCTGGCTGAGCATCCGCCTGGCCTACGACCCCGGCGCCGACGTGCGGGTGCTCATGGACGACTACTACGCGAAGTTCTACGGTCCGGCCGGCGGGGCGATGAAGCGGTACTGGGAGGCGATCGACGCGGCCTTTGCCGAGATGAAGTGCGAGTCGGGCAGCTTCTTCGCGCTGCACCGCGTCTACACGCCGGCGTTCCTGAAGAAACTGGCGGCGCTGATGGACGAGGCGGCCGGGGCCGTCAAGGGCGACGAGACGTTCGCCGCCCGCGTCGCCATGACGCGAGAAGGCTTCCGGAACGCCGAGCAGTACGCCCGGCTCCGCGACGCGATGAACGCCGGCGACTTCGCGGCGGCCGCGGGCGTCTACCGCAAGCTCCTGGCCCGCTGCGAGGCCGAGGTGAAGAAGGGCCTGGCCAACCACTACACCGTCAATTACCTGAAGCGATTCGTCGGCGTGCACGTCCTGGCGGGGGAGGCGGCCTGCACGCCGCCCAACAAGCTCCTGAAGCGCCTGCCGGACGAGTGGCGCTTCGCCTGGGACCCGGCCGATGCGGGTCTCGCCAAGGGCTACGCGAAGGTCGACTTCGACGACTCGACGTGGCGCACCGTCCGCACGTTCGGCGACACGCTCGATGCCCAGGGACTGCCCGACCGCCGGACCATCCTCTGGTACCGCTGCCGTCTCGACGTGCCGAAGACCACCGGCCGCCTGAGGCTGTTCTTCGCCGAGGTCGACGGCGACGCCACGGTCTTCCTCGACGGCCGCGAGGTCGGCCGAAGCCCCAGGAAACGCAGGCCCTTCGAGGTGGACATCACCGCCGCGGCTTCCCCCGGGGCCAACGTCGTCGCCGTCCGCGTCGATCACTCGCGCATCACGGAGCTGTTCCTGGGGGGCATCATCCGGCCGGTGCTGCTGATCGCCGGCGGCCGATGAGCTGCTCGGGTCGCGTGGCGGTGGCATGGGTGGCGTGCGTGCTGGGCGCCGCGGCGGCGATCGCGTCGGGGGAGGTGAAGGTGCTCTCAGCGGTCGCAGGTGTCGATCCCGCTCGGCGGTCGCCCTGCCACCCGGACGAACGCGCCGTTGCGCGACACTTTTCGACCTTCCCGGCGAAATTCTCGCGGGGCCTGCCGCGGTCGATCGCCCCCCGCAAGACGGCCATAAGTCTCGAACGATTGTGGCAGAACTGTCCAATCCTGGGGCTTCCCCGGCGGGCCAGAATCAGCATAACTACTTAGCATCTAAGCAGTTAGCATTGTCCAGATTTTGGACAATCCCCCCCATTTTGGACAATCAGCCTCCCCGCCGGTCTCCCCGCTCGCCCATCGGATCGTAACGCCTGTGACAACAAGCCTTTCCCCCGATTCGCCTCCCCGGCCGGGCCGGTGGCTCGAATGCCTGTGGACTGCGGCGGCCGCGACGCCGCTTTCCCTTCCGCCCGGGAGACCATGCGGCGGCAGACGTCGGGCGGGAAGCCATAGCGCCGTCAGGGCCGGCGCACTCCACGGGCTGCGCTCCCGATGTCCATCGGGACGACGGCGCGAGGGGCTCGTGTGGCACCACGGAATGCACCCGACCCCTCTCCCGCTCAAACGGGGACGATTGAACGCCCGCCCATCCGCCCGCGCCCGGCCTTGCCGAATCGCGGCGGGCCCGCTACGGTAGATGGTAGCCGTGATGCCCCGATCTCCTGCGCCCTGGGCGCATCGGCGGCACGGGAAGACGACCATGGGCTATGGGGAGTTCACCCGCGCGGCCGCCAGGCCAAGCGCCTCTGCGGCCGGGCGCCGGCGCTGGCATGATGTATCGCCCTCGCCGACGCGCGACGCGGCGGGCTGTACGCTCAAGCAGCACCTGTGGGGCGCCCGGGAACCTGTCCCGATACACATCGGGGTCGACGAGCTGGTGCAGATCGCCGTCAACGACGACCGGCCTTCGCGGCCCCCGCTTCGGCGGGCAGGCCCGACGGATGCCAATCCCGACGCGTCGGGACTGGTCGAGCGCTACGAGTACACGCCCTACGGCCAGCGGACGGTCTACAAGAAGGCGGGCAGCAACGAGGCGCTGACCACGGCCCCGCTGCTGCACTCCCAGCGCGTCGAGACGGACACCGGCCGGGCGCCGTACGGCCTCTGCGCCATCGGCCATCAGGGCCTGATGCACGACGAGGAGTTCGGCCTCGTCTACAACCGCATGCGCTACCTCAACCCCCGCACCGGCCGCTGGCTCCAGCGCGATCCGGGCCCGCCTGGGCCAGACGCGCCACCGCCAGTTGGGGAGCAAGGAGTGAACGGCCAGTACGCGGATGGCCTGCATTTATATCAATACGTTAGGAGCATGCCAGTTATCTACGTCGACCCGATGGGCGCGCAAGCGTCGCAGCCCGCCGAACCCGTCGACATCTGCAAGCTACTGGGTGGGAAGCCCTGCGAGCCCACCCCGATACCAAGCAATACGCCTGTGAAGATACCGGTTAACCTGGGGACGCTCGGGCTGTTGGAGAATGCCTGCGCCGAGATGACCATTACCCAGGTTGCAAACGTACGAGACAACCTGAAGTACACCAATATCGCCCTGCTCGGAGGGAAGCCCTGCAACAGGGTCAAGATCAACGTGCCGCAGGCTCTCAACCCGCTTGTCGGGAAGCCGATCAAACACGAATGCCTCAAGAAAGCCAAGGACAAGGACGGGAAAGACACGTGGGTCCCCGACCCAGACAAGGAATGCTGCTACAAGGCATCTTCCAAGGGTCAGTACCCCATTACGGTTAACGTCAGTATCACGGTCCCCGTCGCTGGTGACTCGGAGGGGCGAGATGGAGGGTTCTGCAGCATAACAGGCAATGTTCAAGCCACACTGACGGGTCACGGAAAGGTTGGGCAATGCGTCAGGAAGCAGAAGAAGAAATGAGAGATCACCGGACTGCGTCGGACGATGCACGTGAGCGAGCGGTTGGCAGGTCTTCCCGCGCCGCACGGATCCTTGCCGGTGCGCTCGCCGCTACAGCGATTGGTCTGGCCGGTTGCACGAGTAGCGAGGGCCCGGGCTTGCTGGAGCGCCAACAGGAAGCACTGCACCGGTTCATTGAGCGTGAATACCAATACCTGGCCTCCGCGGGATCCCCGGATGTGAAGAACGTACACTACGTGTGCACGTACCGGGTTTCGTTGCAGCCTCGCGTCCTCTTTCTCAATCCGTCGATCTGGCGGGGCAAGCTGGACACCAAGTCCAAGAGCCCTCCGGGAACGTTTTGCACAATAGTGGGGTTTCCCTGCCAGGGCGATACAGGCGTGGCGACACTGTGCGAATTGGTTGTGTTGAACAACGGGATGAGTCGAACTAACGTTGCCATATTGGGATGGGACGACGAGAGCGCAGTCTGGAGGAAGGCTATGACGAACTCGGATGACGCCGTCGGCAGATAAAGTGAACGGGTAGTGTCGGAGGGAATGAGGCACAGGTGCCTCAATGCCAAGACAGGTAATCTGGCTGGAGACGCTGGCCTCACACAAGGACGCATGTCTGAAGATGCTCCAGCGCGATGACATTGGTGATTTGGCGAAGGACGCTTTGATGGAAAGAATCATCGGCAGCGGCGACGAGGCCAAGTGGTTTGGGGACGGCGAACGCAAACGGCTACCGTCTCGAACGCCGCCACGGAGCGAGGCGATGACGCAGCCGGGCACCCGAACACGACCGAGCCGCGCAGCTAGACCTCCTCATGCGCCTTCACCACGCCCACCAGAAGCGGAAAGCGGTCAGGCGGAGCGCCGGGTTCCGGGGAGGTGGTAGGAAATTCCGGACATGCTGCCGCCCGCGGGGATGGCGGGGGCATGGGATGGATTCCGGGAGAGGCCTGCCCTGGCCTGGCGCGCCACGTCAGCTCGGGGCGTCCGCTGGGGACGGCCGCCTCTCGGAGTTCCCGTGATGGCGGACCGTCACGCACGCGAGAGGTTCGCGCGCCCCGGCCGGGCCGGGGGCCCGCCATCTCGACGGCGCGGTGGGGCCCTCCGGCACGATGAGACGCATCCGACCGCTCTCCCGCTCAGACGCAGCCCGCTTGTGGCTCGCCGCGCTCGCCCGCCCGTGCGAGGGCGCTGCCATGGAGTGCGGCGGCAACGACGCCGCTTTGGCTTCCGGCGACCCGTCCGAAGCGAACGCCCAGCCCCGCGCCGCGGACGATCCAAAGCGGCGTCATAGCCGCCGCACTCCACATGGGCGCGCTATCTCGACGGCGCGGTGAGGCGCTGTGGCACGACGAGACGCACGCGACCGCTCTCGCGCTCGAACGGAACCTACTCGTGCG
>CAZXOC010000365.1:0-6433 GCA_964642165.1 uncultured Planctomycetaceae bacterium | reverse complement strand
CCTTTTTCGCGAGCTTGTCGAAAGCGGGCGAGCGGGCAAACGCGGCGTTGGCAGGCCGCGCGGCGCGGCGGGGGAGGGGAGGGAGGTGCGGATGATGACGGGAAAGGCGTGCGGCGTGGTGCTGGCGGTAGCGCTGCTGGCGGCGCCCTGCGCAGGTCAGGCCACGCTGGACCTGGAGACGGCGAAGCTGACGCTCGACGATGCGGGACGCGTGGCGGCGGTTCGCTTCGCCGACGGCGAGGCATCGCCGGCGACGGCCCGCCCGGCGCTGGCCCTGGAGACCGACGCGGGCACGCACCTGCCGACGTCCGTCTCGCTGTCGGGGCGGCGGCTGAGCGTCGCCTTCCGCGGCGGGGCCCGCGCCGAGTTCCAGGTGACCTGCCGCCGCGGCTTCTGCGTGCTGGCGATGCGGCGGCTGGACTGCCCCCACCGCGTGCGGCGGCTGACGCTCTGGCGCCTGGCGGCGCCGCCGAAGGCCCGCGTCTCCGGGCTGCTCAATGCGGCGCAGTTCGGCGGGCACGCCCTGGCCGTGATGGCCGCCGTGCCCAACGTCCGGGCGTTCGCCGATCGTTTCGGCAGCTACCGCGCCGACCGCCCCGGCTGCCGGCACGAGTTCGCCCGGCTGGAGCGGGGCGCGAAGGTCGGGCGTGGGGCGGCGCGATTCGCCGCCACGAGCGACGCCAGGCCCGGCGGATGGAGCGTTCGGGGACGCGCCCTCCCCAGGCCGCTGGACCTGACCGGCTGCAAGGCCCTCCGCGCCTGGGTGCACGGTGACGGGCGGGGCGAGCAGCTCAAGATCCAGCTCTACGACGGCGCCGGCGGCTACCGCGACAACTACGTCCCCATCGACTTCACCGGGTGGCGCCAGGTGACGCTGACCGACTGCCCCGTCAACACGCTGCGCTACGACCGCGTCCGGACGATCAACTTCTACTACAACGGCCTGCCGCCCGCCCGGCGCGTCGAGTGCCGGATCGACCACGTCGAGGCGGTCCTCCGGCGCGACGGGCGCGAGCGGGTCGTCGTCCTGGAGGACTTCGAGGACCCGCACAGCCCGCTGTGGTCGCCGACCACCCACACGCTCACGGCCGAGACGTACGACCGTCACGGCATCGAGCCGGCGCGGCTGGCGGTGATCGCCTGCCGGGAGGACGACTTCCTCGCGACGGTGGAGCGGATGCAGCCGGTCGCCGGCCTGCCGAGCCCGCGCCCGGGCGGCGTGTGGAACAAGCGCTCGCCCTGGATCCGGCGATCGTACTTCTTCCTGACGCGCTTCTCGGAGTCGCAGTTCGACCGGGCGCTGGCCATCGCGCGGCGCGGCGGCTTCCACATGATCCTCATCGGCCAGGGCTCGTGGTGCCGGGCGACGGGGCACTACGAGATCAACCGCCGTAACTTCCCCGGCGGGCTGGAGGCCCTGACACGCACGGTGCGGCGGTTCAGGCAGGCGGGCTTCCGCGTCGGGCTGCACTTCCTGGGCCCGTCCATCTACCCGCCCGATGCCTACCTGACGCCCGTCCCCGACGATCGCCTCGTCCGGGACGCCTTCGCGCGGCTCGGCGCGGACGTGGACGCCACGGCCGACTTCCTGCCCACCGCCTCGCCGCCGGAGGACTTCCCCGCCGAGGACGGCGGCTACCTCGGTCGCGGGGCCGTCATCCAGATCGGGCGCGAGCTGATCCTCTACGGGCGGCGCTGCACGGAGGCGCCGCCGGGCTTTCGCCACTGCCGCCGGGGCTACCTCGGGACGAAGCCCGCCCCGCACCCGAAGGGCGAGCGCATCGACCACCTGCGCAAGAGCTACGGCTACTTCCTTTTCGACATGGACACGTCGCTGCTGGCCGAGGCGGCGGCGAACTTCGCCAAGGTCGCCAACGCCGTCGGCGCCGACATGCTGTACTTCGACGGCTCCGAGCGGCTCCAGGGGGATCCTTGGTACTACAACGCGGTGCTGCACAAGGCCTTCTACGACGAGCTCGCCAACAAGCACATGCTGCTCCAGGCCAGCAGCGCCAGCCACTACTCCTGGCACCTGATGGCCCGCAGCGCCTCGGCGGACGGTCACGGCGACATCAAGGGCTATCTCGACGAGCGCTCGAGCTGGTTCGACTCGCTCGCACGCAACTCGATGCCGCTGGACATCGGCTGGTACTACGGCTACGACACCCGCGCGACGCCGGACATGTACGAGTACGTCCTCGGCGCGACGATCGGCTACGGCGCGTCGATGTCGTTCCAGGTCTCGCCCGCGGCGGCGGCGCGGCATCCCTTCACGGGCGAGATCCTCGACCTCATCGCCCGCTACGAGAAGCTTCGCCTGAGCGGGCGTGTCGGCCCGGACATGCGGGCGCGCCTGCGCATCGACAAGGCCCTCGCCGGCAAGATGGACCCGAAGCGCCGCGTGCAGCTTCGGGACAAGCGCCGCGAGTACCGCCTGGTGGGGCAGGGCGCTGGCAGCGCCTTCCAGCGCGTCGTCTACGAGCCGTGGCGCGAGGTGACGGCCGTCGACGGGCGCGGAAACGTCTGGCCGGTCCGCGTGCGGCAGGGCCCGGCGCGCATCGGCGTGTGGGTCCATGCCGCCGGCGGGAGGTGGCTCCGCCCGGGCCCGGCGTATCGGTCCCCGCAAGCGGTCGCGTTGGAGACGTTCGACGACCTCGCGCCCTACGCCGCCCGGTCGGTTCGCCCCGGCGTTGCGCAGCGCCTGGAGAGCCTCGCCGACGGCGCCCGCGAGGGCCGGCGGTGCGCGGTCTATACGGCCGCCAGCTCGCTGGCCGTCGCGGGGGGCTGGTCCTACGTGGGCAGGCGCTTCGACCCGCCCGTGGACCTGAGCCGCCACAAGGCCGTCGGCTTCTGGCTGCGCGGCGACGGCAAGGGCGGGTCGCTCAAGCTCCAGCTCCGCGACGACCGCGCCGCGCAGGACTACTACGTCGCCAACGACTTCACCGGCTGGCGCTACCAGCAGTTGGCCCGCCCAACGAAGGACCGCATCGACTACGCCCGCGTGAGCTGGCTTGGCCTCTACTACAACGGCCTGCCGGCCGGCGCGACCGTTTCTTGCGGCCTCGATGACGTCAAGGCGCTGCCGGCCCTGGACGTCCGCACCGTGCGAGATCCGCGGGTCGAGCTGGCCGGGTGCCGCTTCGCCTGGAAGGGCACGTTGGGCGAAGGGCAGTACCTGCTCTTCCGCCCGGGCGAGCCGGTGCGGCGATTCGGCCCCCCGCTGCCCGAGGCGCAGATCCTCCCGGCGAAGGCCCCCGACGTCGCCCTGCCGGCGGGCGAGCACGCCGCGACGTTCCGGTGCGGCGAGCCGCTGACGATGCCGCTCCGCGTCCGCGTGACGCTCCAGCCGCCGGAGAGGCACGCGGCCGGGGGGTGATCAGGCGCGCCGCGCGCGGCGGGCGCGGCGACGGCGAAGGGCCAGCGCCCCCATGCCCGCCAGCAGCAGCGCCGCCGGCTCGGGCACGACGCGGACCGTGCCGTCGACGTGGAGGCTGGACGTGTCCCAGAGGAGGCCCCCCGGCAGCGCCTCCAGCTCGACGGCGTCGAACCTGCCGGCCAGCGCGCCGTCCCAGTCGATCAGATCGTACGTCTGGCCGCGCGTCGGCGTGAAGCCGGCCTCCAGCGTGACCTTCAGCCGGTCGTGCCCGCCCCTGTTGAGCACCAGGTCGCCGGCGACGTCGAGCCGGCCGCTGCCGTCGGGACCGATGGCGAACCAGATCTCGCCGACGGCGTCCTCCTCCTCGGCGAACCACGCGTCGGCGTCCGTGCGGACCGAGCCGCCGTTGATGAGCTTCAGCCGGCCGAAGCCCGCATAGGCGACCTCCACGTTGCCCCCGCAGTGCCAGGACGAGCCCGGACCGATCACGGTGACCTCTCCGGTGGAGCCGACCCGGCCGGCGAGGCGCCCGCGGGCGTTCGTGACGGCGGCGCCGTCTTCGATCACCACGCTGCCCTGTCCCGCAAAGCCGATCGTCAGGTAGCCCTGGGTGGTCCAGGTCGCCCCGGGCCCGCGGATCACCGCCAGGCCGACGGCGTCTTCGAAGACGCTGCCGAGGGTGCACGTCGCGCTGGCCAGCGAAGCGCCGTCCTCGACCCGCAGGCTGCCCTCTCCCGCGTAGCCGATCACCAGGCCGGTGGTGTTGGTCCATCGGGATTGCCCGCCCGTGATGGTGACCTGCCCGGAGGAACCGAACTTGTCGCCGATCATGCCCTGCGCGCAGGTGACCGCCGCTCCCTGCTCGACCGTCATCGCGCCCGCCCCGTCGAAGCCGACGTACAGGTTGCCCGTGCTGGTCCAGGTGGACCCCCGCCCGCTCACGGTCACGCCGCTCACGGAGCGGTGATCGTCTGCGATGAGACAGAACGTGTTCGTCACGCCGGCGCCGTTGCGAACGCTCATGTGGCCGTTGCCGTCGAAGCCCACGTAGAGCTGCTCGGCCATCGTCCACGATGCGCCAGGTCCGTCCACGGTGACCAGGCCGTCCACCGACCACTTGAACCCGACGAAGCCGACCTTGCAGTGGACGCCGCTGCCGCCGTCGACGGCCATCGTGCCCTCGTCCTCCTTGCCCACGTACAGGTCGTCACCCGAGCCGGATGCAGCCGGGTTCGGCTGAACGTCGCCGGTCGTCATCACGGCGGCCGGGGCCGAAACACACAGGCAAATCCAGGCGACAACGCCAAGGGTCCAGCCGCCCCGCGCGAGCAGGAAGTCTTCCCGCCTTCGCATGGCTGCCTCCTTCAAACCACGGAGCCCACGTGCTGCCCCACCTGCCGACGACACGCCGGCCGCGTTCCTCTCTATGTCAGACGTGCCGAGGCCCCCCGAGGTTCCCTCGCGGACGCCCACGCCGAGCGCCGGGATCACCGGCCCCCGGCATCCCTTTGCCGCGGGCCCGGGAGACGATAGCATGGTCGCAGACGTCCGCGGCGGTGTCGGTCTGCACAGTGAGCGGAGGTGGCCCCATGAAGGAAACAGCCCGTCGGCGGCGCCCGGGCGGGGTGGTCTGGCTCGTGCTGGCGTTGGCGACGGCCTCGCCGGCCGAGGTGCAGCGCCGCGTCGTGCCCGTCCGGGACGACCGCTCCCTGCGCGCGGCGCTGAGTGCCGCGCGGGCGGGGACCACCATCTCGCTCGCGCCGGGGACGTACCGGGGCGGGCTCCACGCGCGCGGGCTGGCCGGTGCGAAGGACGCGGCCATCGTCATCGAGGGGCGGGACCCGAACGACCCGCCGCAGTTCCGCGGGGGGCCCCTGGCGATGCACCTCAGCGACTGCCGCCACGTGGTCCTGAGGAACCTGCTCGCCCGGGGCTTCCCGGCCAACGGGATGAACATCGACGACGGCGGCTCGTTCGACACGCCGGCCCATCACGTCGTGCTCGAGGACGTCACGATCCTGGACACCGGCCCGAAGGGCAACCGCGACGGGCTGAAGCTCTCCGGGGTGGATCACTTCGTCCTGCGGCGCTGCCGGATCGAGGGCTGGGGCGGCTCGTCGATCGACATGGTGGGCTGCCACCACGGCGTCATCGAGGACTGCACCTTCGTCGCGAAGGCGGGCTTCTCGCAGGCGACGGGCATCCAGATGAAGGGCGGCTCGTCGGACGTCCTGGTGCAGTCGTCGTTCTTCGACGGCCGGCAGGGCGGCGGACGGGCCGTCAACATCGGCGGCAGCACCGGCCTGAGGTACTTCCGCCCCAAGCCCGACGACTACGAGGCCACACGCATCACCGTCGCGGGCAACCGCTTCGTCGGCAGCCGCGCCGCCGTCGCCTGGGCCACCGCCCGCGGCGGGCACGTCCATCACAACACGATCTACCTCCCCCAGCGCTGGCCGCTGCGAATCCTCCAGGAGCAGCCGGTGGGGCGTTTCCGCCCCTGTCACGGCGGGCTCTTCGAGAACAACCTCGTGGTGTACGGCCGCGTCGGGGCCGTGGTGAACGTCGGCCCGAACACGGCGCCGCGGACGTTCCGATTCCGCCGCAACGCGTGGTTCCGCCGGGGCGGAGGCAGCCGGCCGCGACTTCCCGCCCCCGAGACCGACGGCGTTCACGACGTGGACCCGCGCCTGGCGAAGCCCGGCACGGCCGCCATGGCCGTCACGTCGAAGGACCCCAGGCTCCAAGGCATCGGGGCGGACGCCTACGTTCGCCCCAAGCCCCCGGACTGGGTGAAGGCGATGACACCGCGCCAACGGCTCCCGAAGCGCCCGTGAGATCCGCGCCCCGCTCTGCCCGCTGGCGGTCATCGAGGCCGCCCTCGCCGCGTGCCGCCAAGTTGTTCGCCCAAGGCCCCTCGCCTCCCCGAGCCCCCGAACACGGGCGACTGAACGCCCGCGCATCCGCCCGCGCGCGGCCTTGCGGAATCGCCTCGCCCTCGCTACGATGGCAGGTAGCCGCGATGCCCCGACGCCGCGGCGCATCGTCGGCATGGGA
>CAZXOC010000364.1:0-6455 GCA_964642165.1 uncultured Planctomycetaceae bacterium | reverse complement strand
CCCATCCGCCGCGCAAGCAACAAGCCTGTCGGATCCCGCGCCGGTCCCCCTGGCCGTCGGGGCAGATTGGCCATGACTCCGGGCGGCAGAGGGCCGCGGGCCGACCGGCGCCGCGGCGGAGATCGCGCGGAGGGGCTTCCCAGACGGGCGCGAAACGCCCTATACTCGCTTGCTTCCCTCGGAGCGGCGGTGCCGTGCGCGGCGCGGCCGGCGGGGTCGGCGCCTCCGGGCGGGCAGGCAGGGATGGGACGTTGAAGCGGCCGATGCGGATCTACATGGCCCTCTGGGCGCTCGGTGCGGCGGTGGCGGTCGGCGGTGCTTCGCCGCCCGCGACGCGAGCCGGCGGGAGGGCCGCGCGCGTGGTGAGCTTCTCCCCGGGCATCACGCGGATCCTCTTCGACATGGGCCTCGGCGGCCAGATCGTGGGCGTCACCCGGTTTTGCCGGCTGGACCCCGGCGTGCGACGCCCGCGCGTCGGCGACGCCTTCCACATCAGCACCGAGGCGATCCTCGCGGTCCGCCCCGACGTGATCTTCGCCCAGACCAGCCCGGAGAAGTTCCAGGGCGTTCGGGCCGCCCGCCCGGACGTGACGGTGGTGGAGCTGCGGCTGGAGGAGCTGGCGGACGTTCCCGCGGCGATCCGGCGGATCGGCGAGGTCCTCGGCCGGGGTGACCTCGCCGCGCCGTGCGAGGCCGCCTTCCGCGCGAAGCTCGAGATCGTCCGCCGCCGGGGGGCCGGCGGGCGGCGCCCGCGCGTGCTCTTCGTGATGGGCACGGACCGCCCCACCGTCGCCGGGGCGGGGAACTTCATCGGCGACCTCATCGAAGCCGCCGGCGGGGTCAACGCCGGCGCGGACATCCCCGGCGTGACGCGATGGCGGCGGACCCACATCGACGCGATCGCCCGCGCCCGCCCGGACGTGCTGATCTGCCAGACCTCCGCGAAGGGCGCCGAGGCCGACGCCCGCGAGTACTGGCTCCAGTGGAAGGACCTGCCCGCGGCGGCCGCCGGACGCGTGGTCGTGGTGAACGAGCCCGAGTGGTCCATCCCCGGCACGCACCTGGCGGACCTGGGCCTGCGGCTGGCGGAGATGATCCACCCCCCCGAGCCGGCGCCGGCCCGCCCGTCGCGGACGCTCTGGCAGGCGTGGGTGTTTCGCCTGCTCGCCGCGGCGGTGGTGGGGGCGGCGCTGGCGGCCGGGGGAATGGCCCTCCAGGGGCTGCTGCGAAACCCCCTGGCCGAGCCGTACATCCTCGGCGTCTCCAGCGGCGCGGGGGTGGGCGTGCTGCTGGGCATGGCGGCGGCCGCGTGGTGGGCCGTGCCCGCCTGGGCTTCCACGCCGCTGCTGGCCTTCGCCGGGGCCATGGCGACCTGCGCCGTCGTCTACGCCGTCGCCCAGCGCCGCGGGCGCCTGGACCCCTACTCGCTGATCCTCTCCGGCGTGATCGTCAACACGTTCAACGCGGCGATCATGCTGACGATCTACCTGTACATCGACCCGCACCGGATCGCCGACTTCGCCCACTGGGCCATGGGCCGCCTGCCCGACTCGGTGGACCGCGTCCTGCTGATCGTCTGCGCGGGCTGCATCGGCGCCGGCTGGCTGGTCCTGCTGCTGCACGCGGCCGCCCTGAACGTGCTGGGGCTCGGCGACGCCGTGGCCTCCTCCAGCGGGGTCGCCGTCCAGCGCCTGCGGCTGGCCGTGTTCCTCGCCGTCGGTCTGATGACCGCCGCGGCGGTGGCCCTCGCCGGGCCCATCGGCTTCCTCGGGCTCATCGTGCCCCACATCTGCCGCATGGTCGTCGGACCCGAGCACCGCCGGGGCGTCCTCGCCAGCGCCCTGGCCGGGGCGGTCTTCCTCGTCCTCGCCGAGACCCTCTGCCGCCGCATCGGCCCGTACGTGGGGGTCAGCCTCATCCCCGTCGGCATCCTGACCGCCCTCACCGGCGGGCCGTTCTTCATCTATCTCCTGCGCAAGCGCTTCCGGGAGATGGCCGCATGACCGCCGACGACGACCCGCACGTCCTGACGGCCGAGAGCGTCGCCTTCGAGTACCGCGCGCAGGAGCCGGTCCTTCGCGGCGTGAGCCTGGCGGCCGCCTCCGGAAGGCTCGCGTGTCTGCTCGGCCCGAACGGCTCGGGCAAGACGACGCTGCTGAAGTGCCTGCTCGGCCAGCTCGTGCCCGCCGCCGGCACGATCCTCCTGGACGGCGCGCCCGTGCGGGGGCGCTCGCCGCGCGCGCTGGCGCGCCTCATGGCGTACGTGCCGCAGTTCCCGGCATCGGCGTTCAGCTTCACCGTCCGGCAGGTGGTGCTGATGGGGCGCTTCGCACACACGGGCCTGCTGGGGCTGGCCGGGCCCGGCGACCTCGCCGTCGCGCGCGAGGCGATGAAGATGACCCAGACGCTCGCCTTCGCCGACCGCCTGCTGGAGGAGCTCTCCGGCGGCGAGGCGCAGCGCGTGATGATCGCCCGGGCGCTGGCCCAGCAGCCGTCGGTGGTCCTGCTGGACGAGCCCACCAGCCACCTCGACATCCGCAACCAGTTGCGCATCTACCGGATGATGCGGCGGCTGGCGCACGACTGGCCCATGGCCGTCGTCTGCGTCAGCCACGACGTCAACCTCGCCGCCCGCTTCGCCGACGAGCTGGTGCTGCTCCGCGACGGGCGCGTCGTGGCCGCCGGGGCGCCCGGCGAGGTCGTCCGCGAGGACATCCTCCGCGAGGCCTACGACGTGGAGATCGACCTGCTGCCCGCCCCCGGCAGCGACGTCCCGCTGGTCCGCGCCCGGTAGCCCCCGCCTGCCCGAGAGGGGCGGGCCGCGAGGCCCGTCCCTGGCGCGACCACCCCGCGGTCAGCTCTCAGCGGCTGGCGGATGCGCCGGCCGCGGGCTTCGCGCCCGTCATCCGCAGCGACTTGTGCTTGATGGAGAGGATCAGCGCCGTGGTCGCGGAAGCGGACAGGCGCGGGTCGTTGTGGTAGTCCTGGGCGTTGTTGTCGCGGTTCGGCTGGTAGTAGAACGTGCCGTCCGGGCAGTGCGCCAGGTTGAAGTGCCACACGTGCTTGTCCATGAGCCTGCGGAAGCTCGCCGGGTCGACCGCCGCGCCCAGCGCCGTCCACCCCATGCCGAGCAGGGGCGAGCCGTGCGTGTCGGGGAAGGTCTTGTAGTTCGTGCCGATGCACCGGGCGTTGCGCAGCGCGAAGTCGCGGAACGCCTTGCCGCCGAACGGGCACATGGCGTGGGCGACGGCCGAGCCGCCGGTCCGGCCCATGTCGGCATACTTGTTGTTCCCGCCGTTGCCGTCCTTGTACCAGACGTAGCCGATGTTGTTCGTCCCCTTGGCCAGGAACTCGTGGGCGAGGCGGACCCGCCTGCGGTCGACCTCGATGCCGCACTGGGCCATCAGCGACCACGCCGCCATCGCCTGCGCCGTGATGATGCAGATCGGGCCGTAGCCGTTGCCTCCAGGGCGGTCCTTCGGCCGGTGGCCCCATCCGCCGGCGCCCTTGCCCCTGCGGTAGTGCTTCTCGAACTGGGCCTGGACCAGCCAGCGGTTGATCTCCTCCAGCTCCTTCAGGACCCGCTTGTCGCCCGTCGAGAGGTAGAACTCGGCCAGGCACACGCCGTAGAGGCCGTACTTCCAGCAGTCCAGCCCGCCGTAGTCGATCCGGTCGTTGGTGGTCTTCGCGAAGTATCCCATCGCCCGCCGCACCGCGGGCATGTGCTTCTTCTCGCCGCCGGCCAGCAGCGCCAGGGCCGCGAAGGCGTTGACGTGCGGCCGCCCCGTCCACGATCCGTCCGCCCGCTGCCGGCGGAGGAGGTACGCGTAGAGCTCCTTGAGGATCAGGTCGGTCTTCTTGCACTGGAACGGGTAGGTCTTGGAGAACCGGCCGTAGCGGGTCGGCAGCTTCAGCTCGATCCGCATCTTCTCGTCGCCGCGGATCACGTCGAACGTCAGCTTGCCTTTGAGCTTGGGGCCCTGGCTGGCCTCGAGCGCGTTGCCGATGTCCATCATCGGCCCCTCGTAGCCGAAGTAGTTCACGCCGTAGCCGAACTTGTGCGGCGTCCGGAAGGGCTTGCCGTTGGCGCCGACGATCTTGTCGCCGACCTTCAGCTTGCCCTGCGCGGGCGTCTTCGGGAAGACGTAGGCCACCTCCATCACGGTCGGGGCCTCGGGCAGGAGCTTCCCGCGCGCGCCCGTGATGCCGAGGTTGATGAACCACCCGCCCGCCTGGGCGTCCGGGACGGCCTTGGTCTGCACGCCGTAGGTCGCCCGCTTCCGCAGCGCCCGCGCCGGCGCCGCCATCCCGGCGACCAGCCCCGCCGCCACACACCATGTCCAGATCGACTGTCTCATGACGATCTCCTGTTGACTGGCCCGCTCGCATGCGTTACGTCCCGGCGGGCCGCGCCCGGACGGTAGCTGGAGCGGGACGCCCGGCTATCTCCGCGGCGACTCCGGGGGTCCCATCCCAAGCGTTCCCTTGGTGACGACGTCCTGCTGCCCCACGACCTTGAAGCCGGGCGCCGAGGTCAGGAGGACGCGATCGAGCAGCGCGCCGTCCTCACGCATCCACACCGAGAGGGTGCGCACGCCCGCCTCGCGGATCTCGAAGGGCCGCGGGTGCCTCATCCAGACGTACTTGCCCCTGCCCGTCTGGACGTTGCGGCCCCAGTCGGCCGGCTCGAGGTCCAGCCCGGCGTGAATCGAATCGGTGTTGGGGTTCGAGCCGAAGCCGCGCACCCAGATCCAGTGACGCCCCTTCCTGGTGAACTCGATGACGTAGTCCATTCGCGGGCTGTGCGCCGCGAAGTCGCCGTCGTGCTGCGTTCCCCGGTTGGGCAGCGCCTTCATGGCGCCGGTGCCGCCGTATCCCTTGCGTGCGGTGTCGAGCTTCCACTCGTGCCCGTCGGGCGCGGCGACCTTGCGGGTGAAGTGCTCGGCCTCGATGACCACCAGGCCGTCCCGGTCCGCGCTCTGGACGAAGGCCTTGGGCTTCTTGCAGGCGAGGCCGGCGGCCTTCGACCACTTCGTCTCGTTGCCGTGGACGTCTCGCATCTTGAGCCGATAGGAGTACCGCGAGCCGGCCCGCAGTCCTTCGTCGCGGAACACGGGCGACTTCCGCCACTCGCTGTCGTCGCCGCCGGGGTTGCCGGTCGTCTCCTCGAACAGGTACTCGACGCCGCCCAACGGGTCCTTGCCGGGCGCCGCGCGCATCACGGCGGTTGAGTCGGTGACCAGAACGGGGGCGATGGACCATTCGGCGGGGTCGGGCGCCGGCGCCTCCTCGTCGATCAGCGGCACGCCGTAGATGCTCACGTCCTCGAGCTCGCCGGCGAAGAAATCGCCCTCCAGGCCGCGCCCGATGAGGCACGTGGTCGCGCGAAGGTCGTCGGGGTTCAGCGTGATGCGATCGTCCCGCGCGACGGTCTTGCCGTCGATCTGGAGGATGCCCGTATCGCCGCTGAGGACGAGGGTCAGCCGGGCCCATTTGCCCTGCGGGATCGGGGCCGAAGACCGCAGCATCTGCGTCTGCCCGCCGCGAGTAATGGCGAGCGCGGGGCGACCCGTCGCGTCGGCGCAGGTCAGGTACATCCGCGTCTTGGCGTCGGCGGCGAACTCGACGAGCCGCTGATCGGGCTTGCCGCCGGTGTGCTTGAGCGTGACGACGATCGACACGTCGTGCAGGTCGGCGACGCCTCGGGGCAGCTCGAGGTACTGGTCGCGCCCGTTGAGCACCAGCGCCGTTCCCGCCGTCTGGACGCTGAACTCCACCTTCCGCTTCCTGCCGTAGCTCTGGACGTAGGAGTGGGACTTCGACGCCTTCCTGTCCGCGTACGTCGCCGTTCTCGGCTTGCCGTGGAGGATGGCGTGCGTGGCCCCGTAGGTGTCCCACGCGAACACCGGGTGCCGGGTCTCGAACAGGTACTGCGCGTAGAGCCCGCCGAGCTCGATGTTGTGCTCGCCGGGATTCTGGCCGATCCCCCAGCTCCAGGTGAACCACACGCCCTTGTCGATGAGGTTGCTCTTGCGATAGTGGCCGTCGAGCATCGCCGTGCCGCCGACGCGGCCCCCGACCCACGCGACGCCCTTGAGCGTCGCATTGCCGTAGATCTCGGAGCAGCCCCTGTCCGTGTAGGCGTGCTCGAGGATCCGCGCGTTGTCGCGAACCACCGTGTTGCCCGTGACGGTGGCGCAATCGCGGAGCTTCGCGCGATCGCGGACCGTGGCGCCGCCGCTGACGACGGCATGGCCGCTGACGCGGGCGTGGTCCCGCACGGTCGCGCTGTCCCTGACGACCGCGTAGTCCTCAACGCGCGCGCGGCCGAGGACCTTGGCCTTGCCGAGGACTTGGGCTTGAGGCCCGACGTAGGCGGTCGGGTCGGCATGCGCCGTTGATGCCACGAAGCCGCCGCCGTTGGCGTGCTTCGCGCCGGCCTCCGTCGGCTTGGG
>CAZXOC010000363.1:0-6459 GCA_964642165.1 uncultured Planctomycetaceae bacterium | reverse complement strand
CGACCGACTCGCGGCGCGTCTTGTTCATCCGGACGACGAGGATCGCCTCGCCCGTGCAGCGGCCGATCAGGCCCGCGTCGGGGGCCCGGTTGATCGGCGGCGTGTCGAACAGCACGTGGTCGTACTCCCGCCGCAGCTGGGTGACGAGGTCCTCCAACTCCGGCCGAGTGAGCAGCTCGCCGACCTCGTGCTCCTCCGCCCGCCCGGCCGGTACGAAGGACAGGTTCGGGTAGACCGTCTCCTGGATGATCTCGGCCGACGAGACCGTCCCGCGCAGGAACTCCGCCACGCCCGGCTTGTTGGGCGCGTTGAGCAGGCCGGCCAGCTTCGCCTTGCGCAGGTCGCCATCCACGAAGACGGTCCGGCGGTCTTCGCGTTCGGCCAGGACAGCGGCGAGGTTCGCGCAGGTGATCGTCTTGCCTTCCCCCGAATCGGCGGAGGTGGCCAGATAGCAGAACTTGCCGTCGTTGCACTGCGCGGTCATGCTGATTCGCGCGCTGCGGTACTCCTCGGTGATGGATGCGCCGGGGTGATGGTAGGCCAGGAGGAGCTCGGAGTAGCCCCGTTCCTTCGACGTTCCCGGCCGCCTTGCTCTGGCCCCCGACGGTCCTCGACTCGGCGGGGCCTCGACGGCAGTCCCCGCTCGACGGCTGGCTGTGGCGGCGGCGTTCTCCGGGCCGGCCGGTCGAGCCTCTTCGCCTTCCTCGACCTGGGCGACCTCGGCAGCCCTGGCCGCCTCCTCGGCCTCGTGCTTCTTCATCGCGTCCCAGACGTTTGCCACGGCTAGGAGCCTCCTATCTTGCCTTCGATTGCCGCGTCGGTTCGCGAGGAACCAACCGGCGTGGTTTCGCTGGGCACCCGCAGTCCCCAGCAGGTCATGTCTCGCAGCACTTCCATGATGGCAGCACTGTCGACCGCATGCACGCCCCTGGCGTACCCGATCAGCAGGGCGTTGTCGCAGAGGATGTTGATCAATCGGGGGATGCCGTTGGTCGCGGCATGGATGTCGGCCTTGGCCTGGGGCGTGAACTCGACCGCACAGCCGTCGTCGGCCGCCACGCCGATCCGGTGGGAGATGTACCGACCCGTGTCGTTGGCCGACAGCGGACCGAGATGGTAGCTCAGGACGATCCGCTGCCGCAGCGGCTCCCACCGGGATTCCTGGAGCTTGTCGCGAAGCTCCGGCTGGCCGGCCAGGACGATCTGCACGAGCCGCTGGCCCTGGGCCTCCCAGTTCCACAGCAGGCGGAGCTCTTCGAGCGAAGCGCCGGACAGGTCCTGGGACTCGTCCAGCAGCAGCGCGACCAGCCGCCCGCGGTTGTGCATCCGCACGAGGTGTTGCTGAAGCTCGTCGATCAGTTCCAGCTTGTCGCTGCCGGGGCGAACGTTGACGCCCACGCGGGTGGCCACGGCGCGGAGGAGCTGCTTGCCGGACTGCGGCGGGTTGGCCACCGTCACCGTCGTGCAGCCTGGGCCGAGGCGGGCGGCCAGCATGTTGCACAGGAACGTCTTGCCCGCGCCGACCTCGCCCGTCACCAGGACCATGCCCTTGCGCTGCTGGACCGTGTAGACCATGTTGGCCAACGCCTCGGCGTGGACGGTGCTCTCGTAGAAGAACCGCTCGTCGCACGAGAGGGCGAAGGGAAACTCTCGCAAGTTGTAGAATTCCAAGTACATGAAGTAACGGTGCGTTGCCTCAGGAGAACAGCGCGGATACCTCGCCGGCGATTTCTTGGGCCTTGGTCCACACGAACGCGACGGGGTCGCTCGTCCACTGGCCGTAGAAGTCCGGGTACTCCAGGCGCAGCAAGATACTGAATGCGGCGACGGCCACGAGGGCGAGCATCACGAACGCCACGGCAGGGGTGAACACCTTTCGCCGCAGCTTCCGGAGCATTCGCTGCCTGTTGGTGATGATTTCGCCGATCACGCCGAGGACGGGAAGCTCGAAGTGCTCCGCTGCGTCCTCCGGCGTCGAGATCGTGCGATCGAACATGTTGGCCAGGAAGACCAGGCTCGCGCCGAAGGCGAGCCCGCCGCCGATGGCAAATCCCAGGACGTAGAGCAGCTTGGGCGAAGAGGGCTTGAGCTGCTCCTGGGCCGCCTGGACGGCTTGCAGGTGCGTCCGTCGCTTGGCGAGCTCCGCCGCCAGGGCCGTCTGCACCTCCATCATGCGCTTCTCCCAGCGCGCCAGCTCGGCCTGCTCGTTCTTGATCTTCTCATTCATCTCCCGGTACTGCTGCACCTTCGGGGCGAACTCCGCCTCCAGCGCCCGGAGCTCCACGAGCCTCTTTGCCAGGGGCTCAGCGGCCCGCGAGAGGTCCTCGACTTCCCGCTTGGCCAGTTCCCAGTTGGTTCTCGCGTCGGTCAGCGCAGTGACCGCAAGCGAATCGACGTTGGGATTGGCCGGGGGAGAGCCCGGCGTCGTAGGGGGCCCCGCCCGGTGGACGGGGAGATCGATCTCGCGAGGGGTCTCCTGGATGAGCTCCTCGAGTCGGCCGATCTTGGCCAGCAGCGCCTTGACCGTGGGATGCGTCTCCTTCATGCCGGCGAAGATCTTTGCCTGGTCGAGGCGGTCCTTCTCCTGGCGGAGTTGCCCTTCCAGCCGCTGGTACTCCGGGTTGGGCGACTTGACGTAGTACAGGGGCGCATCGGCCGGAGAGGCCGGCTGGCTGCTTGGCTGCGTCGCCGGCTGCGTCTGGGCCACGGCTGCTGGCCCAGTGCTTGGCCCGCCTTCCTGCTGGGCGGCTGGAGACGGTCCTGGCGAGGTGTCGGGCAACTCGGCCCCGGGCATGGTCGTCGGGCGAGTGGTTGCCTCACCGGCCGGCCGGCTTGTCGGCCCGAACGCCAAGGCCCTGACGTGCTCCGGGAAGCTCCTCGCGAGCTGTTCGAACCTCTTCTCCGCCGCCCAGAGGCGCACCTCCGCGGTCTGCTTCTGACCTTGCAGGTCAGCCAGCCTCGCCTCGGCGGTTTCGATCCGCTCCACGAGCCTCGCCGGGTTGTCCAGGGGCAGAGGAGCGTGCTCCGCTTCGAAGGCCAGCCGGTTCGCGTCCAACTCGGTCAGCCGACTCTGGCACGTCCCCGTTTGCTTCTTCAGAAAATCCAGGCTCGCAGTCAAATTGGCCTGGAGTTTGCCGTGAACGTCCTCGATGTAGCTCTTCACCAGCTCGTTGGGGATCTGCTGCGCCAGCTTCGGGTCCCGATCGGTGACGCTGACGGAGACCAGGTCGAGGAAGTCGGACTTGACCTCCCACTTGACGTCGGTGTCGTCCCTGATCTTCTTGATCAGCCCCTGCTTGGCGACCTTCCCGGCCGGCGTCAGCCCTCCCTCGGAGTTCCGCGGCAGTCCGCGGGTCAGGCCGAGCTCCTCGACGACGGCCTCAACGGCCTTCTCGCCCTTCAGGTCGTGCATGAGGCTCAGCTTGTAGGTGGCGTAGGAGTCGGCCCCGCCCTTGACGCGCCCAGTGTCTGCCGCGTCGCTGCGTCGCTCGAAGACGGTCGTGCCCGTGTACTCCAGCGGCCGGAAGTGGGCGTAGACCAGCACCGCGAACGCAAACAGCGCCGCGCCGACGAAGAACAGGATCGGGTGGCGAAAGGCGATGCCCAGCAGCTCGCGCGGGCTCTTCTTCTTCTCGGATGGTTCGGCCATTGCGCTATCTTCCTCACGTAGCAGCCCCCGCGAGAGCCACGGAATCCGGCGTCAGTTGGACGGGGTAAAGCCGCCGCCAGAGCCTCTCGTGTAGATCGTCTGCCTTCCCTCTGGATCCGCCGGGAAGCCGTCCTCGATCCATTTCCAGTGATACTGCAGCTCTCGCAGATCGCTCAGGCCATCGGTCGCCGCGCGAACGGGCATGAACACGCGCTCCATGGCCAGGCTGGCCCTCGCGAACGGGTTCGGCTGCACATAGATTATATCGTTCGGCTTCAGCAGGATGTTGTTGGCCATGTCCCCGTGCTGGACCATGGCCAGCAGGTTGACCGTCATCTTGTGCGGAACGGCGTCGGCGTAGGCCATCGCTTCGCCGGCGGCTGCCGGCGCGCTGTTGCCGTCGTCCGACGCGTCCGCGGGCCTGGTGGCGGGCGTCTCCGCTGCCGGGCCAGGACCGCTGCCGGCCGACGATCCCTTCGCATCGGGCCCCAACGCGTTCGGGTCTTGGCCGAACTCGTTCACGCCCAGCACCCGGTGTTTCAGCGAGGGCTGGCTGAGGTACCCGCCTTGGTTCGGCCGGGCGCTGCGGATGACGACGATGCGCTCCGGCCAGGCCAGCGGCGTGGGCTGTGCCTGCGCCAGGACGTCCAGCAGCGTGTCGCACCCGGTCCATCGGACCGGGCCCGGCCTGGACACTTGGCCGAATACGTAGAATTTGCGCGAGTTGTAGCCCGTGACCTGGACGGCCACGTCCACCTCCTTGTAGTACTCCTTCGCCGCCTCGGTCAGCGCCGCTTCGATCTCACTTGGCGTCTTGTCCGCCACGTAGATCTCTCCGAGCAGCGGGAGGTTGATCTTGCCATCCGGCCGGATCGCGCTCTGGAAGTTGTTGATCTCGGGCACACGCGTGGACGTGATCGAGATCATGTCGGGAGGAAGCACGCGGTATTCCAGGCCCGACACAGGGGAACGAGGCCGCTGAAGGAAGGCCTTGACCTCGTTGACGTCGTAGCACCCGGCCGCCGTCAGGCTCCCTGCCAGCAGCACCGCCAGGATCATCCGCCGCGTCATCCCGTTCAGCATCATGGTCGTCCGCCTTTCGCCCTTGGAGGATGAATCGCCGCAACGTAACGATACACGGCGAGCGCGACCTCTTTGTACGACAAGAGCCGCGTGTTCGTTCATCAACAAGGCGCTCTCGGCCCTCCCTGGCGCCGTATGCGGAACAGCCGGTCAAACAGCGCCGCCGGTCTGACTCGCCGTCGCGGGGGCCGTCCGCCGTCGCTCGACGGCGGGGAGAAGGCGCGCCGCGTCCCATCGGCTGCCAGAGGCGCTGTCACCGTTATCGGCCGTTTTCGCAAGCGTCTACAGCCATTCCGCGCGACAGATTCGCCTCGGGCGGCGGGTCCGCAAGGGCCTTCTTCCCGCCCGGGCGGTGCCTTGGCGGGGATCGCTCGCCTTCCGGCCGGGCGCGGCTGGGTCACGGGGCCCGCCAATCCCCCCAGAAAGCCGCCGTTTTTTTTGCCATTCTGCCCGGTTTTTCCCTTGGCGCCGGGGCGAAGTGGGTGTACACTTTGACCCTTGTAAAGAAGGACGACCCAGGGCATGGGAAGTCGTTCCACCACGACAGCTCGCGTCGAGCGGAGGTTTCGGTAAGGGAGCTGCGAGGGGTGGATGCCTGCGGCTAGGAAGGGATTCCCGCGAAGCTAGACGGCGTTATCGGCTAGCGGACCGAATGCAGGCCCAGCGCCCTGATCGTCCCGACTCAAGGATGCGCGGCAAGCCCCGCTTAGTGGCGGGCGCGAGCAACGGAGAGCACCAAGACAAGTAAAAAAGGAAGGCGAATCAGCGAGACCCTTCGGCAAGAGACGCTGATCCGCCTTGGGATTCAGGCAGGAGCCTTGGCTCCCGCCCAATGCCACTTGCATTATACGGGCACGGCCCGGGCAAGGGGAATTGGAAAATCCGGAGATTTCCGGATTAAGCGGGAGCCGGGGCACTGCCTCTGGAAAAGAGAGGGCCAGAGGCAATGCCGGAGCCGATTACGATCGCGACGATGACCGGTGGCGTAGGAGTCCTAGCCTACTACGCCCGGCGGTATTATGTCATCGCCAAGGAGGTCGTGGACATCATGCTCGGCGCGGTGGCGTTGATCGCCGCCCTGCCGGTCATGGCCGTCTGCGCCGCGATCATCAAGCTCAGCAGTAAAGGGTCGGTATTCTTCAGCCAGGTCCGGGCCGGCAAGGACGGCAAGCCTTTCAGGATGCTGAAGTTCCGTACAATGTACGACGGGGCCGAGAGCGGCTCCGGCGCCGTCTGGGCCAGCGCGAGGGATCCCCGCGTCATCCCCGCCTGTCGGTGGATGCGGATCAGCCACATGGACGAGCTGCCCCAGCTCCTGCACGTCGTGGCGGGCAGCATGTCGCTAATCGGCCCGCGCCCGGAGCGGCCGGAGATCCTGGCGGAGTTGGAGAGCAAGTACCCCAACGTCCGCTACCGCCTGACTGTAAAGCCTGGAATCACAGGACTTGCGCAGGTCCGCAACGGCTACGACACCAGCGTCGACGCCTTCCGGCACAAGCTGGAGGCCGACACCGAATACATCGACCACATGTGTTGGGCGCAGGACCTGAAGATCCTGGCCTGGACGATCACGAAGCTCTTGGACCGCAAGGCCCGATAACGGGCAGGAGGATGCATGGACAAAGGAATGCGTCGGGGCAGTAAGCAGTTGGCCCATCCGCCGCCCGGCGGGTCGGCCGCAACAAGCGGAATTGGGAAACGAGAACCATTGGAAACGCCCCCAGAGG
>CAZXOC010000362.1:0-6482 GCA_964642165.1 uncultured Planctomycetaceae bacterium | reverse complement strand
TTCGCCCGCCTTCGCCGCCGCATAAGCCCGGCCTTCTGAGGGAGGCGTCAATCAAGCGTTGTTGCGCGGCGTCGTCGGCTTGGGCGCTCCCCCGCCCCGTCGGCGCGGCGGGTCGCGGGGGGTCAGAAGTCCTCCAGCTCGGGGGCGGGGGCGGCCTCGGGCTCGCCGGCGCGGCGCAGGCCGCCGAGGCCCAGGGCGGCGGCGAGGCGGTAGAGGCAGACGTACAGCGTCGGGACGACCACCAGCGTCAGCAGCGTCGCGAAGGACAGCCCGAAGATCACCGCGATGGCCATCGAGGACCACCACTGGCTCGACTCGCTCTGCCAGACGAAGCGGAACTCGTGGAAATTAAAGCTCTTGCCGGTGGCCATGGGGATCAGGCCGAGGATGGTGGTGACGGCGGTCAGCAAGACGGGGCGGAGGCGCGTGGTGCCCGCCCGGACGGTGGCCTCGATGAGCCCCAGCCCGCGGCGCTGGAGCTGGCGGGTGTAGTCCAGCAGGACGATGGCGTTGTTGACCACCACGCCGGCGAGGCTGATGACGCCGACGCCGGTCATGATCACGCCGAAGGGCATGTTGCAGAGGAGCAGGCCCGCCAGGACGCCGATCATCGACAGGACCACGGTGGTCATGATGATCAGCGGGGCCGACAGCGTGTTGAACTGCGTGACGAGGATGATGACGATCAGCAGCAGGGCGATGATGAAGGCCTTGGCAAGGAACCGGGTGGCCTTGGTTTGCTCTTCCTTCTGCCCGGCGTAGCGGATCTCGACGCCGGCGGGCAGGGGCATCTGGCCGAGCCGGGCCTGGACGTCGCGGAGTGCGTCCTCGTCGAGGCGGCCCTCGACGTCGGCGGTGAGGGTGATGACGGGCTTCTGGTTGACGTGCCGGATGGTGCCCCTGCCGCCGGTGTACTGGAAGCGCCCGAGGGAGGTCAGCGGCACGGGGACGCCGCTGCCGCCGGGCACGCGGCGCTCGGTGAGGCCCTCGAAGCTCGTCCGGTAGGCGAGCGGCAGTCGCAGGGTGATGTCGTACTCGTCGTTGAACTGGCGGTACGTGCCCACCTCGCGCCCGAAGAGGGCGGTCTTGAGGTACTGGCCGATGACGAAGGGGCTCGTGCCCAGCAGGACGGCCCGGCGGCGGCTGACCCGGAAGGCGAGCTCCGGGCGCGTGGCCGTCCAGTCGCTGCGGAGGTCGACCAGCCCGGGGATGTCGGCGATCTCGCGGCGGGCCCGCTCGCTGACGTCGTGGAGGACGTCGATGACCTCGCGCCGGGCGGCGTCGCCGGCGGCCTGGAGCCCCGCGAGGCGGCTGCCGATGATCCGCACCGTGACCGGCGCGCCGGTCGGCGGGCCCTCCTTCGGCTTGTCGACCTTGATCTCGGCGCCGGGGACGTCCGTCAGCATCTCGCGGATCTCGCGGATGGCGTCGGCCGAGGGTCGCGGGCGGTCCTCGAAGTCCTGGAAGATCATCGTCAGGTTGGCGATGTGCGCCCCGCCGGCGTCGCCGCCCATGGGGTTGGCGCTCCCGGCCGAGCCCACGTTCGCCACCACGTACTTCATCTCGCCCAGGTAGGGGGCGATGCGCTGCTCGATGCTCTCGGCGAGGCGGTTGGACTCCTCGATGCTCGTCCCCTGGGGCATGCGGATGTTGATCACCCCGTAGCGCGGGTCGGCGTCGGGGAACAGCTCGACGCCGTGGCCCCACTTCCCGTAGGAGATGCCGAGGGCGACCAGCAGCAGCGCGACGGCGGGCAGCACGGCGTACCAGTAGGTCAGTGAGCCCTCCAGCAGGCGCCGGTAGCCCGCGACGAAGGGGTGGTGCTTCCTGCCCTCTCGCGCCTGGCGCCGGCGCGAGGGTCCGGCGAGGACCGAGCAGACGGTGGGGCTGATGACCATGGCCACGAAGAGGCTGCTGGCGAGGGTGACGATGAGCGTGATGGGCAGGTACTTCATGAAGTCGCCCATGATGCCCGGCCAGAACAGCAGCGGGGAGAAGGCGGCGAGTGTGGTAGCCGTGGAGGTGATCACCGGCCAGGCGACTTCCGAGGCCCCTCGGCGGGCGGCGTCGATGCGGCCGCGGCCCTCGGTGCGGTGGCGGTAGATGTTCTCGACGATCACGATGGCGTTGTCGACGAGCATGCCGAGCGCGAGGATCAGGCTGAACAGGACGATCATGTTGAGCGTGTAGCCCAGCGCCTGGAGGATGGCGAAGCTCATGAGCATGCTGAGGGGGATCGCCAGGGCGACGATCATGCTGGAGCGGAGCCCCATGAAGGCCACCAGGACCACGAGCACGAGGATCAGGCCGGAGAGGATGTTGTTCTCGAGGTCGGCGACCATCATGCGGATGTCGTCGGACTGGTCGAGGGTGACCTGGAGCGCCATGCCCGCCGGGGCGCGCCGGCGGAACTCGTCGAGGATGCGGTTGACCGCCGGCACGATGTCCATGATGTTCGCGCCGACGCGCTTCTGCACGCTGAGGGTGATGCTCTCGGCGCCGTTGAGGCGGGCGTAGCCGACGCGGTCCTTGAACGTGTCCCGCACGCCGACGACGTCGGGCAGGTAGATGGGTCGCCCGTCCCTCGCGGTGACCATGAACGCGTCCATCTCCTCCGGCTCGTCGACCTCGGAGGGCACGCGGACGTTGAACTTCGTGCCGGCCGTCTCCAGCCCGCCGGCGGAGATGTTCACGTGCTCCGACGGGACCAGGGCGACCAGCTCGTCGATCCGGAGCTTGTAGGCCGTCACGCGGTACGGGTCCATCTCCAGGCGGATCTCCCGCTCGAGCCCGCCGAGCACGTCGACGTTCAGCACGCCGGGGACGTTCTCCTCGATGGCGTCCTCGAGGTCGTCGGCGATGCGCTTCAGCCGCACCGGCGAGATCTCGCCCGAGATGCTGATGATCATGATGGGGAATTCGGCGGCGTTGATCTCGGTGAGCGTGGGCTCGTCGGCGTCGGTGGGCAGGTCGGCCTTGGCGAGGTCCACCTTGTCGCGGACGTGCTGCATGGCCTCGTCGACGCGGACGTCGGGGAGGAACTCGATGGTGATGATCGAGACGCCCTCGGCGCTGGCGGAGCGGATCTCCTTGACGCCCTTCAGCCCGGTGAGCTTGGTCTCGATCTTGTTGGTGATGGAGGATTCCATGTCCGCCGGGGAGACCCCCTCGTACGTCGTCGTGACGACGATGACGGGGATCTGGACGTCGGGGAAGGACTCCCGCGGCAGCGTCACGTAGCTCCAGACGCCGGCGATGGCGATCAGAAGGATCATCACGCCGACGGTGGTTCGGTTCCCGATGGCGGCGTCGGAGAGGATCACGGGGCATGCCTCGTTGCGGGCACGCGGGCGGCGGTCGGCGCCGACGCCGGGCGCGAGTCCGCGTTCGTTGCACGTCCCCCCGCCGGCCGGCTGTCGGCCCCGGCCGAGTCCTCCGACCGGGCCTGCACCGCCTGGCCCGGGCCGCAGTAGTACTGCCCGCGCGTGATCAGCCGATCGCCGGGCGCGAGCCCGGAGAGCACCTGGACGCGGCGGCCCTTGAGGAAGCCGAGCTTGACGGCTCGCGGCTGGGCCTTGCCGTCGGCGACGACGTAGACGCGGTACTCCTTCTCCAGCGGGATGACGGCGTCCAGGGGGATCAGGATCACCTCGGGCAGCACCCGCCGCAGGAGGCGCACCAGGACGATCTGCCCGCTGCGGAGGAGGCGGGCGGTGTTGTCCAGCTCGATCTCCACTCGCGTGGTGCGCGCGTTCGGGTCGGCGACCTCGCTGATGTAGCGGATGGTGCCGGTCAGCCGCCCGCTGCCGAGGGCCTCCAGGCGGACCTCCTCGCGCTGGCCGACCTTCAGGTGGCGGATGTCGCGCTCGGGCACGTCGACGACGACCAGGGCGGTGTCGATGTCGACGACCTCGGCGACGACGTCGCCGGGGGAGACGTACTCGCCGACCTCGACCGGCAGGCGGTTGAGCACGCCGTCGATGGGGGCGGAGATGACGGCTCGCTCCAGGCGGGCCTTGGCGGCGTCGAGGGCGGCGCTGCTGGCGGCGGCCTTGGTCCGCGCCTGGTCCAACTCGTTGGACGTCGCCGAGCCGCGCGCCGCCAGGGCCGCCATTCGGTCGGCCTCGCGGGCGTCGAAGTCCATCGTGGCCTTGGCCCGATCGAACTCGGCCTGGAGCAGGTCGGTGTTCAGCAGCACGAGCCGGTCACCGGCCTGGCACGGTCGGCCTTCCCGGCTGGGGATCTTCTCGATCCGCCCGGCGACCTCCGCCGCCACCCGCACCACGCGGTTCGGCTCGACGCTGCCCGGAAGCGTGAAGGTGTCCCGGAAGTCCCGCTGCGGCTCGATCCGCCGGACCGTCACGTTGACCGGGGCGACGCGCTTGGGCGGGACCTTCTTGCCCGGGGCCGGCAGGATCGCCACGACGGCGACGAACACCGCGGCCGCCAGGAGCACCACCGCCACGATCACGGGCGCCAGCCCCAGACCGCGGTCGGCATGTCGACGTTTCGCTCTCCTGCGCACGGCAAGCATTCCTCAAGCCTCCGAGCCGTCGGCCGGGGCCAGGTCCGGCCGCGCGCCCAACGCCGCAAGCACCGAGTGTTCCAGGGACGGCAGCATCTGCTCATCGACCGTCGCGCCGATGTTGAGGATCATGTGCAGCAGCAGCCCGTTGAGCAGGCCGATATACCACGTGGCCGCCGCACGGGGATCCAGGTCGCTCTGGAACTCCCCGGCGCGGACCCCGTCGGCGATGACGGGCGCGATCCGGTCCAGCCAGCGGGTGTAGGTCTCCTGGAGGATCTCGGCCAGGTGGCCACTTCGCTCCTCCCGCGCAGCGGCGGCCCAGAACTCCAACGTCAGGCGGCCGACCCGCAGGTGGCTCTCGAGCCGGCTGAACCAGAAGTCCATCAGCTCGCGGAGCTTGCAGCTTGAGGGGGCCGACCGATCGAAGATGGCCTCGGCGTCGGTCTCGTCGGCGGCCATCGTCTCGGTGAACAACTGGGCAAAGAGGTCCTGCTTGCTTTGGAAATAGTTGTAGATGCTCCCTTTAGAGATTCCCGCCCCGGCGGCGACCTCCTCCATGGTCGCGGCCGAGTAGCCTTGGCGGTCGAACAGCGTCATCGCGGCCTCCAGGATGGCCTTGCGCCGCGCCTCGCTCTGCTCTGGGGTCGTCATCGTGCCTTCCTCGCCGGTCGTAAGCCCGAGCCGCCCCGTGCCTGACTGACCGGTCAGTCATGATCATTGTAGGATTCCGGGAAGGGTGGAGTCAACTCTCCGATGCCGCTGGGGGAAGAAAAGGTGATCGCCGCCCGGCCGCCGTCTGCAAGTTCACTTGCGGATGTTGATTACGCGGCCACGGGGAGGATCAGTTGCTCGCGGTGGTTGCGGCACCAGTCCGCGGCGTGCCGGGCCAGGTTCGGCGAGAAGTGGCTTCCGGCGCCGCGCTCGAGCTCGCGGAGCATCTTCCCGACGGGGTACGCCGGCTTGTACGTCCGCTCCATGAGCATGGCGTCCATGGCGTCGGCGAGGTTGATGATCCGGGCGCCGACGGGGATCTCGCTTCCGGCGAGCCCGTCGGGGTAGCCCGTGCCGTCCCACCGCTCATGGTGGGAGCGGACGAGCCTGGCCTCGCCGGCCAGCAGGGAGATCTTCGCCAGGATCTTGGCGCCGAGGGCGGGGTGGCGGCGGATCTCGGCGAACTCGGCCTCGTCGAGCGGGCCGGCCTTCGTCAGGATGCGGTCCGGCACGCCGATCTTGCCGACGTCGTGCAGCAGGCTGGCCGTGCGGATCGTGTCGATCGTCTCCTTGGGCAGGCGGAGGAACGTCGCCAGACGCGTGGCGTAGTGCGCCACCTGCTCGCTGTGCCGCCGGGTGCAGGGGTCCTTGGCCTCGACGGCCTGCACCAGCGCGCCGATGCTCTCCAGCGTGGCGTGGGCGAACTGGGCCTCCAGTTGCATGGCCCGCGCGGCGCGGCGGGGGAGCCGCGAGCCGGAGGCAGTCTCTCGTGCCGCCGCCCAGACCGACTTGGCCAGTTGCCCCATGTTCAGCGGCTTTGGGAAGTAGTCGTAGGCCCCGAGGTCCAGGGCCTTAGCGAGAGAATCGGTGGTGGCGACGCCGCTGATGAGGATGACGCGGACGGCCGGGGCCGTCCGGCGCACATGGGCCAGCAGGTCCAGGCCGCTGCCGCCGGGCATGTGGACGTCGACGACGAGCACGTCGAAGCGTCGGCGCCGCAGGAGCCGCCTTGCGCGGCGCGGGTCGTCGGCGGTCTTGCAGCGGAAGCCGTGGGGCCTCAGCCCGTCGGCGATGAGCTCGGCGATGGTGGGCTCGTCATCGACGATCAGCACCTTGGGCCGGTCGGTGTGCAACGGCATCCCTCCTGGCGTGGGGGCGGCGCGCCCCTGGAACCCTCCGCCGCGGCGTGGACACATCCCGCCACCCAAAAGGCTTATCGGTCGGCGATACGGTGGGCTTTAGC
>CAZXOC010000361.1:0-6507 GCA_964642165.1 uncultured Planctomycetaceae bacterium | reverse complement strand
GCGCGGGGTTGCATAATGGGGGGGGTGCGGGACGGCACGGAGCGTTCGGGACGGGCGGCCGGATAGCAGATGAGGAACCGCGATGGCCACGACGAGCAGACGGGACTTCCTGAGGACGACGGGCGCGGCGGCGGCGATGCTGGGCTGGCGGCGGCTGCTGGCGGCGGGCACCAAGCCGCCGATGAACCTGCTCATCATCCACACGGATGAGCACAACTTCCGCACGCTGGGCTGCTACCGGGCGCTGATGCCGAAGCGCCAGGCCCTGATGTGGGGCCCGACGGTCGTCGAGACGCCGCACATCGACTGGCTGGCGAAGAACGGCGCGGTGTGCACGCGGTTCTACGCGACGACGCCGGTCTGCTCGCCGTCGCGGTCGGCCTTCGTCTCGGGGCGCTACCCGCAGAACACGCCGGTGACGACCAACAACATCCCGATGAGCGACGACGTGGTGACCTTCGCGGAGGCCCTGCGGCAAAAGGGCTACGCCACGGGCTACGCGGGCAAGTGGCACCTCGACGGCACGGGCAAGCCCCAGTGGGGGCCGAAGCGCAAGTTCGGCTTCGAGGACAACCGCTACATGTTCAACCGCGGGCACTGGAAGCAGCTCGAGGACGCCTCCGGCGGGCCGCGCGTCAAGGCCCGCGCGGGGGGGCGGCCCAGCTACAACGTCGGCGGGGCGGATGCGACGTCCTTCACGACGGACTTCCTGGCCGACCGGACGGTGGAGTTCATCCGGGCCCACAAGGGCGGGCCGTTCTGCTACATGGTGAGCATTCCCGACCCGCACGGGCCCAACACGGTCCGCCCGCCGTACGACACGATGTACGACCCGGCCAAGCTGACCGCCCCGCACACGATGTCCAAGGACGAGGCGGGGCTTCCGAGCTGGGGGCAGAAGCAGCGGCGGACGTTCAGCGGGCGGCTGATCGCCAGCTACTTCGGCATGGTCAAGTGCGTCGACGACAACGTCGGGAAGATCCTCGCCGCCGTGCGGAAGGCGGGCGTGCTGGAGCGGACGATCGTCCTGTTCACCGCCGACCACGGCGACCTGTGCGGCGAGCACGGGCGGGACAACAAGGGCGTGCCGTACGAGGCCTCGGCGAAGATCCCGTTCGTCCTGTACGCCCCGGGGCTGGTCCACCCGGGCACGGTGGTCAGCCAGGCCCTCGGCTGCGTGGACTTCCTGCCGACGATCCTGGCCCTGATGGGCGTCCAGGCGCCCGGGGGCGTGGAGGGGCGCGACGCCTCGGCGCTGCTGGCGGGGGGCAAGGCCCCGGCCGACTGGAAGGACATCGTGTTCCTGCGCGGGACGGGCAAGGGCGAGAGCGTCAACTGGCTGGCCGCCGTGACCAGCCGCTACAAGCTGGTCCTCTCGCCCCGGGACGAGCCGTGGCTCTTCGACCTGGAGACCGACCCCGACGAGCTGCGCAACTGCTTCCGCCACGGGGACTACCGCGAGGTCGTCCGGACGCTGTCGCGCCAGGTCGTCGCCTACTGCAAGGCCCACGGCGATGCGTACGGGCGGGCGCCCCGCATCCGGGCCGACCTGGCCTGGGGCGCCGAGGGCACGGGGCCGTACACCCCGCCGGACGTCCCGGCGGCACCCGCCGCCCCCGCTCGCGGCGGTCGGCGGAAGAAGCGGCGGAAGAAAACGGCCGGGAACCGCGAATAGCGCCTCGTTCCGGCGCGTTCGCGCCCCTCGACGCCCGGGGGCAAATCGGACAGGGCGCTCACTTCCGCGGGCCCCCGTCGAAGCGCAGCCGCGCGCTTCGGCTCCCGCGGGGCAGCACGTAGCCTCCGGTCTTCGAGCGAGATACGGCCGAGCCGGCCGCCTCGACCTGCAGGTGCGGCAGGTCGGGCAGGCGGAGGTCGAAGCCGCCGGGCGGGTCGGCCTTGCCGGCGATCTCCAGCGCGGCGCCGCCCTCGGCGGGGGTGTAGCCAAACGACAGGGGGCCGAACCCAGTCGGAAGGTCCTCGACGGCCATGCCCTCCTTCGCGGTGAACCACGCCGGCTTCGCGCCCGCCAGCAGGACCAGCCGCTCGCCGTCCTCGAAGGCCAGGCAGTCGCGCAGCAGCAGGTGCAGCTCGGCGACGGCCCAGCCGTGCGGCATGGCGACGCCGGCATTCCAGGTGGTCCGCAGGTGTCGCCAGCCGCCGGGCCCGCTGCGGCCGCCCTCGTCAAAGGCGTACCAGCCCTGCATTTGCGGGTGGGCGAGGTGCTTGTCGATGGTGCCCCAGCCGGCGTCGCGATTGCCCGCCAGCAGCCCCTGGTGGGCGCGGGCCAGGGCGAAGTATCGCCAGCCGCGGGGCTTCTGGGCGCCGGTGCGGCCAAACTGCTCGTGGGCCTTGCCCTCGCCCAGCGGGTACAGGCGGCACGGCCAGAGGACGCAGTAGCTGCCGTAGCCCTTGGCGAGGCGCCGGCCGAACGTCTCGTCGTACCGGGCGAAGAGCCCCTCGGCGAGGCGGGCCCACCGGTCGGCGTCCTGCTTGCGTCCGAGCGCCTCGGCGAGCGCGGCGGCCGCGCGGAGACCCGCGACGTCGAAGGCCTCGGTGTACTCGGGGTGGTGGCCGTCGCAGCTGCCCGGGCGCAGCACCTGCCTGCGGCGGGCCGGGCGCTCGTCGGGCGCATCGGGCGGGAGGCGGTCGCCGAAGGCCAGGCTGGTGGCCTTGACGTGGTGCGGCGGCGGCGTGGTTCGGCAGTACTCGATCATCGCGGCGATCTTCGCCGCCGACGGGTAGACGCGGGCGAGCCACGTCCGGTCGCGCGAGTAGAGCCAGTGCTGGCCCATCGCCCAGAGGACCTGCCCGGGGTTGTCGGCCTCGACGCGAGTCCGCCCGTTGAAGGGATGGTCGAGGAAGTAGTCGATGGCGGCGGCGGCGAGGTCGAGGCGTCCGGCCTTCTGGAGGATGTTGGCGATGTACACGCCGTCGCGGTTGAAGACGTTGTAGTTGACGACGGCCACGTCCGGCGCGCCGTCGTTCATGGTCAGGGCGGCGTGGGCGGTGATGGCGGCGAGGGCCTGCACCCAGCGCGGGTCGGGCAGTCGGATCGCCGCGCGCCCGACGAGGCCCCGCCAGTACTTGCGGGTCCGGGCGAAGAGCCGCTCGACGTTGAGCGTGCGGTAGAACGCCAGGCCGGGGTCGACCTGGAGCCGCCCGCCGGCCGTCGGGTTCGGGCGGGCCAGGTCGAGCTGGGCCCAGGAGCTGCGGCCGTCCCAGTCGTGCCCGACGGCCCGCCGCCCGGGCAGGACGGGGCAGACGAAGCCCAGCGAGGACGCCCCCCCGGGGGGGATCGACACGTCCAGGCGCAGCGCGCCGCTGCAATCGCCCGCCGGCGAGGAGGCCCGCGCGCCATCGGGCAGCTTGCCTTCCAGGGCCAGCGCCGCGACGGTGTCCGTCGCCGCGACGCCCGCGGCGGCGGGCCTGACCTTGCTGAGCAGCGCCGCCCGCCCGTCCACCAGCAGGGCGTCGCCGGAGTCGCTGACGGCCAGCTCCCGGACCGCCCAGCCGGCCGGCCCCAGCCCGCGCAGCGCCGCGTAGAGCTGCGCCCGCCGCGGCGCCTTGCCCGCGTTGGCCAGGCGGACCCGCGCGGCGACGACGTGGCCGGGGCCCTTGGGCGTCTCGATCCGCACGTGGCAGAGGTCGGTCCTCACCCGCAGCGTCCCGGCCGCCCAGGTCGTCCAGGGAATGAGGTAGCCCTCCGGCGTCAGCCCGTGCCGCCGCGTCACGCCGGGCAGCCCGGGCGCCGTCAGCTTGCCCGTCCGCGGGTCGTACAGCCAGAAGTAGACGCCGTAGGAGCCGACGCCGGGCGAGAAGCACCCCTCGGCCTCGACGAACGTCTTGAGCGTGTCCAGCGTGTTGGCGATGCCGATGGGGATGTGGGCCTTCCCCTGGGGGTCCAGCGGGCCGGGCTTGGGGCGTTTCGGGGCCTCGGCGGATGCCGTCGTCGAGGAGATCGCCATCACGAGCCCACCCAGCGAGGACAGAAGGAGCAGCCCGGTCGTGGCGCCAACGGATGCAGGCATGAGCACACCTCAGACGCCATGTTCCCCACCGGCGCCCTGTCCGTCAACGGAAGCGGCGAGGCCCGCAGCAGCGCCTATTCGCTGGGTTCGGCCGGTTCGGCCGCATCGCCGGACTCCGGGGCTTCGGCCGGCTCGTCCGGGACGTCCTCGATGGCCGCCTCGGCCTTGAGGGAATCCACGAAGGCCTCGACGGCGCCGCCGCGGCGCTGGTCGGTGAGGTGCTCGGCGATCTGCTCGCGGACCTGCTCGAGGGGCACGGGCTGGGCGGGAATCCGCTCGTGCAGCTTGGCGATGTGGTAGCCGAACTGCGTCAGGAACACGTCGCTGACCTCGCCCGGCTGCATCTGGAAGATGACCTCTTCGAATTCGGGCACCATCTGCCCGCGCGGGAAGGTGCCGAGGAAACCGGCGTTCTCGGGGCAGTCGGAGTGCTCCCGGGCGAGGTCCTCGAACTTCTCGCCGCCCTCGATCCGCATCTTCAGGTTCAGCACCGCCTCGTAGGCCTTCTTGTGGTCCGTGAAGCCGTCGATGTTCTTGACGATGTGGCTGGCGCGGACCTGCTCGGGTGAGCGGAGCTCCTCGGCGTGCTCCTCGTAGAACGCGCGGAGCTCCTCGTCGGTCGGCTCGGGCACGGCCTCGACGCCCTGGGCCATCAGCCGGTCCACGCGCATCTGGAGCTCGATGTCGGACTTCACGTCGGCCTCGTCGGCCTCGTCGGACAGGCGGTCCTTCATCTCCTCGAAGGCCTGGTCGACGTCGTCCGGCGGGATCTCCACGTCCAGGTCGCGCGCCGCCTGGCGCACGAGCGCCCGCTCGACGACGTTCTCCGTCGCCCACTCGCGAAGCTGCTCCTCGCCGGACTCGCCGGACTCGTCGTTCGCCTCGACGTACGCCTTGTACTGCGGCCGCAGACGGTCCACCTCCGCCTCGATCTCGCCCGGGTGGATCCGCTCACCGTTCACGACTGTTGCCATGGGCTGCCTTCCTGCTTCTCGCGTCAGCGCGTATCGCGACACTATACCCGAACCGGGGCCGCCGGAACAGGGCCGAGGCCGCGGTCCGCCAAAGACGATCGCGTCGGCGCCTGCCGCGTCAGGCCCCGACAAGGTCCGCCAGCGCGCTGCGGAAGGCCCCGAAGCTCCGGGACGTGTTCCGCGTGGGGTCCATGTGCCGGGAGATCGCCGTTGCGGCTTCGATCTTCGCCAGCCCCCCGGCGAAGTACCGCGCGCGCTGGAGCAGCCGTTCGAGCGCCTCCCACGTGCCGCCTCGGATCCCGTCGGGCTGCCGGTAGGCCACGCGCCTCTCGAAGGTGGCGGGAACACGGGGATAGGCGGCGCGTACGGCGTCGGCGTCGCCGAGGAACCACGCCTCCAGCTCCTCGACGGCGATGCGGTTCACCACCTGGATCCGCGACGTCGCCGGGGCCGCACCGCGCGTGGCGAGCCCGGCCGCGCGCGCCGCTTGCTCCATGCGCGCCTTCAGCTCCCGGCAGTCCTGTCGGTCCTCGTCGATCAGCACGACGATCCGCCAGTCGTCAGGCAGCCACCTCGCGTAGCCTCGGAGGCGATTGGGCAGGCTCTGCAGCAGGTCGCGCTTGCCCTGGTGGGGGTGCGCGGCGAAGGTGTGCTCCGTGCCGATGATCTTCGGGACGAGATGGCGCAGGGCCGCCTCCGCCGACGGTTCCTCGAGAAGGAACTCGATGTGCATGACCGCCTACCCCCCGTCCCCACGCGGCGAGGAGCCCGCGGCGTTCCTGGGGGCGCCCGCGTTGGTCAGGGGGTCGCCTGCCTCGAAGTGGCCTTCCACCCACAGATGGCCGAGCTGCGCGCCGGCGGCCACGAAGTCGGAGATCCCGCGCATCTCGCCTGCCCTTTGGGCGTGGGCGAATCCCTCCTCATCCCTGTAGAGCACCCATAGCTCCTCGGGGCGCACCCCGTTGACGAAATAGGGCGAATGAGTGGTCACGAAGAGCTGGGAGGCGCCGGCGGCCGCCCTGCATTCCTCGCAGAGGCCGGGAAGCAATCGCGGATGAAGCTGGTTCTCCGGCTCCTCGATCCCGATGAGCTGCGGCGGCTGGGGATCGTACAGGAGCGTCAGGTACGCCAGCATCTTCAGCGTCCCGTCCGAGGCGAACTTGGCCAGCACGGGACGTTCGAACGGAGCATCCTTGATCTGAAGCAGGAGCCTGCCGTCAAGCATCGGCTCGGCTCGGATGCTCTCCAGTCGCGGCACCCTCTCCGAGAGCGTCCGCAGGATCTTGTCGAGTCGGTCGCCATGCCGCTCCTTCAGGTATTGGATGACGTTCGGCAGGTTGTCGCCGGTCAGAGACAGCCTCTCCTGAGGCCCGGCCTCGGGGACGCTGCGCGTGTTGTCGGCGCTGAGGTAGGAGAGGTACCAGTCGGTGATGAAGCGCCGCAACGCGCTGACGCGGGGGTTCCTGGCCAACTGGCCCAGCGTGCTGACGGCAAGCATGTCGGGG
>CAZXOC010000360.1:0-6515 GCA_964642165.1 uncultured Planctomycetaceae bacterium | reverse complement strand
CCCGGCGGCAGGGCGGCCTGCCAGCCGGCGCTCAGCAGCTTGCTCAACCTGGCTACGGTGGCCGCGTGCTCCCTGCGGGCGGCGACGTTGATCATCTCCTTCGCGTCGCTGCGGTGGTCGTACAACTCCCGGGCGACGACCTTGGTCGTCTTCCACTGGCGCCACTCGACGTAGCGATAGCGGTCGGTGCGGACGGCGTAGCCCATGAAGTGGCCGTGCTTGCGGTGGCGGTGGCTCTTGCGGTCGCGCGGGTACTGGCTGAAGGCGGCCTTCTTCCACGGCCGATCGGGCCGGCCCAGCAGCGGCATCATGCTGATGCCCTCCAGGCCCCGCGGGATCGGCAGTCCGCACGCGTCGGCGAGCGTCGGGTAGATGTCGACGAACTCCACCAGCGCCGACGTGCGGCCGCCGGCGTTGGGTTGCCCGGGCACGGCGAGGATGAGCGGCGCGCGCGTGGACCACTCGTAGTTGTTCGCCTTCGTCCACAGGCCCTGCTCGCCCAGGTGGAAGCCGTGGTCGCCCCACAGGACCACGACGGTGTTGTCCGTCAGGCCCAGGCGGTCCAGCTCCTTCAGCAGCCGCCCGACGAGGTCGTCGACGTAGCTGACACACGCGTAGTAGCCGTGCCGCAACTGCCGCACCTTCTCGGGCGGAATCCTGCCGTCGGTCGGGATGTCCCGGTAGCCCTCCAGCTCCCTCCAGCTTCGCACGGCCAGCTCGGGCGCGCCCGCGGGGTGCTTCGTCGACTCCGGCGCGGGGATCCTCGCGCGGTCGTACAGGTCCCAGTACTTCTTCGGGGCGCAGAAGGGCAGGTGCGGCTTGCGAAAGCCCACGGCCAGGAAGAACGGCTTGCCCTTCCTCTTCAGCTCCGGCAGGGCCCGGACGGCCTCGTCGCAGACGATCTGGTCGATGTAGACACTGCCCTTGGCGCGTCCCGCTTCCGTGGCGTCGCGCTTCAGCCCCTTGCCCTTCCGGTTCTCGGGATTCGCGTAGCGGACCTTGGCCTCCAGGGCCACGGCGTACTTCGCGGGCTGCGACCAGGACGGCGGGTCGCTCGACGGCCGGCCGCTTCCGTGATAGACCTTGCCGATGCTTCGCGTGTGGTAGCCGTGCCGCTTGAAGTGCTGCGGCAGCGTGATCACGTCGGGCAGGGCGTCCCGGAAGTGCGTCGCGAGGTCCCAGACCTCGATCGTGTCGGGTCGGCGCCCGGTCATCAGCGACAGGCGCGACGGGCAGCAGACGGCCTCCTGACAATACGCCCGCTCGAACACCATGCCGCGCTTGGCGATCCCGTCGATGTTCGGGCTGATCGCCGTCGCGTCGCCGTAGCAGCCCAGCATCGGGCGCAGGTCGTCGACGGCGATGAACAGGACGTTGAGTTTCGAGGCGCCGCGGGCGGGGGCGAGCGCGGAAGCCAGTCGCCCGGTTCCCGCGGCCGCCAGGCCCAGGCCGCCGACCTTCAGCAACTGGCGTCGTGTCATCTTCCTCATCGGGCCTCCTCGATCACGTGCCGTCCGGCGCGGCGCCGGCGGATCGTATTCAGCGGGTTCGCGGTGAAGGTCCCTTACTCAGGCGGGGCGGCCTGGTCCGCCCGGCGGGCAAGCAGCACGAAGGAATGGCTGAAGTAGGCCCTCAGCAGGCGTCGCCAGGTCTTAAGCAGGGAGCGGTGCGGCTGCACCCACCAGCCTTCGAAGGCGACCAGTCCGGCTCTGCGCAAGGCCGCCTGGAGAGTGATCGGGTCGTACCAGGCCACGTGTTGCTCGTGCACGGCCGGCCGGCCGTGGCGGTAGATCCTGCGAATCTGCTTGGAATGAAAGGGGTTGGGCGTCGAAACGACCAGCACGCTCCGCTCGTGCATGTGGGCCGCGAGGTTTGTCAGGAAGGCGTGGGCGTCGCTGACATGCTCGATGACCTCCCCGGCGACGATCACGTCGAACGCTCGCCCGAGGTCCATGGTCGAAGCGTCCGCGCAGACCACGTTGTGCCCGCGCTCCTTCAGGACCGACACGCCCTCGGTATCGATGTCCACGCCGACCAGGTCAGAGCAGCAGGCCGCGAGGGAGCGGAAGAGCAGATCCTCCTTGCGGTTGAGGCGTGCGGCGCTGTCTTCGCGGTCCGGCCGGGCGTCGACGCACCCCACGTCCAGCACGCTTCGGTTGCGGGCATGGGGCTCGATGACTGCCATGCGGTCGCGCACCGTGCCCCGCATGATCGCGAGGGGGGCATGCTGACTAGCGGCCATTTCTCACCTTCGTTCGCGGGGCGTGCCCCGGCGCGGCGCCGAGCGTCTTCTTTCCCGTCTTCTTGCGGACCCAACTGTACGTCCTGGGGTCGAAGCGATACGCGCCCTTGGACGGTGCGTGCGGGGCAGGCTTCTTCGGAATCCAGCGGGCGAGGTCCGCGATGACCGCCTTGTGCTCGGGGCGACCCGCGAGGTTCGTCCACTCGTTGGGATCGCTCTCGTGGTCGTAGAGCTCCTCGCCGCCGTCGGCGTAGCGGATGTACCGCCACCGCCGCGACCGCACGGCACACTGGCCGCGACGGTACACCATGACCGCGGGACGGTCGCGCTTCGCGCCGGGGTCCCGCAGCAGACCCGCGAGGCTCTGCCCATCCAACTCGGGCTTCGCCGCCAGGCCGCACAGGTCGATCAGCGTCGGGTAGATGTCGACCAGGCTCACCGGCCGGTCGCAGCGGGCGCCGGCCTTCGCGGCGCCCGGCGCGGCGATGAGCAGCGGCACGCGCGTCGCCTCCTCCCACAACGTCATCTTGTGCCAGTGCTGCTTCTCCCCCAGATGCCACCCGTGGTCCGACCAGAACACGACGATCGTGTTGTCGGCGTGAGGGCTGCTCTCCAGCGCGTCGAGCAGGCGCCCGAACTGGGCGTCGGCGAACGTGATGCTGGCCAGGTACGCCTGCACGGCGTGCTTCCGCTTGCCGGCCGACGTGATCTTCTCGAGGTCGCTCCGGCGGGCCTTCGAGAGGGCCCGGCCTTCCCTGGGAATGTCGTCCAGGTCGTCCTCGCGGACCTCGGGCAGCTTGATCTCGTCCAGCGGGTACAGGTCGAAGTACTTCCTCGGCACGTACCACGGCAAGTGGGGTCGGAAGATGCCGCACGCGAGGAAGAAGGGCCGGCCCTTCCCGGGCCGAGCCGATGCGCCGTCCTTGCGCTGCAGGTACTCCACGGCGAAGTCGACGGTCCTCGCGTCGTCGTAGTCCCGCTCGTCCCTGCCGGGCAGCGGCCCCCAGTCGTTCTCGTGGGGCAGGCCCCCAAAGCCGCAGAACGGGAAGCCTTCCGGCGGGGGGCCGACCTTCGACCACGGGTAGTTCAGCTTCGCGCCGCGATACCACGGGTCGTCCCGGAAGACGAGGCGCCGGAACTCGTCCCACTGCTGCGGCGGGTTGTTGCCGGCCGTGTGATGGAAAACCTTCCCCGCGCCCGCCACCTTGTACCCGTGTGCCCGGAAGTGCAGCGGGATCGTGACGGCGTCGGGCATGTGGGGCTTCCACCACTGCCCGTTGTTGTAGATTCCGCTGGTGGTTGGCATCAGTCCGGTCATGACGGCGGCGCGGCTGGGGCAGCACAGCGGCGAGGCGCAGTACGCGTGCGTGAACTCCACGCCCATCTTCGCGAGGCGCTGCTGGTTCGGCGTGTGGACCTTCCCCGCGTAGCCGCCGAGGCCGACCGTCCAGTCCCGCATGTCGTCGACGGCCACGAACAGCACGTTGGGACGCGCAGCCGGTTCTCCTGCCGCCGCAAGCCATCTCGGAATCGACAGCGAAGCCGCGGCGCCAAGCCCCAGCTTCTTCAGCATCGCCCGTCTCGTCATCGTCGCTTGGTTCATTTCCCGCTCCCCGCTTTCCCGGCCAGCGAATCCAGTTGCTCGATCTTGAAGCGATAGCCCAGGATGGAGTTCTTCTCGCCCCGGCCCCACTGCCCGTACGTGGCTGCGAAGATCGTGCCGTCCGGCAGGAGGTGCTGCGTGGGGTAGGCACAATCAGCGCCCTTGAGGTTGTCCTTCAGGCGGACGCGATACTGCCCCTCCCGGGCGTTTTCCAGATCGCCAAACGTGCCGACCCACGCGACCCAGTCGCCGTACGTCGGCGTCTTGGCCCCGCGGTCGCGGAACGAGATGAACAGCCGCCCGTCCGGCGTATACGTGTGTTGGTGACGGTCGCCCGTGATCGAGTCGGGCATCTGGCGCGGCTTCGTCCAGGTCTGCCCTTCGTCCTCGCTGAAGCAGATCAGCGAGTTGTACACGCGGTTGTTCTCGCGCAGCAGCAGGGCGATCTTCCCGCCGTCCGGCGAGCGGATCAGACAGCCTTCGCACGGGTAGGCCTTGGGGTACTGGGCCGCCACGCGGGGCCTGGAGAAGCTCAGGCCGTCCTTCGTCGTCGCTACGTAGGTAGTTCCCCGGTAATGCCACGTTCCCATGTAACTCCCGTCCTTGAGGCGGATCAGATCGGAGAGGAACACGATCGTGTGGAACAGCTCCCTGCCGTCGAAGAGAATCGGCTTGAGTCGCGACCACGTCCCGCCCCCGTCCTCGGAGACGGCGTGGCGCGCGGGATAGTCGCTCCGCCCGGCCGTGTACAGAACAATCCTCTGTGTGCCCCTGGCGTCCGTCACCTTGTAGAGGATCGGGACCTCCAGGAAGGGCGGATGCTTCTTGCCCTCGATCACCACGGGCTCGTCCCAACCCTCCGGCAGGGGCAGGTGCTTCGACCACGTCTTGCCTCCATCCTCGCTCCGCCGCCACATCAGCCGCCCGCGGCCGTGCTGGTCCAGGTACATCATCACGATCGTTTTGCCGTCGTCCAGCAGCACGGAGCTCGGGTGCCCCATGTAGATCCGCGGGTCCTTGCTGATGATGATTTGCAGATCGGCGCGGCCGTTCAGGTCGATCTGCGGAATCGAGAACCCCCGGTACTTCGCCAGCGCGTACTTGACGGGCTTCTTCGCCTTCTTGGGCTCCTGGCCGAACCCCGTTCCCGCAACGGCGACGCTCAACAAAGTAAGGCACGGTAGGACGGCAACGCCTATTCTCACCATTCTCTCTCCTGACTCCATGAAGGACGCCTCCTTTCGGTGCGTTCGAGGTCGATGTTCGCACCATCGCCTCGGATACCGGGAAGGAGACAAGCGGCGCATCACGTGGGACCAGCCGCGCAGCAGCGAAGGTCGACGATGCGCATTCTGGGCGAGCGCGGCCGGCAGATCAAGCACGAGACGATCCGCGGATCGTCGCAGGAGGCGGCGCTCTGGCTGGGACGCCTGAAAGAGCCGTCTATCGAGTCTCACCGGCGGCTGGTGGATCAGCAGGCGCGCTGCAAGAACCAGGTCCGCGCCTTGCTGCGGTGCATGTTCTCGATGCTTCGCAGCGGCGAGGCGTGGCGCGAGGCCGCGTGACCAAGACCAGAAGACAAGAGTTCTCACGGCGAGCGAGAGGAAGCCGGGGCAGGCGGCAGCATGGGGTGATGGTGGACAGCCGGAAGGCAAGCCGATGACGCAGCGGTAGCGGGCCAGGAGAGCCGGACTTCGCATGACGGGGACGGACGCGCCAAGCGACCTCGTTGGCCTGACGGAGGCCGGCCCCACACATTGCGGCTTCAGCCATGGTGGCTCTTGCACGGCCGGGCGGGTGGGGGTAGGATGGCGCGGGTTCGAGAGGCTACGGGCGGGTCCCCGTAGGCACAGTTCTGGAAGGAGAATGAGATGATGCGAGTTCGGAGTGTGTCGGTGCTGGCGATGGTGCTGGTCCTCGGGGCCGCGCTCGTCGTCGCCCAGGAGCAGGCGCCCCGGAGGGCGCGGCGCGGGTACGGCGGGGGGATGAGTCGCGGCAGCCTCCTGGGCCTGCTGAGCATGGAGCAGGTGCAGAAGGAGCTGAAGCTCAACGAGGAGCAGGTCGCCAAGGTCAAGAAGCTCGGCGAGGACCTCAGGGCGGAGATGCGGAAGCAGTACACCGCCCTGCGGGAGATCGAGGACCGCGAGAAGCGGCGGGCGAAGATGACCGAGCTGTCCGACCAGTTCGACGGAAAGGCCCGCGAGAAGCTTCGCGACGTGCTGGCCCGGGAGCAGACGAGGCGGCTGTACCAGATCCGCATGCAGGTCCGCGCCGTCACGGACAGCCTGGGCAACCGGTACGTCGCCGGCAGGCTGAAGCTCAAGGACGAGCAGCAGAAGAAGGTCGCCCAGATCACCAAGGACATGCAGGCGAAGCGAACGGAGCTGTTTGCCTCCATGCGCGACGCGACCCAGGAACAGCGCCGAGAGGCCTACGAGAAGTACCGCAAGCTCCGCACGGACGCGGACAAGCAGGCCCTCGAGGTGCTGACCGCCGAGCAGAAGAAGGCCTTCGAGGAGATGAAGGGCAAGAAGTTCGAGATGCCGACGCGGCGACGCACGCGGGAGAAGGCCTGACCCGCTGAGCGGCGACGGCGACGAGCCCCACCGCCTTCACGGGGGCGGCCTTCGTTTCCGGCGATCGGAAGCGGGGGCCGCCCCCGTTGACGTC
>CAZXOC010000359.1:0-6520 GCA_964642165.1 uncultured Planctomycetaceae bacterium | reverse complement strand
TGGTTCTTCTGAGGAGCCCCGGAATCTGCCGGCCCCGCCGCCGAGCCAATCGGCCAGACTCACCGGTACGCCAATCATCCGCCGTTGTGACACCGTGGGTGGTCTCCTTCCAGGCCGGCCCGACATGGGCCGACTCGTCTTGCTGACGACGGACAGACGAGACCATCCTCTTGCGCCGCCGCGACGCAAGAGGCGAATCGGCAATTGCGCGCTTGATCGTACGCCAAGCGGAGCCGGTGCGAGCGCAGGGCTCGCCTCGCGTCGTCGTGCGGGCGCGTCGCGGCGCTTGTGCCTTACGTCCCGGCTGTCTAGCATGAGGGTACTATGTTCGCGGGGACCGGAAATCGTGCCGGCGGGAGGGCCGTGGGGCGGGCAGGCCGCGGGGCCACGGGAGAGACGGCCCACCTGCGACGAAGCCGGCTGGCGCTCTTCGCCACGGCGGCGGCCACGTGCGCGTGCGTCGGGGCGAGTCCGGCCGGGGCGCCGGCGCCCACGGCCGCCACGAAACAGGCCCCGGCAGGCCGGTGCGTCAGCGGCCGCGTGCTCGAGGCGCCCGGCGGCAGGCCCGCCGTCGGCACGACGGTCTCGCTCTGGCACAGCGGCGACGGCAGGACGCGGACGACCCGCACGGACCGGCTCGGCGCCTACCGGTTCCATGACGTGCCGCGAAGCGAATACGGGTACGTCCTGCGCGTCGAGGGGCTGCCCACGGGCGTCTGGAGCGAAGGCGCCGCGGTGCGCATCTTCAAGCGGGACGTCCGGGCGGACGAGCTGTACGTCAAACGCCCCCAGGGCCTGTCGGGCACGGTCCGCGACGCCGAAGGGCGCCCCGTCGGGGGGGCGAGCCTCAACTTCTCGACCGCCGACGCCAAGGGCAACCGCGCCGCCGTGACCACGGACGGCAAGGGGCGGTTCTGCCTGTACACACTGCCGCGAGACGTGGCGCTGTACTGCGAAGGGACGCACGACCGGTACTACCCCACAACCGGCGAGAGGACGCTCACGGTCCAGCGCGGCAAGGTGCGGACTGACGTGGACTTCGTGGTGCTCGGCGCGCCGTCCTTCCGCGGGCGCGTCCTCCGGGGCGACGGCAGACCCGCCGCGGACCTGACGGTCCTGGCCATGGCGCACTGGTCGCGAGCCTCGGTGCAGGACGGCCGGCGCATCGCCGAGGCGCGGAAGCGCCGGGACGCGAGCACCCGGGACGGCCGCGAGCCGCAGCGCCCCAAGCTCAAGCCCCATGTGAGTCCCGGCTGGGGAGAGTCGCGCTTCTCTGCCGGGATCGGCAAGCACTTCCGCCTACCGACGGACGAGCAAGGGCGCTTCCACGGCTACCTGCGCCGGCCGTTCGCCAGCGACCGCGACGAGGCGATCGACGTCGTTGTCGTGACGCGCCTGGCCGATCGCTCGCAGGCCGGGATGGCGATCATCCAGACCACCACGCTCGATCCGGCGCCGCCCGCGATCGACGTGAAGCTCAGGCCGACCGGCTCGGCCGTGTTCCGCGTGGTCAACCCCGACGGCAAGCCGGTGGCCGAGGCCAAGCCGGGCTGCCAGCTCGAGCTGTCCGGCCGCAGCTTCGGGCACGGCATCGCGGAGGCGGCGCCCGTTCTGAAGGCCCTCGGCGGCGGCCGCTGCCGCGCGACCGGCCTGGTCGAGGGCTGGTGCTACCGCCTCCACGCCTCGGCCAAGGGATACCGCTGCCCGTCGCAATTGCGCGTCACGGCGAAGGCCGGCAAGCACGTCGACGCCGGCACGCTGAGGCTGGGGTGGTGGGGCCCCAAGGCCGTACCGGAGCTCATCCGCCGGCTTCACAGCAGCCACCGGTACACCCGCGAAGGGACCTGCCGGATGCTGGGTTCTCTGGGGGCGGTCGCGGCGCCCGCCGTGGGCGACCTGGTGGACCGCCTGAAGAACGATCGATGGAACACGGTCCGGTACGAGGCCGCGGCGGCCCTGGGGCGGATCGGCCCGGAGGCCAAGGGGGCCCTGCCGGACCTCATCGCGGCCCTGAAGGACGACAAGCTCGGCGTGCCGCGAGAGGCGGCCAAGGCGCTGGGGCTCATCGGCGACCGGCGCGCGCTGCCCGCGCTGATCGAGGCGCTGCACCATAAGGACCGAGACGCCCGGATCGAGGCCATCGGCGCGCTGGGGCGCCTCGGCGATCCCAAGGCCCTGCCGCACCTGAAGGCCGCCCTGACGGACGGCGTCTATCACATCCGGGAAGCCGCCCTGGGCGCCCTGGCCGAGCCCGCCTTCCGCAAGGCCGACCCGGGCGTCGCCGCCCTGCTGCGCCTGGGACCGATCGTGCGCGACACGGGGGCGATGGAGATCGCCCTGCCGGTCGTCGCGCTGCGCGCGGACGAACGCGCCGTCGCCGTGATCGAGCGCCTGGGCGCGTGCCGTTTCCCGCTGAAGACGGCCCTGCGCATCCTGGAGGTCGTGACGGACGAGCCCTTCGCCGGACGGTTCGAGTCGCCCGAGGATCTGCTGGCGTGGTGGTGGCAACTTCCCCTGGATGCCCCCGCCGCACGCGGCGCGAGTCCCGACGCCGCGCGGATGCGGGCCCTGTGGGGTCAACTGGACGGCGAAGCCGGCCCGCGGGCCTACCGGGCCATGTGCGCCCTGGCCGCGGGCGGGGACGAGGCCGTGGCGCTGGTCGCCGAGCGCGTGGGGCCTGTTTCCGCCGAGCCGCTGGGGGCCCGGCGATGGATCGGCGACCTGGACGCCGGCCGCTATGCGGCTCGCGCCCGGGCCTACGACAGCCTGTCGCTGCTGGGCCGGCGGGTGGAGCCCGCTCTGCGAGAGGCCCTCAAGTCCGCCGACTCGCCGGAAGCGAAGAGCCGCCTGGAGTCGCTGCTGAAGGCCCTGGCCCTTCCGTATCCGGCCACGCCCGCGACGCGGCGCGCGGCGCGGGCCATCCGCGTGCTGGAGCGGATCGGCACGCCGAAGGCGGCGGCGCTGTTGAGGCGCCTGGCTCAATCCGCGCCGGGGAGCCTGCCGGCCGAGCGCGCCAAGGCGGCGCTCCGGCGCATCCGCAGCGCCCGCGGCGCCGCTGCGGGCCGGGCGCGCTGAATGCCCTCCGGCAGATGCCCCTGGCGGCCTCGAGGCCGATGGCCTAGCATGGAGGCGACATGTTCACCGGGCTCATCCAGCACGTGGGCGAGGTGCGGGCCGCCCGGCGGGTCGGCGACGGCCTGCGCCTGACCGTCGACCTCGGGCCACTCGCCGCGGGACTCAAGCTGGGCGACAGCGTCGCCGTCAGCGGGGCGTGCCTGTCCGCCTGCCGCATCGCCGGCAGCGAGGTGGACTTCGACGTGGCCGGCGAGACGGTCACGCGGACCACGCTGGCCCGCGTGCGTCCGGGGGCGAAGGTCAACCTGGAGCGGCCGCTGCGGCCGAGCGACGAGATCGGCGGGCACCTCGTGCAGGGCCACGTCGACGGCGTCGCGGAGGTCCGCCGGATCGACCGCGCCCCCGAGCAGTGGACCGTCGGCTTCGCCGCGCCGAGGGAGCTGACCGACGAGATGGTGGTGAAGGGCTCCGTCGCCGTCGCCGGCGTGTCCTTGACGCTGACGGCGGTGGAGGACGGCGCGTTCGCCGTCGCGCTGATCCCCACGACGTGGCAGAAGACCACGTTCGCCGAGCTGGCCGTCCGGGCGAAGGTCAACGTCGAGACGGACGTCATCGGCAAGTACGTCCGCCGCTACCTTCGGCAGCTTACCGGCGAGGCGTCCGACGGCGAAGGCCCCGGCCGCGGCGCGGTGACCCTCCAGAAGCTCCGCGACGCCGGCTTCGCGTGATCCGGGGCCCTTGCCCGCCATACTCCCCATGCGCTTGCCTGTGCGCCGACGGTTCGCCGCTCGGTGTTGAAGCGACACCGCGAGCCCGCATACCATTCGGTGACGTGGTCGGCTTGATCACTTCGGACGCCCCTCGCCGGGCCCTCGCGAAAGGAGCACTTCATGGACGACCCGAAGGGCTGCCCGCTGCGTGAGCTGGACCCGCCGGTGCTGCTGCCGGACGGGACGTGGTTCAAGACGTGGGAACAGCCGCGGGCGTGCGCGCGGACCTACCACGTCGCCCGCGAGCACCCCCAGGCGAGCGACGACAACGACGGCAGCGAGGACGGGCCGTTCCAGACCATCCAGCGGGCCGCCGAGGCCCTCGAGCCCGGCGAGTGCGTCGTGATCCACCAGGGCGTCTACCGCGAGCACGTCCGCCCGCGGCGCCGCCCGCCGCCGCGCTGCGCGTCGGACGAATCGGTGTTTTTGCCACCGCGAAGTCCCCGATGGCGGTAAGATACGGATGTGCAGCCGCCCCGCGTCCCCGGAGGGTCGTGGGGTGCGTTGTTCTCATGAAGAGGCGATGGACGAATACCAGCCGACAATCGGGATCACGATGGGCGACCCTTGCGGCGTCGGGGCCGAGGTCGTCGTCAAGGCGCTCGCCGAGCCCCAACTGCGCGGGCGGGCGAAGTTCGTCGTCTTCGGCCTGAGCGAACAGCTCGTCTACACCGCCGACATGCTGGAGGCCGACCTGCCCTTTCACCGCGATCACCACGAGGACATCCGCAAGTACGCCCACGAGCTGGTCGTGCTGGACTACGACGAGATCTCCATGCCCGCGCGGATGCACCGCGGGCCCAGCAAGATCGGCGGGCAGGCGTCGATGGCGTTCTGCGTGGACGCCATCGAGGCCGCCAAGGCCGGCCTGATCGACGCCGTCGTCACCGCGCCGATCTCCAAGGCCTCCTGGCACCTCGCGGGGCATCGCAAGTACCCCGGCCACACCGAGCTGCTCAAGCACAAGTGCCGCGCCCGCCACGTGGCGATGATGTTCGTCGCGCCGCAGCTCAAGGTGGCGCTGGCCACCGTCCACACCTCGCTGATGCACATCCGCGACCTGTTCACGATCGGCTGCGTGTTCAACCCCATCGACCTCGCCGACCGGGCGCTGCGGGAGTGGTTCGGCATCGAGCACCCGCGGATCGCCGTCTGCGGGCTCAATCCCCACGCCGGCGAGGACGGCAGCTTCGGCGACGAGGAGACCCGCGTCATCGAACCGGCGATCCTCATGGCCTCCGAGGCGGGCATCCGCGTCGAGGGGCCCTTCCCCGCCGACACGCTCTTCCTCAAGGCCCTCGAAAACCGCTACGACTGCATCGTCGCGATGTACCACGACCAGGGGCTCATCCCCATCAAGCTCCTGGCCTGGCGCGAGGCCGTCAACGTCACGCTCGGCCTGCCGATCCTCCGCACCAGCCCCGACCACGGCACGGCCTTCGACATCGCCGGCAAGAGCCGGGCCGACCCCACCAGCATGATCGCCGCCACCAACCTGGCCATCGACCTCGCCGTCAAGACGCACGCCGCCGAGCCGCCGCGCCGCCAGTGAGCGGCGGCCCTACTTCCACTCGCCCAGCGGGACGACCTTCGAGGACTTGACTTGCCTGCCGCCGGGCCAGTGGGGCGACAGCAGCACGGCGAAGCGCAGCGGCCCCGGCTTCGCCGGCACGCGGATCATCAGCCGGCGGATGCCCTGGTTGGTAGCCTCGGGCTTCTTGCGCTCGGCGGACTCGGCGCGGAAGACTGCCCCGGCGGGCGAGAGAACCCGCGCCGTCAGGGCTCGCCCATCGAGCGTCAAGGTCGCCTCCGCGCCGTCGGCGGCGATCTTCGCATCCGTGGTCATGCCCCAGGCGGCCTCGCAGGGGCGGGTGATCTCCAGCTCGTCCTGCACGAGGACGGCGCGGCCCTGGACCATCCTCAGCCCGCGCCTCGCCTTCGAGGCGGCGTGCTTGTACGCCGTGCCCAGGTCGACGACGGCGAAGCCGTTGGCCCCGTCGGCCCGGAACGCCTCGACCTTCGCGACGGCGTGGACGTCCTGGTTGCGGCCGTCCAGCAGGGGCACGCTGTGGCTGAGCGACCCGAGGCGGTAGTACTTCCACCGCTGGGCGGTCGGCCCCCGCCCCCAGTAGCCGGGCAGGTTGTAGTGGTCGGCGCCCAGCTCGCGGGCCCACCGCACGCCCAGGGCGTCGAGCTCGAAGCTGCCCAGATCGAGGTGCCCGTGGTTGACCTGGTTGTAGCCGCCCTTGACGGCGGCGAAGAGGGCGTTCGGGTCGTTCCACGCCGAGCGGAAGACGGCCACCTCGACCTTGCCGCGGAAGAGCTTCGCCTCCTCGGCCTCGGGCGCGGCGGCGCCGCCGGGCGGGACGTACCAGATCACGTCCGGCACCGAGGCGCGCCGCGCGGCCATCATCTCGCGCTCGGCCGCGGCGAGGAACGGCTTGCGGTACCGCCTCGCCAGCCAGAACAGCGCCGGCAGGTTGCCGCGCCGGTTGCGCCCGCCCGTGTCGGCGAAGTTGAAGTAGTAGCCCGTCGGCCCGGTGGTGTGGAGGGGGAAGTAGCCCGCCTGGCCCAGCCCCGGGACCTTCGAGACGCCGAAGTCCGTCCCCAGCGCCGTCTCCATCGCCGCCAGGCCGTACACCGCGTACCGCGTCGCGTAGCCCCAGTAGCCGGGG
>CAZXOC010000358.1:3877-6646 GCA_964642165.1 uncultured Planctomycetaceae bacterium | reverse complement strand
GAAGGAACCTCTGGCGGGTCCGGCGGCGAGCGGATACGCTAAAGCCCCAGGGCGTTTCGTGCCGGTATAGAGAATAACGGCAGCACGTCCTATGAGGGTCATCATGATTCCGGAGCGACCAGAGAGGCGATGGCGCCGGGCGAGGTGGTGCGGCGTGGCGGCGGGCGCGGTGTTGGCCGCCGCCGCGGCGCAGGCGGGCGCCCAGGGCGACGACGGGCGGCGCGTCTACGATGAGCAGCTTCGCGTCCGGCTGGATCAGCAAATCGCCGAGGCGCAGGAGACCGGCGTGGACGGCGGCGGGTGGTTCAACTTCGCCTTCTACCGCTACGACGACGCGCAGGCCCGCAGGACCCGCACCCTGCGCCAGTACCAGCTTCGGGGCTGGGGCAGCGCCAACATCCAGGGCGTTCACCGGTTCTACGTCCGCGGGCTGCTCGGCTACGACGACTGGAACGCCGGCACCAACCCCGTCGAGCGCCACGGCGATCAGTACAGCGGACTGGAGATCGAGCGGGCCTGGTACCGGTTCGACCTCGCGCGGCTGCTGCGGAACCGGACCGGGCAGGACCCGCCGATCGGCCTGGGGGTGAAGGTCGGGCGGCAGTTCACCGAGATCGGCACGGGGTTCGTGCTGTCCATGCCCCTGGACATGATCGGCTTCGAGACGTCCCTGTGGGACTGGAAGCTGAAGGCCCTGCTGGGCAAGACCATCCACGAGACGCGGAACATCGACGACGCCGGCGCCGTGTACGACCACCAGCGGCGCTGCCTGTGGGGCGCGGAGCTGAGCTACACGGGCTTCGACCGCCACCGGCCGTTCGCGTACTACCTGGACAACCACGACCAGACGCGGCCGGACCCGTTCGATGCCGCCCAGGGGTACGATTATTCCAGCCGCTACGTGGGCGTGGGCAGCCGGGGCAGCCTCTTCCTGCCGCACCTGCGCTACCAGGTGGAGGCCGTCGGCGAGTTCGGCAAGACGTTCTCCGACGGCGTGACGGCCGGTCGCGACCGCATCTGCGCCATGGCCACCGACACGCAGTTGGAGTACCTCTTCCAGGCGCCCACGCACCCGAAGGTGAGCTTCGAGCACATCTGGGCCAGCGGCGACGACGACCGGCAGTTGAGCGCGACGTCCACCGTCGGCGGCAACCGTCCGGGCACGCGCGACCACGCCTTCAACGCCTTCGGCTACCGGGACACGGGCCTGGCGTTCTCGCCGCGGGTCTCGAACCTGCACATGTACTCCCTGGGCGCGAGCTTCTTCCCGTTCGAGCAGCACAAGCGGCTGGCGAAGATGGAGCTGGGCACGAAGGTGTTCTTCTACCACAAGTCGGCTGACGGGGCGGTCAGCGACGCCACGGCCACGGAGGACGCGCGCTGGCTCGGCTGGGAGTGGGACGTCTACTGCAACTGGCGGATCACCTCGGACCTGAGCTGGACGATCCGCTACGGCGCGTTCCAGCCGGGCTCGGCATTCGAGCACGACTCGTGCCGGCAGTTCCTGTTGACGGCGGTGACCCTTAGCTTCTGAGGCGGAAGACGGCCATGCGACGACGAACAAGACAGGCAGCCGTGCTGGCGGCGCTGGCGCTGTCCGCCGGCATGATGGGCTGCGCGGAGCAGGCGCTGAAGATCGAAGGGGGCGAGGAGGCCCTGCCGGCCGACGACGGCTCCCCGGGCTTCCTCGACCGCGTTTCCTCGCAGAAGGCCGTCACCGAGAACGATGCCTTCCGCGGCCTGCTGATGCTCCTGGACGGCGACGATCAGGCCAAGTCGTTCCAGCAGCGGGCCGAGAAGCTCGCCGAGCGGGGCATCGTCGCCCGGCGCTGGACGCACGGCGCGGGGCGGACGCTGACCAAGGGCAAGCTCGCCTACATGGTCTGCCAGGCCTGCGAGGTCCCCGGCGGGGTGGTCCTGACGCTGACCGGGCCGTCCCAGCGCTACTGCCTGCGGGAGCTCCAGTACCGGCGGATGATGTCGGTCGGCACGCCGCTGGCGCCGGTGACGGGGCTGGAGTTCGTCGCCGTCCTCACGCGGGCGGATACGTATCGGCGGACGGGCGAGTTCCCGCGTATAATGGAGACGGCTTCAGGAGGCCAGTAAGATGCGCAAGATCGCACTGCTCGTGCTCGTGGTGTTGACCTCGTCGGCGTTGGCAGGTCCCCCGGCGGCGGTACCGCCCGTGGCGAAGGTCCCCGCCGCGCCCCCGGCGAAGGTCGCCGCCACGCCGCTGAAGGCCACGGTCGCGTCGGTGACCGGCCCGGCCCAGAAGCTGCTCGTCGGCAAGGGCGAGAAGAAGTGGCAGCCCCTCAAGGCCGGCGAGACGCTCGACGAGATGACCGTCATCCGGACGGGCTTCGGCGCCAAGGTGGTCGTGAAGTTCGAGGACCGCGCCGAGCTGACCATCCGCAGCGCCTCGAAGGGCGGCCTCGGACAGCTTCGCAAGAAAGGCGACCTGGCCCAGGCGCAGCTCGGGCTGAAGTACGGGGCGATGCGCCTCAGCGTGATCGGACGCCGCGGCCGCAACGACTTCCGCCTCAAGACCCCCGTGGCCACGCTGAGCATCCGGCAGTCCGAAGCCGACGTGGTGTTCCTGGTCGACTCGCCCAACATCGTCGACGCCGGCAGCGGCAACTGGCAGGTGACGCGGGTCCTGACCATCCCCGGTGTGGCCTCGCAGACGACCGAGCAGACCGTCCAGGGCGGCGAGACCGGCAACACGAAGAAAGACCCGCCCGTCCTCCTGATGATGCAGCAGATGGCCAG
>CAZXOC010000358.1:0-3777 GCA_964642165.1 uncultured Planctomycetaceae bacterium | reverse complement strand
GGGAACTGGACCGTGATCTCGCCTCCATCCCCGAGGCTGACCCAGCCATGGGACGTGTCCACGGACAGGTTGCCCACTCCGGCGAGGTAGCTCGCATCGAGTTCGCCAAGCGTCGCGCTCCCGTAGTCCACGCTGTAGCTGTCCCCCTCGCCGTCCAGGACACCGAACAGGGGGCCCGGGTGCGTCTCCGTCGGCTGGTAGGGAGAGCCCGACCCCTTGCGGGGGGGCAAGCCCGGCGCGATCTCCGTCAGGTGGTTCTCCACGGGGAGGATCCAGTCGTCCGTCGTTGCGATGTCCCCGTCCCTGTCAAAGACGACGAAGTCCAGGTCGAAGCCGGAGAAGACGCCGCTGGAGCCGCCCTCGGCGCCCCGATCACGAATGGTCACCGTCTGCACGGTCGAGCGGCATGCCTCGCTGACGTCAGCATAGAACAGGACGGTCTGGCCGATCCGGCCGTTGTCCGTGTACGGCTTGAGGTCGACGGGAACAAGTTCTCCCACCGCCGACGCGGTTCCCAGTGCCGCTAACCCTAGCGTGATTGCGAACAGCCTCGCCATGGCGTTGCTCCTCCACCTGGAATGCCTCGGGGCAGACCTCACCATGCCGTCGAAGAGCGCTGCTGAACCCACGACCCCTTCGGCGGGCGGCCTGCTCCACGAGCTCCTTTTGTCCTGAGACTCCGTTGCCGGGCAAAGACAGAGAGCGCTCGCGCACCCTCTGCGGTGCCGACACCCGTATGATACCGCGCCGGGGGGGGCAGTCAATGGCCAATCAACCTCCGCCCCGCACTTCCTCCCGCCCAAGAGCGCCCGGGGCGGGCCCTGCGCCGCGCCGACTACGCTCTTGTCCGCCTCGGCAGAGATGAGGTAGACTCCAAGCATGCTCGGAAGCTCGCCGAAGACATCCCGGCCGGCCTTCGCGCTCCTGGTGGGCCTCGCCGCCACGGCGATCGTGGCCGCCGCTCACCTGCTCGCCCTGGACGAGCGGGCCGAGCTGCTCGCCTTGGACTACCGCTTCCGCCACTTCTCGTCGGCCCCGCGAAGCGAGGACGTCGTGGTCGTGGCCATCGACGACCCGAGCCTCCGGGAACTGGGCCGCCTTCCCTGGCCGAGGGAGATCCTCGCCGGCATCATCCAGGTCCTCCAGGAGTGCGGCGCGCGGGCCGTCGCGCTCGACGCCATCATGCCCGAGCCCCAGGAAACCCGCTACGAGTCCGCCGAGGCCAAGGTCTACGACCCCGACACCGCCCCGCTGATCGGCACGGCCGAGCCTCGCCCCGTCTTCGACGACGCCCTCCTCGAAGAGGCGCTTCGCCGCGGCCGCGTCCTGCTGCCCATCCACGTGGACTTCGGCCGCAAGCCCCCGCCCACGCATGGCCGGATCGACGCCCAGGTCCGCGACATCCTCCAGGCGGACCCGAACACGTCCTTTGCCGACGTCGTCCGCCGGGTTCTCGGCCAGGACACCGAGGGCAAGATCACCACGGAGCTCGAGATCGCCAAGCGGGCCTACTGGCGCCACCGCGCCCTGCACTACCTCGAGGCGTTCAGCCTGCCCTCGGAGGACGTCGCCGCGCAGGCGGCTCCGGAGGGCAGCGTCGAGCCCCCGCCGGTCCGGTTCGCCCGGACCTGTCACAGCACCGGGTTCGTGTCGTTCCAGACCGAGCTCGACGGCGTGATGCGGCGCGTGCCGCTCTTGGCGCGGGCCGGCGGGCGCGTCTACCCGCAGTTCGCCCTGTCCGTCGCGGCGGACGACCTGTGCGCCGCGCGGGGGCCCACCGACGTCCGGGCCGCCGGACGGAAGGTCCTCGTCCGCTGCGCCGGGAAGGTCGCTCGGGCCATCCCGCTGGACCGGAAGGGCTGCCTGCTCATCAACTGGGCGCCCGCCGCCGACGGGTTCGCCGTCATCCCCGCCCACAGCGTCGGCTACGTCTGGCAGCGCAGGCACTGGAATCGCAAGAACACCGCCCTCTCGCGTCTGATCGCGCTGAACGTGGCCCAGCGGCTCAACCAGAGCGACCTGCTGGCGTGCTTCCGGGACGAACAGGTGATCTACAGGCAGCGCACGGCCGCCCAGGCCGCCCGGCAGTGGGCCTCGCTCTACGAGCCGAACGACGTCCCCCCGCCACCGGACGACCTGCTGGCCGAGGAACGCCGCCTGGAAGGGCGAATCGACGAGCTGGCCGAGGAGTTGTTCAAGGAGGAGACGTTGGACCTCTATCTTGGCCCGCCGGGCGCCGGTGACCCGAACCGTCCGGCTGTCGAGTCACTGATGAAGCTGCGCGGGCAGTTGGCTGCCGCGAACGCGGCCGCCCAGCGGGAGCTCGACCAGGCCCTGGTCGATCTACGGCGTCGCGTGAGGGGGAAGATCTGCCTGGTCGGATCGACGGCCACGGGGGCGATGGACTTCGTCCCCACGCCGGTGGACGCGCGCATGCCCGGCGTCCTGGTGCACGCCAACGTCCTCAACACGATCGCCTCGGAATCCTTCGTGCGTGAGGCGCCGTGGGGGCTCCACCTGGCGGCGATCGTCCTCGCCGGGGCGCTGGTCTCCCTGGTGGGCGCCCGCCTGCCGGTGCTCCAGGCCGGGCCGCTGGCGGCGCTCCTGGTGGGCGGGTTCGCCGTGGTCAACGTGCTGGTCGTCTTCGCGTGGCTTGGCTTCTGGCTGGTCCTCGTGGCCCCGGTCGCGTCGATGATCTTCAGCTTCCTGGGGGTGACCGCCTACCGCCAGTCCACCGAGGAGCGGGAGAAGCGCCGCATCCGCGCCGAGCTGGCGCACACGCTCTCCCCGGCCGTGATGAACGTCGTGCTGGCCGACCCCTCCCAGCTCGACCCCAGGCGGCGGACGGTGAGCTGCTTCTTCTCGGACCTGCGGAGCTTCACCGCGCTGGCCGAACGCCTCGGCGAGCAGGACACCATCACCGTCCTGCGGCGGTACTTCGACTGCATGACGGACGTGATCCAGAACCGCTACGACGGGTACCTCAACAAGTTCCTGGGCGACGGCATCCTGGGCTTCTTCGGCGCGCCGGTGGACCAGGAGGACCACGCCCGGCGAGCCCTGGCCGCCGCCTCGGCGTGCCTCGACGAGGTCGAACATCTCAACACGGAACTCGCCGAGAGGCTCGGGGAGTCCGTCGACCTCTCCTGCCGCATCGGCATCTCCGCGGGACCCGCCATGTTCGGCAACTGCGGCTCCACCGACCGATCCGACTACACCGCGATCGGCGACATGGTGAACCTCGCCAGCCGGCTGGAGTCCGCCAACAAGCAGTTCGGCACGCGGATCCTCGTGGACCAGCACGTCTGGGGCAAGGGCGACGACGGGACGCTGCTGGCGCGGCCGCTCGGAAAGCTCCTGGTGGTCGGCAAGACCGAGCCGGTCGGCGTGTGGCACGTGGTGGCCCCGATGGCGTCGGCCTCGCCGGAGATGCGTGCCGCCGCCGCGGCCTTCGGCGAGGCCGTCGATCTCTTCGCGCGGCGCCGCTTTGCCGAGGCGGCCGGGGCCTTCGAGGCGATCCGCCAGGCCCGGCCCGAGGACATGGCCGCCGCGCTGTTCCTGTCGCTCTGCCGGCAGTACACCACCGCCCCGCCCGGCGAGGACTGGCCCGGGGCCGTGCAGTTGACCGAGAAGTGACGCCGGCCGTGTGCGAGGCTTCTTCCCGGCCCCACGCTACTCCCTTGCTTATAGACGCTTCCCTCACAAGGCCAGCCTCATGCGGGCCCGAGGACTGGCCAGGGGGCGAATCGACCGAGGAATCCCCGCAGGCGGTCGTCG
>CAZXOC010000357.1:0-6654 GCA_964642165.1 uncultured Planctomycetaceae bacterium | reverse complement strand
GCTTTGGCGGAGGCGGAACCGTTTTTTGCCGGCCGGCCTCGCGCGCGGGGGCGGGGCGGGCAAAAATCCCTTGCAAGCGGGCGGGGCGTTCCTATAATCGGCGGTTCGGCTGACGGGTATCGTCCCCCACGACGGAGAGTTATGCAAGCGATGGCGAGCCAGCGGACCGCATCCCCTCGCCGCGGCGCCGGCAAGTGGCTGATTGTCATCCTCTTAAGTGTCATTGCCACGTGCCTGCTGGTCGAGGTGGGCCGGGGGGTCCCGCCGGCGCGGGCGGAGGTCTCCACCGCCCAGCGCGGCGAGATCATCGCCGTGGCCGGGAAGGTCACGGGCGAGTCGTACGGCCTGTACCTTCTCGACCTGAGGCATGGTACAATCAGCGTGTACCAGTACCTGGCCAGCAAGCGAACGCTGCGCCTGATGGCGGTGCGCAACTTCACCTTCGACGTGCAACTGGACGAGTACAACACCGAGCCGCCGCCGCGCGAGATCAAGAAGCTCGTGCAGCAGAGCAAGCGGCTGCGGGAGACGGACTGAAGCCTCCCGAACGGCGCCCCGGCGCGCCAGGAGCAGGATCCCATGGGCAAGAAGATGTACTACAGCGAGGACGAGGCGGCCCAGCGCCTGGGCATCAGCATGGAGGAGCTCAACGCGCAGGTTCGGGACGCCAAGCTGCGCGTCTTCCAGGACGGGGCGAAACGGATGTTCCGGGTCGACGAGGTCGACGCCCTCGTCGGCGGCGGCGAAGCCGTCGAGCTGGCGCCCGCCGAGGGCGACGCCGTGAGCCTCTCCGAGGCCGAAACCATCGCCCCCCCCACCAAGGAAGACACGGTCATCACCGCCGAGGGCATCAGCATCTTCGACGACGAAGAGCTGGAGATCGAGTCCGCCGACCCGATGGCCAAGACGCAGATCGCCCCGAGCATCGAGGACCAGATCGCCCTGGAAGGCGTCGGGAGCGGCTCGGGCCTGCTGGACCTGACGCGCGAGAGCGACGACACGAGCCTGGGCGCCGAGGTGCTGGACCACATCGACATCGAGGGCGAGGGCGCCGCGGCGGCCGCGGCGCCGCCGGTGATGGGCGGCCCGGTGGCCGCCGTCGCGCAAGAGCCGACCGAGGCCCCCATCGTGCCGTCCTACGTCGAGGCCATCGACGCCAGCGCCGGGCTGTTCGGCGGGGTCGCCATCGCCGGGGCGGCGGTGGCCCTCCTGATCGCCGCCGTGGCCATCAGTTGCTTCGGCGTGGCGCGGCCGGGCTACCTCGACAAGCTCCAGGGCAACCTGAAGATCGTGCTGGCGGCGGCGTTCGTGGTGGTCCTGGCCGGCGCCATTCTGGGCTGGGTGTTCGGCCGGGCGACCGCCGCTCGCCAGGCCGCCCTGAGGCAGATGGGCGCCTGACGCCCGGCGTTGCCGGCCGACGAGAACTCCCCTGGCTCCCCGCGCTGGGACGGGGCAACGTAAAGGACGAACGCAATGAAGACCAATCGGGTGACGCCTGTATTCCTCGCCGTCCTGGGCTGCCTGCTGCTGGCGACGGGCTGCGTCCCGGAGGAGCAGTACAAGCAGGCCCTGGCGGCTTCGCGGCGGGCCCAGGAGCAGTTGACCAAGTCCCAGGGCGTCGTGCGGGAGTTGCGGACCCGCAACCAGCAGCTCGTCGGCGACCTCGAGGCGAGGGACGCGGTCATCACGGCGAGGGAGCAGGCCCTCGGCGAGCTTCAGACGAGCCACGACAAGCTCAAGGACGACTTCGCCACGCTCTACGACAAGTACCAGAAGGCCATCGCCGGCGGCGGGGGCCCCGCGCCGATCGGCTTCATCCTGCCGCCCATGCTCGACAAGGCCCTCCGCGCCTTCGCCGAGGCCAACCCCGACCTCGTCGAGTACCTGCCCCAGTACGGCATGGTGAAGCTCAAGAGCGACCTGACCTTCGCCAAGGGCAGCGTCGCGATCAAGAAGACCACCGGCGACGTGCTGCGGAAGTTCGTGGCGATCGTCAACGCCCCCACCTCCGCGAAGTTCCACGTCTACATCGCCGGGCACACCGACGACATCCCCATCGGCAAGCCGGAAACACGGGAGAACCATCCCGACAACTGGTACCTGGCGGTCCACCGCGCGGTGGCCGTGCAGAAGGTGCTCGAAGCCGCCGGGCTCGGCCCCAAGCGCATCGGCGTGCTGGGCTTCAGCGAGTACCATCCCGTCGCCCCGAACGCCCCGAACAACCGGGGCAACGAGCGGAACCGGCGCGTGGAGATCTGGATCGTCCCGCCGGACCGGTTCCTCACCGCGCCCGGCGGGTGAGCGCGACGACAATGGCCTACATTGTCTGCAGGGATGTTTGAGCAGTGGGCAAGCGCGGGCCCGACGCGGTTGAGCCCGGGAGATACAGCGTTCGTCAGGGCGGAAGATCTGGCATTCGTCAGCCCCGGAGGGGCGAGAGGATCGGGCCGTGGGCCTCAGCCCACGGAACACGACGCCCACAAGGTACCAGCCCTGAAGGGGCGAAAGGAACGGACTTGACGGGGGGTCCTGTCGCCCCTCCGGGGCTGGGTCGGCTCTGGCACCGGCCTCCGGCGGCTGACGCCGCCGGCCAAATCCTGCCGGCCTTCCAGGCCTGGTCCTCGACGGGACCAGCGTTCGGCACGCTTGGCGGGACACACCACACGCTGTTCAGTCATTCTTGCATCCTGCATAGTGCATCCGGGCCCTGACGCCCCCGCGGTGTCAGGGCCTTTCTCTCGAGCCGCGCATGGACCAGGCGAACCAATCCGCCGCCGCCCGGACGCTGCGGGCGATCGGCAGCACGTGGGTGGGCGTGGGCCTGATCGGGCTGATCGCGGTCTACCTGTCGCTGGCCTCGACCGTCCCGACGGCCCTGGCGCGCCTGCTGCGCGTGGAGCTGGTCGACCTCGACGACGCGGTCCACACCGAGCTCTACCGCCACCCCCTGCCGGCCGCGCTGGGCGCCCTGCTGTGCGCGAACCTCGTCGTCGCGACGCTGGTTCGCGTGCCGCGTCGCCTGGCGAGCCTGGGGGCCTGGTGCAGCCACGCGGGGGTGATCCTGCTCGCCGCCGGGTCGCTGTGGTACACCGCCCGCGGCGTCTCGGGGGACAACCTTACCGTCCGCGTCCGCGGCGGGTGGTCGCCGATCCGCCACGTGTACGTCCGGCGAACCCTGGCGGCCTACGTGATCGGCCCGGCCGCGAGCGAACCGGTGCAGACGCCGCTGCGCCACTTGCCGCCGCGCGGCGAGCCCCGGGAGCTGAACGTCCCGCTGGGCGGCGCCGGCGACGGCGTGACGATCCGCGCGACGCGGTACCTGCCGACGGCCCGCGTCGTGACGCGATGGCGCGACATCTCGCCGAACCGCGTCCCGGCCGTGCAGCTTCGCGTCGCCGACGGCGACGACCTCCGCACCGTCGTGCTGTCGCCCAGCCTGCCGCGGCACCGCCAGCTCCCCGGTCGGGGCTACGCCATGATCTACCACGCCGGCCTGGACGCCCGCTCGCTGGCGAAGATGATCGCCCCCGCCGATCCGAACAGCGGGCCCGGCATCCGGCACGAGGTGGCCCTGGTCGTGACCGGCAAGGACGTCGCCCCGACGCTCGTGGTGATCCGCCCGGACGGCTCGCGGTGGCACGCGGCGCTGAAGGCGAACGAGCCGGTGGACGCCCCCCTGGCCGGGCGGCTCGTGCGCGTCGAGCTGTTGGCGCTGTTCGCCCACGCCGCGCAGGTGCACGAGCTGGCGACGAAGATCCGGCCGTCGCCGGACGACGAGGGCGAGCTGCCCCCGGCGGGGCCCGTCCTGCGCGTCGAGGTCCGCGCGGGCTCATGGGGGCGCAGCACGTGGGTGCCCTTCAGCGCCTACGAGCACGTCCTGCCGCCGCACCTCGTCGACCTGCCCGGCAACCGCGCCGTCTGGCTGAGCTTCTCGCGCGAGCGGACCCCCCTGCCGGCCACGCTGACGGTCACCCGCGCCGAGTACCAGACCTACCCCGCGTCGCGCATCCCCAAGGACTACCGCTGCGACGTGGAGATCGCCGCCGGCGGCTCGCGGCGGATCGAGACGCTCAGCCTCAACCACCCCGTCCACGTCGGCGCGTTCCAGTTCAGCCAGGGCTCCTGGCGGCCGCACGCCTCGAACGACCCCCGGCGGATCTACCTGATCGCCGCGTCCCGCCCGGGGCTGCCCCTCGTCTGGACGGGCTGCGTGCTCATCTGCCTGGGCTTCCCGATCGCCTTCTACGTCAAGCCGCTGATCCTGCGCGGGAGGGGCCCGTCATGAGCCGCTCGCTGGCCGCCTGCCTGCTCGCCTGCACCGCCGCGGCCGCCGCGCCGGCCGGGGACGTCTTCGACGAGCCCACGCTCGAATTCCTCCGCCGGGTCGACGCGGACGGGCTGGGCCTGCTCGGCGTGCAGTACCGCGGGCGCGTCGCCATCCTCGAAACCCTCGCCCGGGAGCAGCTCGACCAGATGACCGGGGCGCAGGGCCTCCAGGACGTGCCGGCGACCGTGGCGTACCTGGAGATCTACCTCCGCGGCGGGCGGTACCTGGATCGCCCGCTGCTGTACGTCCGCGAGAAGAAGATGGGCGCCCTGCTCCGGGAGAAGCTGGACGGCGAGACGGGCGCGGCGTTCGACCGCACGCGCCGCCTGCCCCCCGCGGCGATGCTGGACGCCGAGGGGTGGCACGTGCTGCTGCACGCGGGGCGGGCCGAGCCCGCCGACCTCGACCGGGCGCGACGCGTCGAGCCCTTGTCGACCGCGCTGGCCGAGCTGTCGCAGCGCCGGGAGCTGCGCGTGCCGATGGACCGGCTGAGCGTCCGCTACTCGAGCTTCCTGGCGATGGGCGTGCTCCGGGTGGCGCCCGCCGGGGGGGCGGAGTGGCTGGCGCTGGAGGACGCGCTGACCCGCACGGCGGCGGAGACCCGGCCGGGCGCGGAGACGCCCGCCGTCCTGTGGGCGCGCCTCGCCGAAGCGTGGCGGGCCCGGGATGCGGCCGGGGTGAACCGGCGGATCGCCCGGCTGGCGAAGTCGCTTCGCGCGACGGAGGGGCCGGAGTATCCCTCGCGGACGACTCGCCGGCTGGAGCGCTTCTACACGACCTTCGACCCGACCGTCGGGACGCTGGTCGGCTACGCCGTGAGCCTGGCGCTGCTGGTGGCGGCGGTGGCGACGTCGCGGCGGCGCGCCTGGACGGCGGGCATGATCGTCTTCGCCGGGACGACCTTGCTGCTGCTGGCGGGGTTCGTCCTTCGCTGGATCGTCAGCGGGCGCCCGTGGTACCTGCCGCCGATGATGAACCAGTACGAGGCGGTGATCGGTTCGGCCCTGCTGGGCGCGCTGGTGGCGGTCGTGCTGGAGCTGGTGTGGCGGCGCGGGTACTTCGCCCTGGCCGCCGGGCTGTACGCGATCGTCGCGCTGGTCAGCGGGCTGCTGTTCCCCGAGCAGATGGACTCCGCCCTGCGTGCCCAGCCGGGCATCCTCTCCTCGCCGGTGATGGCCGCCCACGTCGCGGTGATCATCGTCGGGCACGCCCTGGTGGGCATGACGTTCTTCATCTCGTACGTGTACCTGCTGGTGGTGGCGGCGCGCCGGGGCTCGGCCGTGCCGCTGGCCCTGGTCGCGCCGGTTCAGGCGGCCGGGTGGGTCCTCGTCGCCGCCGCGACCTGGATCGGCATGAAGCACGCGGGCCCCGATACGCCGCTGCGGGCGTGGATGATCGCCCTGGCGGCCGGGGGGTTCCTGCTGCTGCTGGGCCAGGTGGTCGTCCTGGCCGCCGTGGGGATCGGCCTGCGGCCGGTGGGGGTCAGCAGCGGGCCGGACCTCGTTGCACGCGGCCACGGCGGCGCCGGCGGCGCGATCGACCGGTGCAACCTGATCGTCGCCCAACTGGCCTGCTGGATGGTCGTCGGCGGGACCATCCTCGGGGCGGTCTGGGGCGACTTCGCCTGGGGGCGATGGTGGGGCTGGGACCCCAAGGAGACGTGGGCCCTGATCACGTGCCTGGTGTACGTGGCGCTGCTGCACGTGCGGTTCGTCACGCCGACGAGGTGGCGCGGCTACGTCACGGCGCTGGTCTGCCTGCTCGGCTGCGTGGCGATGCTGTTCAACTGGGTCATCGTCAACTTCGTCCTGCCCGGCAAGCACAGCTACGCCTAGCGACGGCGCCGGCCCAAGGGCAAGGCGGCCAATCCCTACTGTAACGGGCGGAGTCTTGGGAGACTGATTGTCCGATCCTCTGTTAGTGTCATTAAAGCAATCAGGATTTTAAATCATTACTAGGATTGATTTATCAGGATTAGCCGTTTGTGTCAACATGGATTGAAGTTGACACAATGACCACGCGTAATCGGGCTTCTCGAAACCCCGTCAGCGATTGGGTAATTGCGACCCCCGGGCCGCGTGCCCCCGCGGGGGCTGAGAAAGGCCTTGCCAAAGCTTGCCGACGGCTTAGGATCGTCGCGGCGGCACGCGATGGTCGTGGCCGGGCGTCCCCCCAAAGACGCCGGGCCGCAGCGACGGAGTCGTCGCGACCCGGTCCCCCCTGCCGCGCGGCAAGGGCGGACCGGCCGGAAACCACTGGAGATGAGCAACCTATGAGCCCAAGCGTATCGAATCGGCTCCTCCCGGCGCGAGCGGCGGCGGCGGTCG
>CAZXOC010000356.1:0-6737 GCA_964642165.1 uncultured Planctomycetaceae bacterium | reverse complement strand
GACGCGGGGGTTCCTGGCCAACTGGCCCAGCGTGCTGACGGCAAGCATGTCGGGGGAGTCGAGCCCTTCCTGGACCCGTGCGTCGTCGGCCTCCGGCGCGTCCCCCGATATGACGAATCCCTTCCCGTTCGCGAAGTCGAGGAAGTTGAATGGTCGGCCGGGCGTGCCCTTCCTCCGCGTCCAGCGAAGCCACTCCCTCGACACAACGGGGCCCCCGTCGGCCTCATCGATCTCCAGGTAGTAGGTGATGATCGGCGGCCGGCTCTCCTCCTCCCGGTACTTCAGTTCGAAGGCGACCGGGCCTTCCCGGCCTCGCGTGCGGAGTTCCTTGAAACGCCCTCGCTTGTCCCAGGCGCGCCGCAGCCCGACTTGGAAGCACTCCGACAGAAACGCGAATACGTCGAAGACCGTCGACTTGCCGCTCCCATTCGGCCCCAGGAAGACGCTCAGCGGCGTCAGGTTCTTCAGCTCGAGGTCGTGCAATGCCCGGTAGTTCCTGACGCGAAGGGACTCGATCCGAGGGACGGCGCGTGCTGGCCTGCTGCTGTCGGTCATGGCATCCGCTCCAGAAGCGCGGTCGGAATCGTCCACGCCCATTTCACGCCACGGAAGCCCCCGGGGCAAGTGTCCGGTCTCGCCCCCGATGCGACGACCAGCCAACCGCCCGTGGACGTGTGTCGTCTGGCTCCATGGCCCGGAACCCTACGCCAGCGAGCGGAGGATCTCGAGGCCGGCGGCGAGCTTCTCGTCGCTGGTGGTGTAGCACATGCGGAAGTGCGTGTCGGCGGAGCTGAACACGCTGCCGGGGATGATCAGGACGTTGTGGGCGATGGCCTTCTCGACGAAGGCCGTCGCGTCGCCGCCCGGGGCGGGCACGAAGGCGTAGAACGCCCCGGCGGGCTTGACCAGGCCGAACGGCTCGGCCAGCGCCTCGTGGACCATGTCGCGCTTGCGGCGGTAGTCGGCGATGTGGTCGGAGACGTCCACCTCCAGGGCCGCCACCGCGCCGACCTGGGCGATCGACGGGGCGCAGACGAAGCTGTACTGCTGGAGCATGGTCATCTTCTCGACGATCGGGCGCGGGCCGGTGCACCAGCCCATCCGCCAGCCCGTCATGGCGTAACTCTTGGAGAAGCCGCGAAGCAGCAGCGTGTTGTCGTAGACGGACGCCATGGAGACGAAGCCGCGGTCGCCCTCGTCGGGGTAGCAGAAGTGGTTGTAGATCTCGTCGGAGACGACCAGCAGGTCGTGCCTTCGGGCCAGGTCGGCGACGTCGCGCAGCTCCTGCTCGGAGTAGACGGCCCCGGTGGGGTTGCAGGGCGAATTGATCAGGATCATTCGCGTGCGGTCGGTGATGGCGTCGGCGATGCGGTTGGCGTCCGGTCGGAAGTCGGGGTAGGTGTCCACGGGCACGGGCTTGCCCCCGACGAGGTTCGCCAGGTGGGCGTACATCACGAAGTAGGGGTCGCAGAAGATGACCTCGTCGCCGGGGTCCACCAGGACGAGCATCGCCAGCACGAGCGCCCCGCTGACGCCGGAGGTGATCAGGTACAGGCGGTCGTCGTCCCAGCCGAACTCCGCCCGGGCGTGGGCGGCGACGGCCCGGCGCAGGTCCGGCAGGCCCTGGGTCTGGGTGTACTTGTTTTGGCCGTCGCGGATGGCCCGGATGGCGGCGTCCTTGACGACGTCGGGCACGTCGTAGTCGGGCTGCCCGATCGAGAGGTTGATCGGGTCGGTCAACCGGGCGGCGAGGTCGAAGGCCTTCCGGATGCCGGAGGCGTCGAGCAGGCTCATCCGTTCGGCGATGGCGCAGCAGTCTTTGGGCATGGCTGGGGTCCTGCATGGTGCCGCGGCGGCCCCGGGCGTCAGGGACGAGCCGTCGGCAGCGAGCGCGGGTTCAGTTCTCCGCGGCCGGGGCCTCAGCGGCGCCCTCGGCGGCCTCGGCGCCCTCGGCTTCCGCCATCTCGGCGGGCTTCTCTTCCTTCTTGGTCTTCGTGCCGGCCTTGGAGTGCCGCACCCGGACCTTCGGCAGGGCGAAGGGACTGTCTTCCTCGGGGTCGAACTTGCCTTCATCGATGAGGCGTTCGATGCGTTCGGCGCGGGTCAGCACGCTGCGCGTGCGGATCAGGCCGCCGTGGATCTTCAGCGATCGGTCCAGCGTCATGGATAGCAGCTCCGTGAATCTTCCGCCCCGCGGGGGCGTCCACTCTCGACGTTCTCTGTGCCGGCATCGGCAGCGCGGCGGCCGCCCTGCCGGTTGGGGTTCCCGTTCGCCCGGGCGCCGACGGCGCGATCAGGGAGCCGGCAGCAGCAGCGGGTCGAGCTTCGCCCCCGCCCGCACGCGCTGCTGGAAGTTGTACCTTCCGCCGGCTTGCATGTACTTGCGCCCCAGCTCCTCGATGAGCAGGGCGTAGTCCCGGGCGTCCTTCGAGTTGGCCGAGTCGAACGGCCTCAGCGACCAGACGACGTATCGCTGCCTGCCCGCGCGATCGGTGTACCGTGCGATGGTGGCCCCCTCGCTCTGGGCCTTGCAGAAGGCGGCGATCTGCCCGGCAGCGGTCAGGTCCGTCTGCGCCACGCCGCCGAGCGACTGGATCACGAGGTAGTACTTGCCGCTCTGCCTCTGGTCGCCCGCCGGCGGGACGGGCGCCTTGCCCTTCCCGCGACCCTTGCCCCGCACCACGTGCCTGCCGAGGGGGGTCTTGTCGGCCAGCGGGCCCGGACCGGCCGCCCGCGACCAGCTCGCCCCGCCCCACCAGCCCAGGGCGAATCCGCCGCCCACCAGGAGCAGCACCACGGCGGCCGCCACCACGCCGCCGGCGTGGCTCAGCGAGATCCGCAGGCGGTCGCCGATGATCGCAAACGTCCGCTCGACCGCCCCTCCCACGGGCGCGGCCTCGGCGGCGCCGGGCTGGGACGCGCTGCCGGCGGCAGCCGCCGGCACACCCTCCTGGCGCCCCATCCACTCCGGCACGGCCATGTTCCTCTCGCTGCGCCGGGCCTTCTGGATGACCTCGAACAGCGCAACGGAGTCCTTCTTCTTTGTCACCTCTGCGCTCCCTCTGTCCGGCTGTGCTGGCCGGGGCAGATTCCCAGCAGCCCGGAAACCAAGAAATGCTACCCGCCGGCGCTGCGGCCTGTCAAGGTGCGATCTGGCTCCGCGGAGAGCCGCCCTGCCCGCGGGCGCCCGTGCGGGGCGGTTCTGCGTTCGGTTCGATGTGATGTCATGGTAGAATGCGGCCGGAGAAGCGGCGGTTCGGCAGCGGGCGCTCCGAGGCCGGGCTGCACCTCCGGCAGCAGCCGGCAAGGGTGGTGGCGTGCCGAGCCATGGGTCCATTTCGCTCAGGGTCCTGCTCTGGATTTCCGTTGCGGCGGTCCCGGCCGCGGCGGGCGTCTACATCGAGCCGTACCTTCAGGACCCGCGCGGCGACGGCATGACGGTGCTGTGGTGGACGGACGAGAGCCAGCCCGACAGCCGGATCGAGTTCGGGCGCGACGGGCTCGATCGCTCCGCCGCGGCCTCCAACGACTACGTGCCGTCCATGGGCAAGTACCTGCACGAGGTGCGGCTGACGGGCCTGGCGCCGGAGATGGCGTACGACTACCGCGTGAGCAGCGGGCCCTTCGTGAGCGGCCGGTACAGTCTCCGGACGGCCGTCCGCCGAGCCAGCGGCTTCCGCCTGGGGGTCCTCGGCGACGGGCGGACGGACAACGCCTTCGTCATCGCCCAGCACCGCGCCGTGCTGGAGCGGGCGGGCGGGCAGGAGCCCGACCTGCTCTTCGAGCTGGGTGACATGGTCACGACGGGGGACCGCCTCGACTGGGGCGACCTGTACCGCCGCGTGGTCACCGCAACCGACCCGCTCGACCCGGGCAGCGACCTGGGCAGCCGCGTGCCCTACCACACGGTCGTCGGCAACCACGAGATCTACGACGGCACCTACCAGGGCGGGCTGGACACGGGGATGGCCAGCTACCGGGCGCTGGTGTCCCACCCGCCGAACGGCTCGACGAACCCGCACTGGCGAGAGCGGTACTACGCGCTCGAGTACGGCTGCGCGACGTTCATCGTGCTCGACACCAACAACACGTCGGCCGACGCCTGGGACAACAACGACCTGATGCCGGACGGCAGCACGCCCGACTGGCAGCCGGGCAGCGAGCAGTACCGCTGGATGATCGACCGCCTTCGCCGGGCGGCGCACCGCAGCGCCTTCACGTTCGTGCTGATGCACCCCAGCCCCTACAGCCGCGGCGCCCACGGCACGCCCAACGCCATGACCGACCAGCAGCGGGGCCACGAGCTGCGCGTGCTGGACGAGGTCTTCCGGCACTACGGCGTGGACGCCGTGCTGTCCTCCCACGACCACACCGTCGAGCACTGCCTGACCGGCCCCGAGGGTTTCGAGGCGGCGATGGACCCGGGCGACCCGGCCAACCTCCACTGGCTGGTGCAGGGCAACTCCGGCCAGGGCGCCCGCTTCGCCGTGTCCGGGTGGGAGTCGTGGATGGACATCCTGGGCAACGACGCGGCGCCGTTCTACAGCACGTACTTCTACGACTGGGCGGGCACGGCCGAGCGGAGCTTCCTCGACATCGAGATCGCGCCGCGGGGCGACGGGCAGTGGGAGGCGGCCTTCCGCACCATGCAGACCGACGGGGACGTGTACGACGCGTTCTCCCTGTTTCGCCGCGACGCGCCGCCGCAGGTGACGGTGGCCGGCGACGCCGACGTCGACGGCGACGTGGACCTGCGGGACTTCCTCGCCCTGAGGCGGAACTTCGGCACGACCGGGACGACCTGGGCCATGGGCGACTTCGACGCGGACGGCGACGTGGACGCCTTCGATTACGTCGCCCTCAAGCGGCACTGTGGCCTGGGCAGGGGCGACTGGTCCGCCGGCGAAAAGCCCGTGCCCGAGCCGGCGGCGGGCCTGCTGCTCCTGCTCGGTGCGGCCGCGGGCCTTCGGCGAAGGCGAAGGCCGAGGTCCTGAGCCTCGGGCCCGCTCGTGCCTACGGCGTTTCCTCCGGGGCGGTCGCGGCCGGGGCGGCGGTCCGACCGCTGGCCAGCATGACCAGGGCGATGGCCAGGCCGACCGCCCCCACCGGCAGGAAGGCCAGGTTGCCCGTGCCCACCGGGGCGGGGAGGCCGCGCATCGCATCGACGGCGTACCCCAGCAGCGGCGCCAGCGCCGCGGCGAACAGCGACCGGCCCTGCGACTCGATGCTCAGGACGGTGGCCATCTTGTCGGCATCGGCGTAGGCGGCGAAGCGGCTGATGAGGATCGGGCGCCAGAAGTTCTGGATCACGTGCAGGGCCACGAACGCCAGGATCGCCGCCGGCGGCAGGCCGAAGACCACCGCTCCCGCCAGGACGGCGAAGACGCCCAGGTCCACCCACCAGAGGCGGCGTGCGGCGCGGGCCTCGTCGCCGGCCCAGCGGCGGAAGGCATCGGCCCGGCGGCTCGCCACGCTGCTCAGCACGTGCAGCAGGAAGTACACGACGGCGACGAAGACGGCGATCTGGCGGTGCTCTTCCCATCCAGCCAGCAGGGGCAGCGCGACGGCGGCGATCGTCGCGTAGCTCTGCAGCACGGGCTGGAGGTAGTCCTTGACGATCTTGAAGGCCCCGTCGAAGCCCATCGCCTCGGCCAGCAGGCGGCGCAGCGGGCGGCGGCGGATGCTGTCGCGGAACGACGCCAGCAGCACGCGCACCACGCCGCGGATCGAGGGGCTGTCGGCCTTCGGGCCGTCCAGCTCGCGGGGGTAGGTCAGGAAGTTGAGGATGTTCAGCCCGTACGGGACGAGGCTGAACAGGAAGATCGCCGCGTACCGCTTCGTGGCGAACACCAGCGCCGCGGCGACCAGCGCGTTCAGCGCCGAGCCGAGCTTGCTCCACGAGCGCGTGAAGCCGTAGACCTTGGTCTTCTCGTCGGAACGCCCCTGGCCGGCAAGCCAGTCGAAGATGATCGCCTTGTGCGTGCCCGTGCGGAACGCCTCGCCGACGCTGAAGAAGAGCATCGCGACGAACAGCAGCCACAGCGGGCGGGCAAGCCCGAAGATCGCGAACGAGACCATGTAGGCCAGGAAGGAGAGGACCATGCACCGCCGCCGGCCGAGGACGTCCGCGATCGCACCGGTCGGCACCTCCATCACGTTCACGCAGATCTCGCGGAAGCCGATCAGCAGGCCGATCTGCGTGAAGCTCAGGCCCTTCTCCAGGAACGCCAGGATCAGGAACGGCTCGAAGTACCGCTGGTTCTTCAGGAAGCCGTAGAGGCTGAACCGAAAGAGCATGCTGCCTTCCTTGCCGCCGCGCGGGCGGCGGGCGCGCCCGCGCCGTCCGCCGGGGGCGACGCCGCATTGTCCGCTGCGCGGCGTCCGGCGACAAGCGGCCGCCCGCCGTGCCCCTTGCCGCGCGGGGGCGAAAAAGGGCTTGCATAACCCCCCGGGAGCGACTACAAGGCCGCAATTCTGCGGCGGGCGCCGCGGCTGGCCATACGCGTGGGGGCCCGGCACGCCGGGCGGCGTTCACGCACGCGCGCGGGATGCGATGAAGTTCCATCTGGTGGACAGGATCCAGTCGATCGAGCCCGAGCGGCGCCCCGACGGGACGCGTGGCGGGCGGATCGTGACGACCAAGGCCCTCTCGCTGGCGGAGGAGTACCTGGCCGACCACTTCCCGGCCTTCCCGGTGCTGCCGGGGGTGCTGATGATCGAGGCGATGGTGCAGTCGG
>CAZXOC010000355.1:0-6768 GCA_964642165.1 uncultured Planctomycetaceae bacterium | reverse complement strand
ATGTGTTACCTATGTGCCCGGTCTAAACTGTTATCTATGTACCCGGTTTGGACCGCCGTGGAACCTGCCTGCCGGCAGGCAGGTTCAAGCTTCCGTGTTCCGTCGAAACCCACCCGAAGAGCGTCCCTGCCGGCTTCACCCACGGCATTCCTGCCTTCTGCCGTCCGTGGCGTTACGAAGACCCTCTGTTCATGCGGCCAAACGACGCCTCATTATACATGAACTGTGGTTTTCATCCGGGAAATCCGGGATAAACAAAGCCCCGGAGGGGCGCAAGGAGTGCTCGCCGCGCGGAAGTGGTACCCTCTGCTGGACCAGGCAGGCGTTCCGGTCGTCGACCGGCCGGATGAAGTCTGCATCATTTCCGCTTCCGCTTCGTCCTCTTCTGCCCTTTCCACTCTTCCGTCTCGGCGTTTGTTGCCCAGCCCCACCCTTGCGGCATGCGTCCGCCTCGCCCGTCCTTCTGCCAGGAGGTGTCCGGGGGAGGCAGTTCCGCGGCCCAGGCGTCGTAGCGTTTCCGCATGTCGGCGACGACGTCCGCATGGGCCTCGGCCAGGTTCCGGGTCTCCTTGGGGTCGGCTTTCAGGTCGAACAGCCGCCAGCCGTCCGGATACTTGATCAGCCGCCACTGTCTCCAGCGCATGGCCCGGAGGTTCCGGCGCGGTGCGTCCTTCGGATCGACATTGTGCCAGTACAACTCCTCATGCACGTCGCCGGTCTTCTCGCGCCTCAGATACGGCAGCAGGTCTTTCCCCTCACAGCGCTTCGGAAGCGGCTTTCGCGCGACGGCCGCCGCGGTGGCGTAGAAGTCCATCGTGCACATGAGCCCCTCGTAGGTCTTCCCCGCCGGCAGGCCCCCGGGCCACGACACGATCGCGGGCGTATGCACCCAGCCTTCGAGTTGCGTGCCCTTCCCCTTCCCGCCGCGATAGGGCGCCGCACTTCCCTGCTCGCCGAGGTTCGGGCCGTTATCCCCGGTCAGGAAGACGATGGTATCCCTCTCGATGTCGTGCTTCTTCAGCATGGCCAGCAGCTTCCCGACCGCATCGTCCACCGCGATCAGGGCGCCGGCCAAGGGTCTGCGTTTCCCCTTTGCCTTCGAGCGATTCTGGTAGTGTGCCGGCGTGTCTCCGCTGGGCGAGTGAATGGCATTGGGCGAGAAGTAGAGGAAGAAGGGCTTGTCCTTGTTCCGCTCCACGAATTCAGCCATGTAGTCGCCATCGAGGTCGGTCCGGAACACCTCGGATCCGTCACGTCGGAGACAGATGAACGGCTTCCTGCTCGGCGCGGACCTCGCGACTTCCATGAACCCGCGATCCAGCGGGCCCTGCTCCCTGGAACCGATGTCCCACTTCCCGATCATACCGGTCACGTAGCCCGCATCCCGCATGAACTCGGCCATGGTCGGATGGTCCCTGGGGATGGGCAGGCCGCGCGCCATGCCGGACTTGCCGAACCGCTGTATGTACATGCCGGTCATGATGCAGCACCGGCTGGGCGAGCACGGCGGATTGGTCACGTAGGAGTTCGTGCACTTCACCCCGTGGGTCGCCAGCGAGTCCATGTGCGGTGTCGGGATGTCCCGGCAGCCGAAACTGCCCAGGTCGCCGTAGCCCAGATCGTCGATGAAGAGGATGACGACGTTGGGCTTGCGCCGGCGGGCCCGGACCACGGCCAGTGCCGGCAGCGAGCACATCGTGGCGATGCCGCCGGCCGCTGCCTTCAGAAACTCGCGTCGGTTCATGGTGTTCCCGATCTGTCCGTTCTCGTCCGCCTTGCCGCGCACTGTCCGGCCGCCTGGGTCGCCTGCCCCTTCGCCCCACGCAAGCACAGGACCTTGCCGTCTTCGAGCGAGGTCCAGGCCGGAATCACCCGGCTGGCCTCCGGCCGGCGCCGCTGTCGATTCTCTGACAATTCTACCCTGGACCGCGAGGTCAGCAAGTTCCTTCACTGATCGACGGCAGGGAGATCCGGCCGTCTCCGGGCCATGGTGCCGCCCGAAGCGGCCTGTGTAAAGGACTCGATTGCCCATCCGCGCAGAGAATCATCGAGGACCAGGCCTTCACGGAAGCCCAGGATCGCCCCGCTTTGGCGCCCGGCAACGGCCTGGCAAGGGACAGCTTCGCGCCACGGCCTGCCGGTCCTTCGGGCAGGTCGCGTGAAGCGGTCCAGAGCCGTGGCGCGCCTGTACTCCTTCCACATCCGAGAGGCGTTCTGGCGAGGAGTCGGCGTCGTCCGGGCAGCAAGAAGTACCTGTGAAAGTGTGTATAGGTGGACGCGCGTCCCGCGCCCTGCGGTTGGAACAGCGAGCGGGCCGAGGTCAGCTCGCTCCCTCCGTCTGGAATCGCGGGGCGTGCGTCCGCTTTCCATCGAGGTGAGCCATGAAGGATATGTGGACGGCGCTGGAAGAGCACACGCGGGCATGGCATGCGTTGGACCGCCAGGGGTTGGCCGACGCGGTGTGGGCGGACTACGTCACGGCCCGCTTCAGCCGGACGGGCGACGCGCGGGCGCTTCCGTTTCTCTATCCGTACCTCAACCGCGGTGACAGCAACGTGCGCCTCCAGGCGATCGAGGTGGCCGGCCGGGTGTTCCACACCGCGGGGCCCAAGGCCGTCCGCGACCTGGACTACTTCACCCGCAACCTCGATCCGTTCCTCCGCGACCGGGCCGTCCAGGTCATCGGGGCGGCCTTGGCCGAATGGCCGGCCAAGGTCATCCTGGAGCACCTCGCGCCCTACCTCAACCACCCCAATCAGTTCATTCGGCAGCAGGCGGTCACGGCCCTCAGCCGAGCAGCGTTCGGCTCGGGCGATGAAGGGGTACTGCTAGAGATCCGTCGCGTCGCGGATCGCTCACGGCTCGGCGAGCGCGAGCGTCACTTGGCCGTTGCCCGGGTCTTCGCCGGGCGCCCGACTGATGGCGCATACGGCGCCGTGGCCGTCCCGGACATCGAATGGAGCTGGCGCGGGACAGACCTGGCCGTGGGCATCCTGCTGCGCGGCGCGTCGGACGAGTGGTACCGGCGCGGCTGCCGGGAGTTCTTCGAGCCACGCCTGAACCGGAAGCCCAAACCGGGCGACCCACACAGGTTCTGCGCGCAGTTCACACACCGTTCGGCGATCGAAGGGCTCTGCCGGGCGGCGGCCGGGAAGGGCATGGACGCTCTCGAGCGGATGCTGCACCTGCGAGGCAACGCGTGCACTGCCCGCGCGCTGATCGCCAACGCGCCCGCGTGCTTCGCCGGCGCCGAGTCACAGGATCATCGCGGGCCGCTTCTGGAGTTGCTCCGCACCGGCGACGTGCCGGCCCAGCGCGTCGCGGCCGTCTGCCTGGGCAGCCTGCTGGACGGCTCGGAGGACGAGGCGGCCGCCGCGGCGCTGAAGGAACTGTGCGGCGCGCGGAACCGCGCCGTTGCGGCGGGAGCGGTGCGCGGCCTGGGGATGGTCGCGCGATCCACGTGCGACGAGGAACTGCGGGCATTGTGCCTGGACCTGGCCGGGGATCCGCAGACGGCGGCGCCGGCCGTCGAGGGACTGGGAATGGTCTTCCAGGGCTCCGGGCGAAGCGATATCCTGGCCGACATACGGGAGCGGGCGGAGGCCTACCGGCATTCGCGCGTGCCCGGAAAGAAGCACTCGCGCCCGCTGGCCGCGTGCTTCTATGCCGCGGGGCGGGTGTACCAGGGCACCGGCTCCATGGAGCCGGTGGACTTCCTGGTGGACGCGCTGGCCCTGTCGCGGACGCGGTACTGCGCCTATCGCTGGTCGGCCGGGCGGGCCTTGGTGATGATCGAGTTCCCCGCTACCACCATCGCCCGGACGCTGGACCAGCCCTGGATCTGAGCCCAAGCCGAGCATGTTGGGTGATGGCGAAGTTCAACCGCGACTTCTGGGAGGTCACGCTCGCGGCCGAAAGCTGGCAGCGGTTCTCCGAGGCGGACCGCCTCTGGCACGAGCGCCCCGAGGACGTGGCCGAGCGCCACGACCGCCTGGACCGTGCGCGCGGGCTCTGGCCCCGGGTGCGGCGGCTCATGGAGGAGGTGCTTACGGACCGCCAGCGGGAAGTGGTCCTTCTGTACTTCATCGAGGAGCTCAATCAGCGTCAGATCGCCGAGCGACTGGGCATCGCCCAGCAGTCGGTCAGTGAGCACCTCTACGGGAAGATGCGCAACGGAAGGGCTGTCGGCGGCGCGCTTCGCAAGCTGCGCAAAGCGTGTGCCAAGCAGGGACTCTCGCTCAAGGGATGAACCGGGATGTCCCTCACGGCACGTGCCGGAGGCCCGGCGGCTGCCATGTGACGGGGCGGAGATCGGGGGCCTTCTCCCGGGCCGGTCAGGCGCCGGGCGTGAAGGGGCAGGCGGCGATGCAGTTGGAGCAGCTTCGCCCGTGGCGGCGCCACGCGGCCAGGCAGGCCACGGCGTCCACGGCCCAGCGGCGGACGCCCGGGTTGTTGGCCGGGCAGACGGTCCGGAAGGACGGCTCGTCGGCGTCGCTGACGGCCCCCGCGCCGCAGGCCTCCACGCAGCGCCGGCATTCGCGGCAGGCCTCCGCCACGCCGTGCTCGATGGGCCAATCCGCTGCCAACGGCATGTCCGTGAAGACCTTGGAGATCCGCACGCACGGGCCGAACCGCGGCGTGATCAGCAGGCCGTGGCGACCCAGCTCGCCCAGCCCGGCGTCGATCGCCAGCGGGATGCTCAACGCCGTGTCGTTGCGGCAGGCCACCGCGCCGTGGCCCAGCGCCTGGACGAACCGCGCCACGCAGTGGGCGTGGATGGCCATCCGCATGTAGCCGAGCTGCGTCGCCGCCGAGGCCGCGGGCCCCGGCGAGCTGCGGATCGCCTCGGCGTCCATCGCCGTGCCCAGGACGACCGCCCACCGGTGCGACGCGGGGAGCTTGACCGGCCGGCCGTCCTCGTCGTGCGAGTACACCCACAGCGGGTTGACCCGGCCGATGCCGACCAGGTCCGCGCCGAAGCGCCGCGCCGCGCGACGGACCGCCTCGGCGTTGGCGGCGGGGTCGGTCCCGGCCGGCGGGTGATCTCCCGCCGCCTGCTGCCAGCCCGGCCGATCGCCATCGAAGACGAGCCCGAAGCGGTTGTGCACCGTCCGCGCGATGCGTGCGACGAGGTCGTCGCCGTCCAGACCGCCGTGCCCGGCCGGCTCGTAGGGCGGGAGACTTTCCGCCCCCCGCCGCTCCAGCGCGAAGGCGGTGCGGCGTCGATCGAACCGCCCGAGGGCGTTCGGGTCAACCTGGTACGGCGGGTTGTTCACGGCACGGACGGGCTGCACAACGGCCTCCGAGGCACGCGGGGCGCTTCCGCGCCCTCGCCGCCCCCAGTATAGCGGCGAGGGTTCCGCCCGGGAAGCGGCGTGCATTCGGCGCCCTCGCCGGTATGATCTGGAGGCGATGAGCTCCTACCGCGTCAGCCTGGACATCTACAACGGCCCGCTGGACCTGCTGCTCTACCTCATCCGGCGCGACGAGGTGGACATCTACGACATCCCCATCTCGCGGATCACGCAGCAGTACGTCGGGTACGTCGAACTGCTGAAGAAGCTCGATCCGAACCTGGCCGGCGACTTCCTGGTGATGGCGGCCACGCTGATGGAGATCAAGACGCGGATGCTCCTGCCGACGGCGCCGCCGGAAGAGGGCGGCGAGGAGGGCCTGGAGCTCGACCCGCGGGCCGAGCTCGTCCGCCAGCTCCTGGAGTACAAGGCCTTCAAAGACGCCGCGGGGGACCTGCGCGACGCCGCCGCCGTCCAGGCCATGAAGTCCCCCCTCCGCCCGCCGCGCCCGCAGGACGACGACGAGGACGAGCTCGACCTGGAGGACGTGCAGGTCTGGGACCTGCTGGACGCTTTTAGCCGCCTCATGGAGGCCATCGGGGCCGGCCAGACCGCCCACGAGGTCATCTACGACGACACGCCCATCGAGCTGCACGAGACCGACATCCTCGATCGCCTCCGCCGCGACGGGTCCATGACGTTCCAGGAGGTCTTCGAGGGCCGGACCGACCGCGGGCAGATCCTCGGGCTGTTCCTCGCGCTGCTCGAGCTCGTGCGCCTGAAGCTCGTCTTCTCCAACCAGGACCATAACTTCGGGCGGATCTACCTTCACCTCAACCCCGACCCGCCGGATCGCGACGGGGAGGCCGACGCCGAGGAGACCCCCGCGACGCCGGCGGCAGCGCCCGAGCCGGCGGTCGACCCGGGGACGTACGTCGCCGACACGCCGCCGCAACCCGAGGAAAGCGATGACGCCGGAAGAGAAACTTCAGAAGCTGGGTCTTGAGCTGCCGTCGGCTCCCGCGCCGGTCGGGGCGTACGTCCCGGCCGTGCGGACCGGCACGCTCATCCTCACCGCCGGACAGATGCCCGTGAGGGACGGCGAGCTGCTTGCCGCGGGCAAGGTGCCCACGGACGTGCCGCCCGACGTTGCCGCGGCCGCGGCCATGCAGGCCGCCCTCAACGCCCTCGCGGCGATCCGGCAAGTGCTGGGCGACGGCGAGACGCCCGGCGAGCTCAGCCGCGTCGTCCGCGTGGTCCGCATGAACGTGTTCGTGAACTCCGCGCCGGGCTTCACCGACCAGGCGGGCGTCGCCAACGCCGCCAGCGAGCTGCTGGTGGGCGCCTTCGGCGACGCCGGGCGCCACACCCGCTGCGCGATCGGCGCCGCCGAGCTGCCCCTCAACGCCCCCGTGGAGTTGGACCTCGTCGTGGAGGTGCGATGAGGTGGGTGGCATCAAGATCCGCTGAAACC
>CAZXOC010000354.1:0-6769 GCA_964642165.1 uncultured Planctomycetaceae bacterium | reverse complement strand
GGCCGTTTTCGGGGGGCGGCTGGAGGCGTGAGAATTTCGCCGAAAGGGCCGAAAAGTGTCGCGCAACGGCGCGTTCGTCGGGGTGGCCGGAGGACCGCTGAGCCGCCTGCGACACGGGCCGGGGGGGTTAGAATGGCCTGGACGAACCGGGGGGCGGCGTGGATACTCCCTGTCCCGGATGCCCCCCCGGCGGCGAGTCGCCGGGCGGCGAGGAAAGGGCCCTCCGTGGAGCTGGAGCACAAGCCGGACTTCGACGAGGCGATGCGGCGCCTCGAGGCGTGGTGGGACCGCGAGATCGTCGACCGCCCGCCGGTGACGATCCACGTCCGCCGGGAGCGCCCGGCCGCCCTGCCCCGGAAGCACCACGCCACGCTGCGGGAGCGGTGGTTCGACGCCGAGCACAAGCTCGACCGCCTGGAGGCCTCGCTCGACGGGGCGGTCTACCTGGGCGAGAGCTTCCCGAAGTTCGAGCCATCGCTCGGCCCGGAGGTCTGCGCGACGGTCTTCGGCTGCGAGCTGGAGTTCGGCGAGACGACGAGCTGGTCGGTGCCCATCGCCGCGAGCTGCCGGGAGATCGCGGGCATGCGGCCGGACCTGGACAACGTCTACTGGAGGAGCCTCCGCGAGCAGACGGAGCTGTCGCTCCAGCGCGGGGCGGGCAAGTGGATCACCGCCCTGCCGGACCTGCACACCAACGCCGACCTGCCCGCGGCGCTGCGGGACCCGCAGGCGCTGTGCCTGGACCTGGCGGACGACCTTCCGAGCGTCCGGGCGGCGTGCGACCACGTGACCGAGACGGGCTACCAGCTCATGTACGACGACCTGTGGCTGCGGATCGCCGCGGCGGGCCAGCCCTGCACCACCTGGACGCCCTACCTCCACGCCGGGCGGGCGTACGTGACGAGCTGCGACTTCATCTGCATGGTCTCGCCGGAGATGTTCCGCGAGGCGATCCTGCCGAGCATCGTCTGGGAGATGCGGTTCCTGGAGCGGAACCTGTTCCACCTGGACGGCCCCGACGCGCTGCGGCACCTGGACGACCTGCTGGCCCAGCCGGAGCTGGACGGGCTGCAGTGGATCTACGGCGCGGGCAACGGCCCGGCGGCGAGGTGGATCGACGTCTACCGGCGCGCCCAAGCGGCGGGCAAGGGCATCCAGCTCGTCTGCCGGAACGTCGCCGACGCGAAGGCCGTCGCCGAGCACCTGAAGCCCGAGGGCGTGTGGTTCTGCCCCGGCGGGGCCTACGGCCGCGAGGAGGCCGAGGCGTTCCTCCACTGGGCCGACCGCTGGGCGGCCGGCAAACGAACGTGACGCCGTGACCCGGACCGAAAGCGAAGCCCCCATGCCCGTCATCGACGTACATACGCATGCGTTCCCCGATTCGCTCGCCGCGCGGGCGATCGAGAAGCTCGAGGCCGAGTGCCCCTGGCGGACGGTCGGGCCCGGCACGGTCGACGGGCTGCTGGCGTCCATGGACGAGGCCGGCGTGGACATCTCGGTGGTCTGCGCGATCGCGACGAAGCCGGAGCAGGCCGAGGGCATCCTCGCGTGGTGCCGCGACATCCGCTCGGAGCGGATCGTCCCGCTGCCGTCGCTGCACCCCGACACGCCGCGGGCGGGCGAGTGGGTCGAGCGGATCGCCGAGGAGGGCTTCGTCGGGCTGAAGCTCCACCCGATGTACCAGCAGTTCGCCATCGACGAGCCGCGGATGGACGGGATCTACGCGGCGTGCGAGTCGCTGGGGCTGGTGGTGGAGTTCCACTGCGGGCGGGACATCGCCTTCCCGCTGACGGACGACCGCGCCGAGCCGGCCCGGACGGCCCGCGTGCTGGATCGCTTCGGCCGCCTGAAGGCCGTCTGCACACACATGGGCGGCTGGAAGATGTGGCGGGAGTCCGAGGAACTGCTGGTCGGGCGGGAGCTGCACTTCGAGACGTCGTTCAGCCTGGACGACCTGCCCCCGGAGCGGATGGTGGCGATGATCCGCCGCCACGGGCCCGAGCGCGTGCTGTTCGGGACGGATTGGCCGTGGGCCAGCCAGGCGGGCGACCTGGCGAAGCTGCGGCAACTCGGCCTGACGGAGGCGGAGCTGGAGGGCATCCTCTCCGGCAACGCGCGGCGGCTGTTGGGCATCTGAGGCGGCCCGGAGCGGCCGCGGCGGGGTCGAGGGATGCGCTCGCTCCCGCCGTCGGACGGCCCGGCGCGTGGCGAGATGCTCTGGCTTCCCGGGCGCGAGCTGAGTAGACTGCGGGAACGATGCCGACTCGCGACGGGTCGCATCCGGATGGGAAGCTCGCGAGCGATGGTCGACAGGGAGACGATCGACAGGGCGGCGGGGATGTTGCGTCAGGCGGCTCCGGGCGCGACGGTCATCCTGTTCGGCTCCCACGCCCGGGGCGAGCCCGGTCCGGACAGCGACGTGGATTTCCTCGTGGTGGAGCCGCAGGTCCGTGCGATGCGAGCGGAGATGGTTCGCCTGCGCGACGTCCTGCGCCCGCTTCGGATCCCCGTGGACGTCCTCGTGATCGATGCCGAGAGCTATCGCAAGTGGTCCGGCACGCCGGGCACGATCGCCTACGAGGCGGCGACAGAGGGGCAGGTCTTCGATGCTGTCGCGTGAACGCGCCGACATGCTCCTGCGGAAGGCGGCGCAGGATGAGTTCGTGGTCGAGAAGCTCCTGTCTGATCCGGGCTCGCCCGACGAGATGATCGGCTTCCACGCGCAGCAGGCGATCGAGAAGACGCTCAAGGCGGTGCTGGCTTCCCGATCGATCCCGTACCGACGGACGCACGACCTTGTGGAGTTGATCGACCTGCTCCGGGAGCGGGGGGTGCCGTTCCCCGATGAACTGACCGACGTGCGGCGCCTGGGGCCCTTCGCCATTGTGCTTCGGTACGACGAGCTGCCGACGGGCCCCGAGGAACCCTTCGACCGGGCATGGGCAGGCGGCTGCGTCCGCCGGGTGAAGGTCTGGGCGGCAGGCGTGATGGAGGGGGATCAGGCGACCTGACCTCGGGGCAGACGCCCCCTGTCGTCAGGCGTAGGTGCCGAACTCGACGAAGGCCTTGCAGGCGACGTCCTGGACGTCGCGGGTCAGGCCGATCGCCTCGTTGCCGCCGTAGTAGCCGGCGACGAACCCCCCGCCGCAGCCGCCGAGCCGCTCGACCAGCAGCCTCACCTCGGCGCGGATCTGGTCGGGGTCGCGTGTCTGGAGGGTGGTCTGGATGTCGACGGGGCACCAGAAGGTCACCTTCCCGCCGAAGCTCTCGGCGAGGGTCTCGATGCCGTGGAGACGCGGCTGGTCGAACTGGAGGCACTGGATGCCGCAGTCGATCAGGTCGCCGATGATGTCGGTGGTCTTGCCGCAGGAATGCATCAGGACGTAGAGCCCGTGGTCCCGCGCCCGCCCGGCGAGGGCCTGGAACTCGGGCTTGAAGACCTCTCGCCACATGGCCGGGGCGATCATGAGGCGGTCCTGGGTGCCCCAGTCCTCGGGGAACATGATGGCGTCGGCGCCGGCGGCGGCCCAGCAGTCGATGGCGCGGAGCAACTCGCGGCGGACGAGGTCGTTGAGGCGGCGGACGTTCTCGGGCTCGAGCATGAGGTCGCAGAGGTAGCTGTCCAGCTTGCGAAGCTTGCGGGCGACGTTGAAGGTGAAGCCCGGGATGCCCCCCACGCGGAAGTGCTCCGTGTCGCCGGCGAAGCGGGCCGCGGCGTCGGCGTAGTCGTCCTGGCGGCCGAGGTCCGGGGGCTCGTAGGCGTCCAGGTCGGACCAGTCGGCGATGGCCGGGTCGACGACCTCGCCCTTGTCGTAGTCGGTCAGGGAGGCCCACGTGACGCCCCACTCGTCGCGCCAGCGGCGCAGCTCGCCGCCGCGGGGCTCGAGGGGCTGGTTCTCGCGGCCGCGGCGCCCGCCGCCGAGGAGGTCGTTGGGGTACGGCTCGGGCAGCGTCATGCCGACGCGCGGCGGGCCGGAGAAGGTCAGGACGGCTTGGAAGATCTCTCGGGACGTCATGGGATTCCCTCGGCGCGGGCTTCCCTGTCGGGCGTTCGCTACGGCATCACGTCGTCGCTGAGCTCCGCGCGGCGGAGCTTCCACCCGTCGGCGCGCCTGACCCATTCAAGCCGCCAGGCACGGTAGTAGCGTCGGGGCAGCTTGCCCTTGCCGTAGAGCAGCGTGGTGCGGACGGTGCCCTCGGCGTGGCTGCCGCCGTCGATCTGGAGGTCGTCCTCCGGGTCGCCGACGAAGCGGACCTCGCGGATGCTCCACATCGCCAGCGCCCCGCGAGCGGCGAGCAGCGTGGCGGCCTTACCGAGCCCGCGCCCGACGTAGCTGTCGAAGACGCGGAACTTCTCGTCGACGTGCCGGGCGATGGCGTCCATGTCCTGCCGGGCGGCGGCGGCGGCCATCTCGTCCAGCGCGGCGCGGATCTGCTCGCGGTCGGTCACGACGGCGCGTTCCAGCACGTAGACGCCGGCGCCGATCGCGCCGAGCAGGGCCAGCCACAGGAGCAGCCCGGTGCGGCGTCGGCTGTACCAGACGCCGACGACGACGAGGCCCAGCAGGGCGAGGAAGACGTAGACGTAGAAGGGATCCTCGAAGAAGGTCTCTCTGAGCGATTCCATGGGGTGTCATTGTACCGCCGGACGGGGCGGGACTAAAGTTTTCGCCGCCGGCGGGGCGATAATTCTCCTGGCGATGAAGAAGGGACGCAAAGAGCCTTCGGGCAAAGGATTACTGCGACTCTCCGAGGCCGCTCGCGCCGCGGGCGTCAGCGCCCAGACGGTCGAGTACTACATCCTGCTGGGGCTGATCGAGCCCGTGCGCCAGCCCGGACGGCGCGTCCGCCACTTCACCGCCGAGCACGTCCGGCGGATCCAGCTCATTCGTCAACTGAATGCGTCGGGGTACACCCTTCGGGCCATCCGCGAGACCTACATGCGCCCGCGGCGAGACTGAGCCCACAGCGCCTTGGCTCGCCACGACCCCGGCCGTAGAATGGGGCCGGCATGGCCAGACGGCTCGTCCGAATCTCGTTGGCGACGAAGCTTCGCCTGCTGTTCGCGGTGGCGGTGCTGGGGATCCTCACCGCGGCGCTGGTCGTCCCGTGGTACTTCCTGGAGCTGCTGGCCGAGCAGGGCGTCCAGCGCCCGGGCTCGGAGCTGACGCGTCTGCGGCTGAACGAGTGGCAGGGCGTCCACAGCAAGGACAAGACCGCCGCAGACGACAAGACCAGCCGCGTCGTGGCGCTCTACGCCCCGCCGGACCCCGAGGCCGGACGCACCGGCCCGACCGTGATCGTCCTCAAGCCGGACGCCAACGCCCCCCCGTCGCTGGACTCCCGCGCGCGGAAGGCCCGGCTGGCCTTCAGCCGCAACCGCGACCAGGAGCTCGCCATCATGGAGGACGAGGGCGAGCGCGGCGAGACGATCTACCGCGCCTTCCGCGCGGTCCGGATCGAGCCGCGGTGCCTGGAGTGTCACCGCAAGCACGACCGCCCGAAGTTGCGTTTCCAGGCCGGGCAGCTCGTCGGCATGATCGACATGACGCTGCCGGGCGAGACGGCCGCCGGACCGCTGGTCTGGTGGACGCGAGGGGCGTTCCTCGTCGGGGCGGTCCTCGCCGGCATGCTGGCGTTCATCCTCTTCGCCCTCATCTCGCAGCGGTTGATTTTGCGCCCGCTGCGCGACCTGCGCGACCTGGCGGACAAGGTCGCCGAGGGCGACCTGACGGTGCGAAGCGCCATCGAGACCGGCGACGAGCTCCAGCGCCTCGGCGAGAGCTTCAACGAGATGCTCCAGGCCATCACCGACCAGACCGACCGCCTCCGCGACGCCAACCGCGCGCTGGACCTGAAGCTCAACGAGCTCGCCGAGGCGAACGTGATGCTCTTCCAGGCCAACAAGGTCAAGAGCGAGTTCCTCGCCAACGTCTCCCACGAGCTTCGCACGCCGCTGAACAGCATCATCGGCTTCGCCGACCTGCTCATCGAACGCGACGACGAACGCATCCGACGCTACGGGCAGAACATCTCCACCGCCGCCAAGGACCTGCTCCGCGTCATCAACGACCTGCTGGACATGGCCAAGATCGACGCCGGCAAGGCCGAGGTCCGGTTCGACAAGGTCTCCGTCACCGACACCTGCGAGACGCTGCTGGCGCTGATGAAGCCGCTGGCCGACAAGAAGCAGCTCGACCTCCACGGCGAGCTCGCCGCCGACCTGCCGATCGTCGTCACCGACGGCGGGCGGCTCCAGCAGATCCTCTACAACCTGCTGTCCAACGCGGTCAAGTTCACCCCCGCCGGCGGGCGCGTCACCCTCACCACCGCCGGCGAGAACCCCTTGCGAAACGGCGAGAAGGTCGACGAGGTCACCGTCGCCGTCTCCGACAGCGGACCGGGCATCGCCGAGGCCGACCAGCCCCACATCTTCGAGAAGTTCTACCAGACCGACCGGGCCCTCACGAAAGAGGCCCAGGGCACCGGGCTGGGCCTGGCCATCTCCCGGGAGCTGACCAACCTGCTCGGCGGGCGCCTGAGCCTCAAGAGCACCCCCGGTCGCGGCGCCACGTTCACGCTGCACCTGCCGGTTCATCCCCTGGCGGCCGAGGCGGCGGATCAGGCCGACGGCGCCGCCTGACCTCGCCGAAGTCCGGCTCGGCCCGTGCCCACGCCCCGTCGGGCGGCATGCCCCTGCGCGTCGCCGGCGCAGCCGACCGACGTGGCCCTCGCGCCGGACTGCTCCGGCTCGATGCAGGGCGAGTCC
>CAZXOC010000353.1:0-6790 GCA_964642165.1 uncultured Planctomycetaceae bacterium | reverse complement strand
CCCGGGAGTCATGCAGTGGCAGATGGTCGAGCACTACCTCTTCACCGGCGACAAGGAGTGGCTCCGGGCCGCTGCGCCGAAACTCCGGGCCAATGCCGACTGGATGATCCGCCAGCGGAAGGCGTTCATGAAGGACACGCCCGGCCGCCAACGAGCGTGGTGCCGTGGGCTGCTGCCCCCGCACAACATCTGGGACAGCACCAACTGGCGGCTGTGGTATGAATCCAACGTCAACTACTGGTTCGGCCTGAAACGGTATGCAGAAGTGATCGCCGACGTCGATCCCGACGCCGGCCGGAAGTACCGCGCCGAAGCAAAGGCCTATGCCGGCGACATCCTCGCGGCAGCGGAGAAGTCGCTGGTGCTCTCGCCGGTGGTCCGCGTGGGCGACGGGACGTATCGGTCGTTCCTTCCGCCGGCGCCGTACATTCGTGGCCCGGCCAGCCGGCACATGCCGACGTCTTTCGGCGACCCGCGGCACACGCCGGGACTGTATGCCGACGCCATCCGCGGCGGGGTGCACTTCCTGCATGTCTCCGGCCTGCTGCCGCGGACCGAGCCGCGGGCCCAGGGGCTTCTGGACGTACTGGAGGATCGCCTGCTGCTGGAGCACCACCGCCTCCCGATGCGCACCCGAGGATACGACCCGCGCAAGCACTGGTTCGGCAACGCGGGGTGGTACTACCAGTGCGGCATCGAGCGGACGCCCAACGTTCATCTCCAGTGGGATGACGTGCCGAACTTCCTTCGCTCCTTCTACAACCACTACGCCGTCGACGTTGTCGTCGGCCCCTACACGTTCAACGAACACACGACACGGGGGCCGTCCGACAAGTCCTTCGAGGAGGCGGCCTTTCTGGAGCGTCTGCGCAACATGCTGGTGATGGAAGAGGGCGATGCCCTTTGGCTGGCGAGGGCGACGCCCCGGGCCTGGCTGGCGCAGGGCAAACGGGTCGCAACGAAGAACATGCCCACTCACTTCGGCACGGTGTCGTACGAGATCGTCTCGGACGCAGGCAGCGGCAGGATCACTGCCACCGTCGAGATGCCCTCCCGCCAGCCGCCGGGCGCCGTGTTCTTGCGCCTTCGCCATCCCAACTCCTCACCGATCAGGAGTGTCACAGTCAGCGGCAAGCCGTGGAAGGACTTCGATAGCGGCAAGGAAGTCATCAGGCTGACAGGAGGCAAGGGCGAGATCCGAGTTGTGGCCCGTTACTGACGGCAAGCAGAAGACATGCCCGGCATGGGAGTGCGTCGACGCCCTACGGCGGCGAAGGCAGATACCCCAAGGCCTTCAAGGTCGCATCGAGATCGCCCGGCAGTGGGGCCAGGGGCTTGTCCGCATCGGCGGCCGCGTAGTTCAGCATGTTCCTGAGCAGGTGCTCGGCGGCGGGGTCGGCCCCGAGATTCTCGCGTATCCGCAGCGTGTTGAGGATGAACCGGCCGGCGCCCAGTTTGTGGACGGCAACCAGCAGCCCCGATGAATAGCCCTGGGCGGCGTTGATCGCGCCGGCCACCGCCTCGGCAGGCGGTGGCTGACCGCACCAGGCCAGATCGGGGATGATCTCGCGGTAGAAGGTGTAGTCCATGAGCCCGCCGGCCGGGAGGCCCGCGAAGATCGGGTGGCGTTTGGCCCAGTCGTCCTTGTGATAGACCCACGAGGGCAGCCGCTCCAGCGTGCCCTTGCGGGCCAGCGGGACCCGGGCCGTCGGGCGGCTGCCCTCGGCGAAGGTCGCGGGCGTGAGGAATACGACGGCGCAGCCCCGGGCCATGCGCCGGGCGAGGTCCGCGAACGCGGCGGCGCCACCGGCCGGCGGCTTGCCCAATGCCAGGATCACCTCGCGAGAGGCCGGCGGGCCTGCCGCCGCTGGGCGCGTGCGGATCCCATGGCGGGCGAGCCAGGTGGCCAGCTTACGGTCCTCGCCCCACAGGACGACTTCTGCCTCGACGCGCGGCATGCGGCGCGCGTCGGCCACGTAGAACTCCACGGCCTCGCCCGCCGCCGCCGCCCCCCGCAGGAAGGTCGCCAGGAACCGATACCGGCCCGGCGGACCGTCGATAACCACGTCCTCGGCCAGAACCGGGATCGCCATCGGCGGCTCCCGTTTGCCTCGGGTTTCGGGAATCGTGACCGTGACGGTTCGCTCGAAGACGCGCGTGGCGCCGGGGCCCACGACCTGGAACCGCACCGGGTACTTGCCCGGCCGAAGGACGTCTTCGTTGGCCAAGACGGCTTCCAGGCGAACGGGCCTCTTGCGGTAGGTGTTGACCGGCTCGGCGAAGAGGCACCAGCGGAGCGGAGCGAACCCGTCGAACACGGCGTCGGCCGTGCCGGGCTTGGGCTCGCGGAACGTCGTCCAGAGCCCCTCGCCCGTCATGCCCTGATCGACCGTCCCCGTGACGCTGTAGCCCACCACGTCGGGGTTCGAGCGGATCGCGTTCAGGCCGATCAGCCGCTGGCCGGCCATACGGGAGTTGCTCTGGGCGAAGAAGTCCTCCGGCCGGTCGAAGGCCTCGTCCATCCGCCACCGGGACCAGTCGGCCAGGAACCGGTCACGCTGGGCGCGGTAGAACCGCGCGTCGTCGGCCTCCGCCTTGCCGATCTGCTCGTACAGCCGGACGACACGAAGCAGGTCCACCGCGCTGCCGATACCGTATTCCGACACGAAGACCGGCCGCGCGTTACCCTCAAGCGTGCGCAGCCTCCGGATCACGTCGGCGGTGTGCGGCACGCGCTGGTAAGGGTGCTGGTCGCTCAGCACGTCTTCCCACACGGCCGAGTCGGGGTTGCTCAGGCTGCCGATGCCGGCCTCGGTGACGCTCTTCGCATACCGCGCGAACGTCTTCGGCAGGGGGGCGGGACCCGGCGCGCGCTGTCCGTAGCTCCAGGCGCCGTTGGGGTTGCTCTTCGTTGAGAAGTCTCCTGCCGCGTCGTGGGCCGCGCCGCCTGCGTAGCGGATCTTCGCCGCAAGGGCGGTGGTGTCGGCACCGTAATCCCCGTTGCCGTAGCCGACGGCGAAATCGATCGTGTCGCCCGCCTTCACGTCGGCCGAGCCCCGGAAAGCGGCCGTCGGGCCGGCGCCCTTGACGTTGATCCCGCCGTCGAACTGGGCCCGACTGTTGTGTAGCACGTGCACGTCCGTGGTGGCTTTCTCGGCGATGCTCTTGAACTCCGCGGCGATTGCTATCTTGCCCCGGGCGGGCGCCGTCCAACGAACGACGCTGTACTCGCCGCCGGCGCCGGGATGGCACGACAACTGCCCCGGCGCCCAGGTGATGCCGAACGCCTTGATGACGCGGTCCGTCGGGTTGCGGGTGATGCACGGGTCGACTCGCCCTTCCGATCGCCACGCCTCCAGGCCTGCCGTCGCGTCGCCCCGGGCGTCCCACCGGCCGCTGTTGAGCATGACGAGCCGCGAGTCGTCGAGCTTCCGCAGGGCCGGCAGCAGTGACACGGCGTGCCGGAAGACCGGTCCGTCGCGCGTCTCGTTCAGCAGGCCCCACATCGTGAGGCTCGGGTGGTTCCGGTCGCGGCGCACCATGCCGAGCACAGACTCGTCGAACCGCCGGGCCATCCGCGGGGAGTCCGCCAGACACCACGCCGCGTAGGATTCCTCGTACACCATCAGCCCGATCTCGTCGCACAGGTCCAACTGCTGCCGCTTCGCCACGCCGGAGATGAAACGGATCGCGTTGAACCCCATCATCTTGGCGTTGATCAGGTCGCGCCGGAGCAGGTCGGGATCGTGGGGCAGTTCCAGGCCGACCGGGCAGCAGTTGCCCGTGTGCGAGCAGCGCAGATACAGGCGCTGCCCGTTCAGCCTGAACCAGCCGTTCCGGAAGCGGAAATCGCGAAACCCGAACCGGGTCGACCGCTGGTCGAACGAATCGTGTCCTGTCGCCGCCAGCCGGGCCGTCACGCGGTACAGGTACGGGTCCTTCAGTCCCCACAGCCGCGGGGTGGCGCCGGGGACAAGTTCACGCTCCAACCGCGCAGCCGCCAGGGCCTCGCCGCCAGTGGCCGGGGCCACGGTCAGGTCCAGGCGACACCGGGCCGGCGCCTTGCCGGGATTGCGGACAGTGGCCTGGACTCGCACGAGGCCCGTCTTCGGGTGGCTCCGCACGAACAGGTCGTCAATCCGCACCGGCGGCACGGCCAGCAACTCCACCGAGTCGACGATACCGCCCTGGTTCCACGCGCTGCCCGAGCTGTAGGGCATGACCTTGTTGCGATGCGGTGTCTGGTTGAGCACGATGCCGTCGATGGGTGTGTGGGTGGGGTTCAGCACGCGGGCCGCCAGGAGATTCACGGCCCCGGGCTTGAGGGCGTCCGTCACGTCCAGGACGAAGGGCGTCTCGCCGCCCTCGTGCGCACCGACCAGCGTGCCGTTGAGCCACACGTCGGCCTTGTAGTCCACCGCCCAGAACCGCAAGAGCCACCGCCCGCCGACGTGCGGGTTCCCGCCGGGGGTGAAGCTCCGCCAATACCACGCCACGCCATGGTAACCCGGAAAGGCGTCCTGGATGATCCACGGCACTCGCGTCGGCTTGGCTGCCGGGCGGGCGGCCCGATGCCAGTCGTCCCGGCGTCCGACGTTCTTCGGATCGGCCGCCAGGAGCCACCCGCCGCCATCGAGCGAGACGACCCGGGTCGTTCTGGGCCCGCGGACGGCGGCGGGCGCCGCGGCCTGGACGATGCCAGTCGATGCCGCCATCGCCAATCCCAGGCCGATTGCCAGGCATGACGGCTTTCTGGCATTGCGGCTCATGGTCATCACCTCACCCCTTCCGCCCCGCTTCGGGGGCCTGGGCTGCTCGTTTCGCTCTCGACTGTTGCGTACCACCGTGTTGGTGTTCGTATGGAGTGCGAAAGACGACGGTGGCCGCGGGGATCAGATGGGAAGGCCTGTGCATCCATACGGTCCCATGTTAGTTTGGGGCATTGCAGGTTGACAAGCGGCGCCACAGGGCCGGCTCCGATCACTTGCCGGGAGCTTGGCCGGACGCCGGCATCCCATCGGGCGGCCGAGAAGAGATGAAGCATAGCATATCGATGACGATTGCACTGATCTGCACTGTGATGAGCTGCGCCCCTGCCACCGGCGAGGATGCAGAAGCCCTGGCGCGGAGTCCTCGACGCTGCCGGCAGGCCGATCGGTCTGGTGCACATGTCCCGTTGCGGGAACGGCACCTTGGCCTTGGCGCTGGCCGGGCTCGACGGGGGCCTTCGCGTGCACGGGCAGGACGCGAACGGTGCGCGCATACGGGAGGCACGCCAAAGAGCCGACGACCAGGGGCTGCTCGGACGACGAGTCTGGCTCGACCACGGCGACCTGAGCCGCCTGCTGCCTGCCGGGCGCAGTGCCGACCTGGTGGTGCTTACCGACCTCGAGGCCGATGAGTTGACGGCGGAACTGGCCGCCGAGATCCGCCGCGTGCTGCACCCATGGTACGGCCTGGCGGTGCTGGGCGATGCGTCGGGGGAGCTCGATGAGGCCGCGCTACGCAAGTGGGCGGCGTCCATCTCCGCCCATCACACGCCGCTGGGCGGTTCCGGCAGGCTGGTGGCGGTGAAGGCTGCGGCTCTGGCAGGAGCCGACGACTGGCCGCAGTGGTGGCACGGGCCCGACAACAACGCCGTGTCCACCGACCGAGCCTTTCGCCTGCCCGAGTCGGTGCAGTGGACGGGCAAGCCGTTCTTCTCGACGCGAATCGAACTGCCGATCGTCGCCGCCGGCCGGCTGTTTGTCCTGTGGAACGGACACGCCATGGACAGCTCGCCCGGCGAGCCGAGACTGGCGGGCCCGGAAGGCGATGGCCCGCTGCTGACCGCTCGCGCCACCGGCTCGGGCGTGCGCCTCTGGGCCCGCCGGCTGAGCCCCGCAGCCTGGTTGCAGGCGTCCCGATCGGCCATGATCGCCGACGGCAACGACCTGCTGGTCGCCGACGGCGGGCGCTTGCTCGTTCTGAACCAGGCCACCGGCCGACAGCGACGCGCCGTCGACACCGGCTGCGAGGAGGTCCGGTGGCTTGCCGCCGCCGAGGGGAAGGTCCTGATCCTCGGCGGGCGGCCCACGCAACGGCGTGGCCAGCGATCCATGGATTCCGTCATTCCCTTCCGCCAGGGAGGCCTGAAGCTGCGGGCCCTCCGCCGCAAGGACTTCTCCCTCCGGTGGAGCATCCGGCGCGAGCCGGGAGGCGAGGCCTTTGACCCGCGGTCCGCGGCGGTCGCGGGCGGGCGCGTGTTCCTGTGCACCGAGAGCGGGCGCGCCGAGGCCTACGCCCTGGCCGACGGCAAGGCGTTGTGGCGGACGCCGACCGGCGTCGAGCGGGAGAAGCCCAAGGCCTACGAGTGGGACCGTTCCAGTCGCCATCCCGTCACTGGCTATGCGGTCGGAGGCCTGTACCTCGTCTCGGGCACCGAGCAGGGCCGGGCCGTCGCCCTCGCACAATCGGACGGCCGGGTGCGATGGACACAGCCGACGCCGCAACATCACCAACTCATCCCCCTGGCGTTTGACGGGCTGATCTGGGATTCGGGGAAGGGCCTCGTCCCTGCAACGGGCCGGACGAAGCGGAGGCTGAGCGGCGTGCAGAGCGGCGGCTGCTCGCGGATGACGGCCTGCCCCCAGGGCATCGTCGGCAACGCGGGGCTGACGTATAACCTCTGGTCCGACAAGCCGGAGGAGCTGCTCTCGGCGAAGTCGGCCTGCGGGGCGGGTCAGGACGTCGCCACCGGCCTGATCTGGAAGTTCCCCACGCCGTGTGTCAACTGCACCGAATGGCGGGG
>CAZXOC010000352.1:0-6833 GCA_964642165.1 uncultured Planctomycetaceae bacterium | reverse complement strand
GGGGTAGGCCTGCGCGGCACCAATGCATGGCTCCGGGTTCCTGGGGAGCGCGGATGTGTCGGATTCCGGTCCTGCATGCCCCGCGCAGGATGCGAGAGCCCGACAGGCGCGCCCCAGACGAACCGCGCCGCCCGGACCGAAGCGCGCATCCGAAGCCAGACGCCAGACCTGCCGGTGTGACCGCTTTGCTGCCCGTCCCCGGGACCAGGCGGCACCCATCGCACCGCCCGCGCCAGCGCCATGGCAATCGGCGACGTCCCCCGCCACGCACGCCCAGAGGCGGCCGGTTTCGCCTTGTCGGTAGCACGTCTCCGCGTTAGATTGCCCATGGCAGACTCGGGAAAGGGCCGAGCATGATGTCTGCGGGCAAGAAGGAGATCGAGATCCCGCTCCTCGAAGAGATCGAGAGGGCGAGCGGGGCGGCCGAGCCGAGCGAGTTGCCCCCGAAGGCCGCCGCGCACCTCCCCAGGATCACTCAACCGGTCAGGCTAGCGGTCGTCCTTGCGGCGGGCATGCTCCTTGCCTCCGGCGCGGGAGGTGCCGAGGTCGACTTGCCCGGCCTGTTCCAGCGGGCAACCGAAGCGATCCGCAGGGACGACTACGACGCAGCCGGGGACCTCGTCGCGAAGGCGTACCGACAGGCGCGACAAACCAAGGCGGAAACGTCGCTCCTCCTCGCCAAGGCCATGGTCGCGCGGGTAGCGACGCTCCGGCGGGAGTACACCGCGACGGCCAATGCCAGACGCCGACTCGCCCAGGACCCGACGGACGGCCTCGCCAGGAAGATCCTCGGGTGCTTTCACTGCTTCGTGAAGGAGGATCTGAAGCGCGGGCTGCCCCTCCTGGCGCAATGCGGCGACGCGAAGCTGCGGGAGGCGGCGGCCCTCGACGGCAAGCAGCCCGATGACCCCGCGCAACAGGTGGCGCTGGCCGACCTCTGGTGGTCCGGGGCGAGCAACACCACCGGCCTGTCGAGGCGAGGCATGAGGCAGCGGGCGGCGCTCTGGTACCGGAAGGCCTACTCCCGCCTGACAGGCGAGGACAAGAGGCGAGCCGGCGAGCGCATCATATCGCTTGTCAGGCTCGACCGGGACGGCACGATCCGGCCCGATCCCGTCCCCCTCCACGCAAAGCTCACCTGGAAGGAGCTGGACACCGCCCTGGGCGTGCGATTCTCCGGGGTGGCAGGACACAGGCCGCGGACCGGCTTCTACCTCACGTCCACCGCCGACAACCGGTCGCAGCAAGGGGTCATAAAGGGTGTCCTGCACGTCGAGGGCCGCATCCTGTGCCGAGACGGCAACGGCCGCCTGAACGTGATCCGGTGCCGGAAAGATGATCTGCAATACGCCCGGAGGGGCGAGCAGCCCGGCGGCCTCTGGGGCAACTGCAAGACCAAAACGGTGCGGAAGCGCAACGCCGGCAGCGCCAAGCCGATCAACTACTACGTCGCGGTCCTCATTGGTGACGTGATCATCCACGAGGCGTTCCTGACGACGAAGATGGACGAGCCCTGGTGGCTGGATGACAGCCTTGTGAGCAAGTAGCAACGACCTGTTGGGTCGTCCGACGGCCGGCGCCTGCCAGGCAGTCGTTGGCAATGAAGAGGGACCGAACATGAGACGAGTCGTCATCCTCGGAACTGGCCTGCTCGCCGTAGGCGCGGGCTTCTGCGCCGGACGGGCCAGCAAACTCAAGTTCCCGTGGGCCGGCGAACTGCTCAACCGGCCCTGCGGGAAGACGGAGTTGGAGTGGCGGTGCGCGACGAAGGGCTTGCGGCGGGACAAGCCCGTCGTCTCGGGCATCTACTGGACGATCACCTCTCTGCGCGCCGAAATCCGTCGCAAGGGAGTTGTTGTGCACGCCAACGTGGCTCTCCAGCCGACGAAGGTGATTACAAAGACCCACGAGGCCCTCGTTGATGGGTGCCGGCAGGCCAGCTTCTACGCCGAAGAGCATTTCGGCCATGGCAGGGAGCGCGGCCAACCTTTCACACACTGGCGCAACCTGGCTGTCTACCTCTCGGTGGACGGCAAGCCGGCCATGGTTGCCGTCGGCGGGAAGTTCCAGGAGGTCACGAGGTTCCCCAAGTAGGGCAGCGCGTGCTCCCTGGGTCCCGCGGTAGCATGGGCGCCGGGAAGGCCCCAGGGGCTTGGATGGCCGCGGGATCACTGGGCAGCACCGGGAAGTCGGGAAGGAGCAAGCGATGAGACGAGTCGTCATCCTCGGAACCGGCCTGCTCGCCGTGGGTGCGGCCTTCTGCGCCGGACGGGCCAGCGCGCCCAAGCTCAAGCTGAAGTATCCCTGGGCCGGTGAGCTGCTCAACCGCCCCTGCGGCAAGACGGAGCTGGAGTGGCGCTGTGCCACGGGCGGCATCCGCAAGGATGGCGACATCCCGCTGACGAAGGCCTTCGTCTTGCGAACCCTCACGGCGGAGATCAAGCCCAAGGGCATCGTCGTCCGGGCCGACGTCACGCGGCGCGACGGCGTGGTCCTGCACTGGGCCCAGCGAGGCTGGGCGGCCGCGCTGCGCGATGCCTGCTCGCGGGTAAACCGCCTTGCCCGCCAGCGCTTCGGCGACGGCACGGACGAGACGAAGCCGTTCGCCAACTGGAACTCGCTGGCGGTTGCGCTAACGCTGGACGGGCTGCCCGCGATGCAGGTCGTGGGCGGGAACCAGCGGACCTTCACGCTGGCAGAAGCTCGCAAACTCGCCGGCAAAACCGACGGTTAGCCTCGCGGCACTTGTCGAGGAAGCGGTCGCCACGAATTCGCAGCGCGGCCGGATCGTCTACGAGGGCACCATCGACACGCTGCCCTCCCAGCACCCGACCATCGTGACGCGATGGCTGAAGGTCTTCCTCGTCTACGACCGCCGCGCCGACGAGATCGAGAGGGCCATCGTCACGATCCGCGGCCAGATCCTGGAGTGAGAGAAGAGGCAGTCAGGTCTGATTCGTGATTCGTGGCGCGGGGGGAGCAGGCGCGAGGTCGAAGGCCGCAGAGAGCGTGGACTCGGGAGGAAGCGGTCGGCGAAGGGGCCGCACACCTGCACGGTCCACGGAATTCGGCATGGTTCGGCAGAGGGTAACACTTCCGCGCTGCGAGCACTCCTTTCGCCCCTCCGGGGTTCTGTTCATAAGGCTCGCATTAACGGGGGCTTGCGCCCACGGCCATGTCCTTTCCGCCCCGTCGGGGCGAAGAGAAGAGTGTTACCCCGAGCGGGCCCGTTCTGAACCAGGCCCGGAATCGCCCTCCAACGGGCGTTCGGGCCGGTCAGTGCGCTTGCGATTGGCCGTTCGCGTTTCGTCGGGCAGCGGGGTAGAATGATGCATGACGCTCGCGACGGTCCCGGGCAGGACGTCATGCCGGATGTCCCGTATGGCCGGGCAAGGAGCCAAGCCCATTCCGGCCTATCGGACGTGATGCAAAGGAGATGCGCCATGGTGGCACGAAGGGTCAACCTGCGGTTCCTGTCCGTTGTCCTCCCGTGGCTGGTGCTCGCGGCGGCGGCGCTGCCGGGTCGGGCGGCCGAACGCTCGGTGGAGATCTGGGTCGGCGAGTCCGCCTCGATCGCCGCCGGGAGGAAGCAGGTCGAGCGCGGCACGGTCACCGTCACGAGCGACAAGCCGAAGATCGCCACGGCCAGTTGGGGCGGCGGGGATACCGGCCCGGTGGTCATCAACGGCGTCTCGGAGGGCGAGGCCGTCGTGACGGTGAAGGGCAAGGTCCGCGTCATCTCGTTCGGCATCAAGCGCAACGGCGAGAAGGCCGCCTTCCTCCGGAACGAGGACTTCACGGACTACGTGAACGTGACGGTCGTCGAGGCCGAGACCGAGCAGCGCGTGGTCATGATCCACAAGCGTCAGCGGATGTCGCTGAGCCTCGGCAAGACCGGCAGGATCCGCACGATCCAGAACGGCGACGACGCCGTGATCCGGGTGCACCGGAACACGCTGTCGACGTTCACGATCATCGGCAAGAGGGAGGGATTCTCGCTGGTGACGGTGAAGTTCACGCGGATGGAGAAGGGCAAGAAGAAGAACATCACCGGCCTGGTGTACGTGACGGTGTACGGCGGGAAGCGCGAGGGCCCGCGGACCATCCGGATGGGATGGGACGCCATGCCGGAGCCCACGCACCGGATCATCATCATCGATCCGGAGGAATCGGCCGAGTCGAAGAAGTCGAAGAAGCCGGAGAAAAAGGTCTCCCAGGTCCCGGCCTGGCCCGGCATCGAGGGAGTGCACTGCACGTTCGTGCCCTCGGGCAGGAACTACGGCGACATCGGCGACTTCGTCATCAAGAACGCCACGGACGAGCCCGTGACCGTCACCGTGCCGCCGGGCATGCTGCTGGACAGCTCGGACGGCGCCGTTCAGGACCTGTACGTGGCCGACGTGCCCACGGAGAGTCCCTGCGCGGGCGCCGACGACATCGGCAAGCCCATCACGATTCAGCCGGAGGCCTACCGCATCATCCAGGACGTGCCGGGCTTCTGTCCCGATTTCGAGAAGGAGCCCCCCGGGAAGGACGACACGTCCGTCTACGCGTGCAGGCAGCCCGACGAGAAATCCAAGGTGCTGCTCGATACGATCGCCTCCGTCAAGAAGCTCGACGTGGGCGCCCTGAAACTCGACGTGTTCGGCAAGGACAAGGCCAGGGCGATGGTGGCACAGGGATCGCTGTGGATGGTGGACAGCGAGATCGACGAGGAGAAGGGCAACGAGGTGGCCGGCGAGGACCTCTCCGACAAGTTCTACGAAACCTTCGCCAGCGCGGCGAAGGGATCGCTCGACAGGATGTCTCCGGACAGCCGCAAGCAGGCGGAGAAGCTCGTCAAGGACGACATCAAGAAGATCGTCCAGGCCACGAGCTTCGTCGCGAAGCAGAGCACCAAGGGCAAGACGGCGTAGAGACAACGGCGCGCCGGCGGATCGAACGGAAAGGGCGAACGATGGGCCGAACCGCGATACCGGCACTGTCCGTCGCGTGGGCGATGCTGTGGGGCACCGGCTGTGCCCCCCATGCCAAGTTCGAGCCGGAGACGTTCCGGCTCGCCCAGGGCGAGCTCCAGACCAAGGGCTGGCTTCAGGGCGATCGGCTCGGCGTCCTGGTCCAGCTCAAGCCGGGAGGCCGCAACATCTCCCTCCACAGCATCGCCCTGGTGTCCGCGGACGGGGAGTCCCGCTCGCCGACGACCTGGACCGACAAGACCCCCGAGCAGCCCACGCTGGGCCTCGGGCTGGGCGTGGGCATCCCGCTGGGGGGCGGACACGGCAAGGACCACGGCCGCAGGGTCGAGGGGCCCGTCGAGGACGACCGGGGCGGCCAGGGGCGACCCGGCGGGAGCGGGGGCGGTTTCCGCCTGCTTCCGGGGATGGTGGTTCCGCTGAACCCGGCGCGCAAGGACCGGGCCATCACGGCCGTCGAGGCCAGTTGGCGGCTGGCGGCGGATGGCGCGGCCGAGCCCGAGCCCCTCGCCGGCTGCACGATGGAGGTCAAGCTGGTGGCGGTCCGCGAGAAGCGGATCGACATGACCACCGTGCCGCTGGCGATGGCGTGCCGCGACGACCGACGGGAGGAGGGTCCCTCCGTCCCCGTGCCGACGACGGCACCGGCCGCGGGCGAGCGGAAGGAGGACCGGCCGGACCAGCCCGAGAAGTCGGCCAGGGACCTCGTCCGGGAGATCGACTTCACGCTCAAGGCGCCGCCGAAGACGAAGAGCATGTCCATCTGAGGCGGTTCGGGGCCGGCTGCGTCTCTCTTCCCGCCGCGGCACGTCGGCGGGTCGTGAGCGATTGTCTCACTTGCCCAGTTCGCGGCTGCGCCGGGTGGCGGCGCGGACGGCCTCGATGAACTTGTCCTTGACGCCGGCGCCGTCGAGGAGCTGCATGGCGCGCTCGGTGGTGCCGCCGGGCGTGGCGACGGCGGCGCGAAGCTCCTCGGGGCGCTCCTTGGTCTTCGAGAGGAGCCTGGCCGCCCCGATGCAGGTCTGGGTGGCGAGCATTTCGGCGACGTCGGGGTCCATGCCCTCGGCCTGGGCGGCGGCGACCATGGCCTCGACGAGGTAGAACAGGTAGGCGGGCCCCGTGCCGGAGAGCCCCGTCACCGCGTCCATGAGCGTTTCGTCCATCACGACGGCGAGCCCGCCGGAGGCGAAGAGGCGCTGGGCCCAGTGGACGTCCTCGGGGGTGGCTCGCGGTCCGCGCGCGACGGCGGCCACGCCCGCGCCCACGCACATCGGCGTGTTGGGCATCACGCGGACGATGTGCCCGGTGCCGCCGAGGAGCTCGTCGATGTAGGCCGTGGTGATGCCCGCGGCGATGGAGATGACGGTCGCGTCCTCGCGGACCACCGGGCGGATCTCGGTGAGGACCTCGGGCATGACCTGCGGCTTGACCGCCAGGACCACGTGCGGGCAGGAGCCGGGGATCGTGTTGTTCTCCGCGCAGAGGATCCCGAACTCCATCGCCAGGACCTGCTCGCGCTTGCGGACCGGGTCGTAGGCGACGATCGCGTTGTGGGGCAGGCACTGCGACTCGATCACGCCGCGAAGCAGCGCCTCGCCCATGTGCCCGACCCCGATGACGCCCAGCTTGTACTCCATCATGTCTTGTCTCCCGTGCGCCGAGGTCACTCGGCCTCCATGAACGGATAGCGGTAGCCCCTCGCGGGCAGGAAGCTCTCCTTGATGGCCCGGGGCGAGACCCACCGCAGCAGGTTGAGCCGGCTGCCGGCCTTGTCGTTGGTGCCCGAGGCCCGGCTGCCGCCGAACGGCTGCTGGCCGACGACGGCGCCGGTGGGCTTGTCGTTGATGTAGAAGTTGCCCG
>CAZXOC010000351.1:0-6835 GCA_964642165.1 uncultured Planctomycetaceae bacterium | reverse complement strand
TGGACCTCGTCGTGGAGGTGCGATGAGGTGGGTGGCATCAAGATCCGCTGAAACCCGGCCCCCATCGCCCTCTCCGCCGACGGCCCAAGACCAGAGGGGCGGCAGCGCCCAGAAGCAGCATCGACGCCGGCTCGGGGATGTAGGCGCCCCAGACGCGGTCTTGATCACCCGGGGCGGAGAAGTCCCAGACCACCAGGTTCCCGCTGATGCTTGGGTCCCCCTGGTTGCCCGGGCCCTGGTAGATGGGGAACTCCCTGCCGGTCAGAAGGTCATAGCCCCAGATGTCCTTGTCGACGCCGTTGCGCCAGTCCTCCCAGACGACGTACCGCCCGTCGATGTCCACGTCGTTCTGGCCATAGGGGTTGATGCAGATGGGGAAGCTCGTGTTGGAGTCCAGGTCATACCCCCAGATGTCTCCGCCATTGTGCATGTCGGCCCAGACGACGACGCTCTCGCTGATGGCCGGCTTCACCTGCCGCACGTCGTCGTCGGCCGAGGCGATCAGGAACTCCCGGCCCGTGGACAGGTTGTAGCCGTAGATGTCGGAGATCAGGGGGTTGAGGATGGGATTCGCCCTGCGGTAATCGGCCCAGACGATGATGTCCCCGCTGACCGCCGGGTCTTCCTGGTCCCAGAGGGCCGTGCATACGGCGAACTCCTGCCCGGTCCGAAGGTCCAGGGCGTAGATGTCTTGGTTCGCGTACTCGGGCGGGACGTGGGACGGGGAGTTCCGCGTGTCCTGCCATACGAGCAAGCTACCGCCAAGAGCAGGATTCAACTGGGCCGAGGGGTGGCTGACAGCAGCCCACTCCTCACTGGTCTCCAGGTCACGGGAGTAAAGGTCCGGGTTGCCGGTGCGGTCGTCGCGCCAGATGACGAGACGGCTGTCGGTTACGGGATCGTTGGCATTGGGCTCGTCAATGAGGAATGTGCTCCCCGTGGCCAGGTCCTTGCCGCGGACGGCCAAGCTCCCGTCGATGACCTCGATCCACACGACCAGCGTTCCCGAGACGTCGGGGTCGTGCTGGCCTCCTCCCGTGGCCTCCACGATGAACGCCGATCCCTGCACGGACGCGAGAGCCTGCGACACAGACAACGTCACGCTAGCCAAGACGCCTGTGCGCATGCCGTCCTTCCCGCGATAAGTGCAGTCCGTACCGTCCAGAGCATTCGATCATTCATAAGCACACACCCACGCGGGCGAACGGTCAAGGGGCAATGGAATGCCCTTTCCTGTATGGGGCGAAGATTGATCCGGAATGCACTTGACAGGACACCGCGCAATTGGATATGATTACGTCGGTATAGGTGGGTCTTGTGGGTGGCTGCGCTCGTGGACCCCGCACTGCATTCTCGGGCCGGGAGATAGGCAAGGGCGGCCGATGAGTCTGTCGCGAGCATCAGTCCTTTGTGCTGCATTGATCGTGGCCATCGCGTTGGGCGCTCTTCGTGCGCGGGCGGCGCCGCTGGACGGGTTCGACCCTCCGGGGCCCCTGCCTGAGCTCGTCTACCGGATCGAGACCGACAAGCCGGTCTACCAGCTCGGCGAGGAGGTCCACATCACCCACCGCGCGATGAACCTCGGCGACGCGGATGTCACGATCCGGTTCACTTGCGAGCCTGGCTTCCGGTTCGACGTAGTGACGGCGGGGGAAAGGGTCGAGCCGTGGCTATGGGTCCTCTCTGCTCGCGTCTGGTCGTTAACGCTCTCTCCGGGCGAGTCCTACGAGAGTGAGTGGACCTGGGACATGGCGGACAGTGACGGGAACCCGGTGCTTCCGGGCACGTACGACATCCTCGGGCTTTCGCATGGGACGCCGGTCATGCCGGTTGGCGCGAGTTCCCCCGATGATCCGGTCACAAGCATTACGATTGTTCCGGAGCCGGCGATGGTGGGCCTTCTTTCGCTGGGTTTCGGCATCCTGCTTCGACGCAGGAAGGATCAGTTCGACGTTCCGTCTCTCCCAGGGGTCCTGGAAGGGCCCGCACGCCGACAGGCGGTAGGAGACTGACATGATACCCCGTCCAGCTCGGCCGTTGTTGCTGTTGGCAACCATTCCTGCCTTGTGCGCCACCTGTCCGGTGCGCGCGGAACTGATCCCCGACCCGCCGCCCGGCATTCAGTACACCATCGAAACGGACAGGGACGTCTACCAACTCGGCGAGAACGTCCTTGTGTCCCAGAAGGTTGTGAACCCAAGCCAGTGGGATTTTACCCTACGCCTGAACATGACGCCTGGCTTCGACCTGTGGGCTCTGCGCGATGGGGTAAAGATCTGGTCAACGCACATTGCCTTCTTCTTGTACGGTTCGGCCAAAACCGTCGGGCCGGGTGAAATGCTCCAACGCGACTACGTATGGGACATGAGGGACTACAACGGGGACATCGTTCTCCCCGGGGAGTATGAGATGAGGTCCGTGATCTACGGCAACGGCCGCGACGTCAGCAAGACCATCACGATCGTGCCCGAACCCGCCACGTTCAGGATCATGTTGCTGACTTGGGGCCTCCTTCCCGGAAAGCGACGCAGCGCCCGAGGCCCACGGGGCCAATAGCTGCTCGCGTACGTCAAGGAGCGGCGGAACAGGGCTGGCCACCCGTTGGCCCTTGCCGCGGACGGGGCCGCGCGGCAGGGCCTCTCGTCAGACCCGGCAGCTACGGCGAACGCCTGCTTGCCCGTCTGCGGCGCCCTTGGACCAGGAGGCCCGCGAGGCCCAGGCAGAGCACAGCCGCCGTCGCCGGCTCGGGGATGTAGGCGCCCCAGACGCGGTCTTGATCACCCGGGGCGGAGAAGTCCCAGACCACCAGGTTCCCGCTGATGCTTGGGTCCCCCTGGTTGCCCGGGCCCTGGTAGATGGGGAACTCCCTGCCGGTCAGAAGGTCATAGCCCCAGATGTCCTTGTCGACGCCGTTGCGCCAGTCCTCCCAGACGACGTACCGCCCGTCGATGTCCACGTCGTTCTGGCCATAGGGGTTGATGCAGATGGGGAAGCTCGTGTTGGAGTCCAGGTCATACCCCCAGATGTCTCCGCCATTGTGCATGTCGGCCCAGACGACGACGCTCTCGCTGATGGCCGGCTTCACCTGCCGCACGTCGTCGTCGGCCGAGGCGATCAGGAACTCCCGGCCCGTGGACAGGTTGTAGCCGTAGATGTCGGAGATCAGGGGGTTGAGGATGGGATTCGCCCTGCGGTAATCGGCCCAGACGATGATGTCCCCGCTGACCGCCGGGTCTTCCTGGTCCCAGAGGGCCGTGCAAACGGCGAACTCCTGCCCGGTCCGAAGGTCCAGGGCGTAGATGTCACGATTGCTGAACTCAGGTGGAACGTGGTCGGGCGAGCTACGCGCATCTTGCCAAACGATGATGCTCCCGTCAATCGCCGCTCTGCCTTGGTTGCGGGGCTCGTCCACTACGACCCAGTGTTCACCGGTTCCCAGATCCAGTGCCCGGATATCCGCATCGCCACTTCGACTGTCGCTCCAGAGCACGAGGCCCCCATCGGCAACCACGCCGACCAATGATGTGTTGGGCTCCTCAACCACGAAGGTGCTCCCCCCGGGGAGGTCCTTGCCCCGTATGACGTAGTGCCCGTCGACGAACTCCTCCCAGACGACCAGCGATCCCGAGGCGTCCGGATTGTGTTGGGAGCCGCCTGTTGCGTCCACGAGGAACGGAGAGAACTCGGCCCACGCCGCGCTGACCGAAACCGCCCACGTTGCCAGAAAGGCTGCCGCCGGACTACGCATCGCCTTCCTCCAATCCGACTTGGGAACACCCGATCCCCAGGCTCACACAGCCAACAATAGTATATCAGACGCCGCCTGAGGGGGCAAGGGCCCGGGGGGAAGTTTTCTGCGATTTCCGGGAATTTACTCTTGACAGGAGAGGGGGGGCGCTGTAGCGTGCCGCTATGTGGGTTTGTTCGGGGAAAGGCCGGGCCGATGGGTTCGGCGGCACGCCTTTCTAATGTCATGCAGGCGTTGGACTGTCATGAAGGGATTACACTATGTCTGCGAAGAGCGATCGCACAATGCTGGAAACGTCACTCCCCGCCCTGGAGCCCATGGAGCCCCGTCTCCTGCTGTCCATGTCGGCGGGGTTCGCTGCGGTGGCTCCGGCCGCCGGTCCGTGGACGGAGACGCCGACGGCCTACATCGATGACTTCCAGCCGGCGCCGCGGGACCACCATCCGGTGATCCGCGAGCGCGTCCTCGACACCGTTGCGGCGATCGAGGAGCTGCTGGGCGTCGATCCGGGGGCCGACGCGTCCGTTCTCTCCGTCGGGAACTTCCCCCGGGTTACGCCAGCCGGGGAGATCTACATCACGATCGACTTCGAGTCGGCGCGGACGGAGATGCTGACGGCGCTGACGGCGCTTGGGTTCGACGCCGAGAGCTTCCGTCAGACGTGGTACGAGCCGCGGGGGAAGGCTTGGGGGTGGGCGTCCTACACGGCCGTTGGGTCTCTGGCGGAGGTGCCCGGCGTGCTGAGCATCTCGCTGCCCCTGCCCGCCGTGACGCGGACGGGGAGCATCACGTCGGCAGGTGACGGGATCCTGAACGCCGACGACCTCCGCGCCCTCCTGGACGTGGACGGCACGGGTCTGAAAGTCGGCGTCATCTCCGACGGAGCCAACCATTGGGACGAGGTGGAGGACTTCGGGGATCTGCCCGAGTCCATCACGATCGACCAGACCAGGCCGGGAGACGGCGACGAGGGGACGGCCATGCTGGAGATCATCTATGACCTGGCGCCAGGAGCGGAGCTGTACTTCTCTGGACCTGGGAACGCAAGCGACGAGATGGTCGCCTCCATCCAGTGGCTGGTCAACCAGGGCTGCGACGTGATCGTGGACGACCTCGGTTACTATGCCGAGCCCATGTTCGAGGACGGCCAGGTCGCCGACGCCGCGGCGGACGCCATCGGCGACGGCGTCGTGTACGTCAGCGCGGCCGGGAACGATGCGGAGACGCACTACCAGGGCGACTTCGACGACTTCGGCGACGGGTCGCACCGATTCGCCCAGGGCCAGAACCTGTTGCGATTCGACCTGCCGGCCGGGGAGTCGGTTATGGGGGTGCTCCAGTGGAGCGACGAGTGGGGCGCATCCGGCAACAACTACAACCTGTATCTGCTTGGGTGGACGGGAAGCGCTTGGACACTGGTCGACGAGTCGATCGACGTCCAGAACGGGGACGACGATCCGCTCGAGGGCGTCATCTGGGATAATACCGGCGCGGGGACGGTCTCGTTGGCCTGGCTGGTTCACCAGTTCGCGGGCGCGGACCGGGAGCTGGAGCTGTTCACGCTGGGCAACGTGGACATGGTCGACACCCAGATCGTCGTCGCCGGCGACAGCATCTTCGGGCACCCCGCCGCGGAGGGAGTGATCGCGGTCGGGGCGATCGACGCCGCCGATTCGGGCAACGACGACATCGAGGACTCCAGCTCCCGGGGGCCGTCTACGGTCTACACGAACTTCTCTACGCAGACCTCCACCCAACGGGACTCCCTGGACGTCGCGGGTATAGACGGGGTGCACACGGTGGCAGGCGGAGAAGAGGAGTGGTTCGGTCACGACCCGTTCTTCGGCACATCGGCGGCCGCGCCGCATGTCGCGGCCATCGCGGCGCTGCTCCTGGAGATCGACCCGGCCCTGACGGTGGCGGAGGTCCGGGGGCTGATCACCGACAACGCCGTGGACCTCGGAGACACGGGGTACGACGAAGTGTTCGGCTTCGGCCGGGCCGATGCGCTGGCGACGGTCTCGGCGGCGACGGACGCCCCGAACCTGGCTGCCGGAAGCGACACGGGCGTCTCGGATACCGACGACCTCACGAAACTCGACAACAGCGACACGGGCAAGAAGCTCCAGTTCACCGTCTCGGGCGCGACGGACGGGGCGCTGGTGACGGTGTACGCCGGCAGCGAGGCGCTCGGCAGCGCGACCGCCAGCGGGACCAGCGCAACAGTCCTGACCGACGGCGACTTCGACCTGACCGACGGCGAGCAGACCATCACGGCCCGGCAGACCGAGGATGGGAAGCTGGAGTCGGTCGCCTCGACTGGCCTGACGGTGACGATCGACACGGCGGCGCCGACGGTCGCGGCCTTCTACCGCGGCTACCAGGGGGAGGACGACTGGAAGCTGCGCCCCACGCAGCTCTGGACGATCAGCCTGGAGTTCTCCGAGGACGTCGTCGTTGAGGAGGAGGACGCGCTTCTGGACCTCGACAACCTCTCCCAGGACGGGTCGATCGATCCCGTCCAGCCGACCTACGACTCCCAGACGTTCACGGCGACGTGGGACTACGGCGGGATCACGCCCGACGTGGGGTGGTACCTGGTGACGCTCTCGGCCGGTGTGGAAGACCTGGCCGGCAACGCGCTGGACGGGGACGGCAACGGCATCGCCGGCGGCGACTACGTCTATGGCGCGGCCGCCCCGGAGAACGACATGCTCATCCCCATCCTGGGGGACGCCGACCTGGACGGCGAGGTCGGCTGGACGGATTCCCAGATCGTGAGGGCGCACTTCGGCCAGAGCGGGCAGACCTGGCAAGACGGCGACTTCAACTACGACACCTGGGTGAACTACGGGGATTACATCATTCTGAAGCAGCACATCTGGCAGTCGGTGGGCCGGTAGGGACCCGCCCGGCCCTGCGGACGCCTCCCGTCCGGAAGGCGACGTGTTCCCGCCAGGCGCTGCCCGACGGAGCCCGTGGAGGCCGTGGTTTCTCGCGCCGCGCGCGGTATAATCGCCCGGGACAGAGCATGAGCAGCCGTGCCGCGCGCCGGCGCCCGGCCGGCGGATCGTTTGTGACTTCGAC
>CAZXOC010000350.1:0-6837 GCA_964642165.1 uncultured Planctomycetaceae bacterium | reverse complement strand
CCCGTGCCGCGGCTGGTCTTCGGGCACAACGTCGAGGCGGCGGACACGCAGTTCATCTTCGGCGCCGCGTCCAATCCGATCATGGGGCGGACCGGCGACGGGCTGTGGGACCCGAAGCGCGGGCGCGCCGCGCCCGAGGCGCTGCGGCTGGCCCGGGAGATCGGCGTCGCGATGCTGCGCTACCCCGGCGGGTGCCTGACGCACAACTTCGACTGGAAGCGCGCCGTCGGGCCGGTCGAGAAGCGGCCGAACTTCACCTTTGGCGTCGGCGAGTACCTCGCCTGGTGCCGCGCCGCTGGCGCCGAGCCGCTCATGAACGTCAGCGCCTACGTGGGCGGACCGAAGGAAGCCGCCGAGCTGGTCGAGTACCTCAACGCCCCGCCCACGCCGGAGTACCCGTGGGCGCAGCGGCGCGCCCGGTGGGGCCACCGCGAGCCGTACGGCGTGACGTACTTCGAGATGGGCAACGAGTCGGACCATGGCAACCACGACGTCAAGCCCTTCCGCAAGCACACGCCTGCCGCCTACGCCGCGTGGTACGGCGAGTGTGCCCGCCGCATGCGGGCCGTCGACGCGACCGTCCGGATCGGCGCGCACATGGGCACGGGCACCGGCCCCGACGATCCGTGGAACCGCATCGTCCTGTCGCGCACGAGGGGACAGGTGGACTTCGTCATCGTGCACACCTACGCCGTCGGCCTGTGGGACCCGCAAGGGCGCAACCCCGTTGCCAATAAGCCTGACATGCTTATGCGTGCATGTATGGCCGCCGGCGAGCAGGCCGAGGCCGAGCTGGCCCGCTACCGCGAGGTCGTCCGCGAGGCCGCCGGGAAGGACCTGCCGCTGGCCGTCACGGAGTACAACGCCGCGTTCGTGCAGCAGAAGCCCATGCCGTATCGCTTCTCGTTCGGCGCGGCGCTGTTTTCGGCCGACTACCTGCGCGTCCTGCTGAAGCCCGAGACGAACTGCCGGATGGCCAACTACTGGCACCTCGTCAACGGCTACTGGGGCCTGCTGCGCGGCCCGCGCGTGCCGGGCGATGCCCCCGGCCGGTGGCGGCGGATGCCCGCGTGGTGGCTGTTTCGCCTGTGGGCGCGGCACTTCGGGACGCGCTTGGCGGCCGTCGAGGTCGATTCGCCGCTCCTGGAGTTCGAGGGCTGCCTGCGCGTCCGCCCGGCGCGCAAGGGCGGCGGGCGCGGCGGCGACGCCGGCTTCGCCGTCACCGCCCAAGCCGGCGAGGGTAAGGGCCTCCGCTGGCGGCGCACCGGCAAGCGGTCGCTGTCCGTGACGCTCGACGGCTACGCCGACGAAACCTACCACACGCTCGGGCGCATCGAGGCCCGCGGCGGGGCCACCTACCGGCTCACGCACGAGGGCCGGCGCGTCGGCGGCGAGGGGCGCACCGTCACCGTCGGCGTCGACGCGATCGACTCCCGCGGCTGGCACGCCACGCAGAGCGGCTGCGCGACCCAGGGCGTCGAGGGCGCCGCCGACTGGCGGACGTTCCGCACGAAGCTCGTCACGCTGCCGGACTGCCGCCACTTGGACCTGCACCTGCGCCTGATCGTCAAGAAGGGCGGCAGGCCGGTGTCCGGGCAGTTCGAGATCCGCAACCTCCGCGTGGAGCGCCTCGCCGACCCGCCGCCGTATGCAGCCGTCACGGCCTCCGCGAGCCTGTCGAAAGACGGGCGAACGCTGTACCTGATCGTCTTCAACAAGCACCACGCCGACGACGTCGCGGCGCGGATCGCCGTCGCCGACGGCTCGGCGCGCCTCGCCCGCGCGTGGTGCGTCACGGGCCCGAGCCTGACGTGCACGAACCTGGAGAAGCCCGAAATCCGCGAAACGGTCAGCGGCCGGGCCGTCCCCGGCGTGACGCGGAAGGGCTTCGCCTACACCTTCCCCGCGCGCTCGATGACCGCGTTGGAGGTCTCGCGCCAGTAGCCGGTCTTCCGGGCGATCTCGCCCTTGAGGGCATCCAGCATGCCGGCGAGGTCGATCCCGCCGCGCGGGACCTCGACGAGCAGGAGCGGCACGAAGGCCCGCCGGCCGGGGGCGATGCGCACGGGGCGGCGGATCCCCACCAGGCCGAAGTTGTAGCCGGCGCGCTTCGCCACCAGGGCGGTGAGCTTCGCGCCGGGCTTGTCGAACAGCAGCAGGGCGGCCGTCTGGTGGGCGGGCGGCTTGCGGCGGGGCCCGATCGTGTCGCGGAAGCCCACGTAGTACGCGCCGATCGGCCGGCGGAGGGACTTGTCCGGCCAGGTGCCGCCCTCCGCGCGCCGCATCGCCGACGGCGCCAGGGCCGCCACGCCGTCGAGCTCCTTCGTTCCGCGATTGGCCAGGCGCAGTTCGACCAGCGCGCATCGGGCGATCGCGTGCCGCGCGCCGGGCCCGGCCAGCATGTACGACATGGCCTTCGGGGGGGCCGTGATGACGAAGTGCTCGGCGCGGATCTCGGCGGTGACGGGCAGCTTTCGGTCCAGGGCCGAGAGGTCGATCGCCCGGCGCCCGTCGGCGGCGAGGCCCAGGTCGACGAATCGCTTGGCGTTCCTCCGCGGGGGCGCGGCGTCCGGCTCGCCCGGGGGCTTCAGGCCGACGTTCAGCGTGTAGCGCCGCCGCGTGCCCTCCTGCGGGCCCGTGCCCGCGAAGTCCACGCCCACGTGCAGCCAGTCGAACGCGCCGAGCTGGTTGGCCCGCGGGTCCATCAGGTACTGCGTCAGGTCGAAGCACGTCGCGCGGGGCGAGACGGCCTTGCGGCGGCGGATGTGCTCGGCGACGGCGGCGGTCATCTCGATCGGCGTGATGCGCAGGTTGCGGACCGGCAGCGACGTGTGCCCGCCGGCGAGGAACGCCTCCGGCGTGCGGAAGAAGTGCAGCGGGGGCATCCGCTTCGGCTCGGCGCCGTAGGCGGGCAGGTCGCGGTAGCCCATCGCGACGCGGTACGTCCAGGCCGGGTCGATCTCCGCTAGCACCAGGCTCTTGCCTTGGACGTACGACGGGTCGCGCTTGTCCGCCAGGACGGTCGAGGCCGGCGCCCGGGCGACCATCCGCCGCAGGTCGTCGCCGCGGACGTCGCCGAGGCAGACGTACTCCGGCAGCATCTCGACGGTCGCCAGGTCGTGGGCGGTGACCGGCCCGGCGGGCAGCGACTCGCCCCAGAGGCCCCAGGCCGGCGCGTAGCCGCCGATGACGGCGGCGTCCGCGCCGGTGGCCTCCCGGGCGGCGTCGGCGCGGAGACGCAGGAGCTGCGCGTAGCTCAGCGGGGCCTTCAGCTCGCCGAGGGGCTCTTCGGCGGCCGGGCGCCAGTTGGCGCCGAAGACGTAATGGTGCTTCGCGAAGCGCTCCTCGCGTCGGGCGACGCCCCACTTGCGCGGCCGGGCCGGGATGCCCATCACCACGCAGTCGCCGCTGCGGAAGCCCCAGGGGCTCTCGGTCCGCGTGCCGAAGAAGGCGTTGGCGGCGAAGGCCTCCGCGTCGTTGAAGGCGTAGAGGATCACGTACTTCCGCGGGTTGAGCGGGTTGGGGTGGATGAGCTTGAGGCAGTTCGTCGGCTGGTCGTAGACGCGCCGGCCGATGCGGAAGCTGCCCTTGCCGAACGCCACCGGCAGCCTGTCCGCGATCCGCGCCGCGAAGCGGTTCACGGCAGGCGGGCCGAGGACGAACAGGTTCGCCTCGGCGACGTCGCGGTCGGTCACGGCCGTGTCGTCCTTCGCGTAGGGCGGGGCCCAGTTTCGCATCAGCTTGCGCGTCCGCTCGTCGCCGCCGGTGGAGCGGACCCAGAGCCACCTGCGGCCGGGCATCCGCAGGCCGCCGTCGGGCTTGGCCTGGTAGGTGCTCCGCTCGATCTGCGCGAGGATGCCGCCGGGCATGGCGGCCGACTTGACGAACGCCCCGCGCGGCGGGGCGACGAGCTCGACGGTCAGCGCTCGCCGGAACGCCCCGGCGTACGACTCCTTCCCGTTGGTGACGACCGTGACGCCCCGGCGGGGGTCCAGGAGCTTCTCGCTCAGCGTGAGTTGGTAGGCGGCGACGTTCTCGCAGCGCACCTCGACGCGGTTGCCGTCGCGGACCCGCGCGTCGATCCGCGCCGCGAGCCAGGGACGCACCATTCGCTCGATCGACACCCAGTACGCCCGGTGCCAGGAGAGGTTCCACGTCGCGTAGCGGACGCGCTTCGGCCAGGGGTCGCGCCGCCGGGTCCGGGCCCAGTCGCAGATGCGCCGCAGCTCGGCCGGGTCCTCGTACGGTTGGTAGCTGTGGCCGTGCTGCCCCCAGAGGCCGGCGACGTCGGCGCCCATCGTCGCCAGGGCGTGCCAGCGGCGGAACTGGCCGGCGTTGTAGCCGCCGTCACCCCAGCCGTCCACGCACAGCATCGCCACGCCGCACAGGGCGACGTCGCCGACGTTGCCGTACTGCCAGTTCGCGCAGACCGGCGCGATACCCGCCACGAGGTGCGGGTGCCTCGACGCCAGCCACACGGCCGTGAAGCCCCCGTCCGACCAGCCGCTCAGGAACACGCGGCCCGGGCTGACGGAGAACTCCCGGGCGATCGCCGCGGGGGCCTCGCCCAGCTCGACCACGGCGCCCTGGCGGCCCTTCACCTGGATGCTCAGGCTGCTCCAGGCGTGGAAGGCGTCGGTCCGGTTGGCCGCCTCGACGCTGGGCCGGTAGCCGCCGTGCGCCTTGCCGTCCTTGTAATGGATCCCCCCGCCGCACTTGTAGTAGAGGAAGAGCCCGTACTCCTTCGCCGGGTCGTAGGACGGCGGCACGTGCAGCCAGATCGCCTCGACGCGCCGCATCGCCTCGGACCAGTAGGGGAAGGCCAGCTCCCTGCCGGCGTAGCGCCGGTGGGGCTCGCGCCCGGCCAGCAGATCCTCGAGCATCCGCTCCAGGAACTCGACGGCCGTGTGCGTCTTCCAGTCGAAGCTCGGCGTGCGCCGGACCAGCTCCGCGCCGCGGCGGACGCTCGGCAGGTGGCGCTTCGCCGGCGGCTTGTCCGGATCGAGCCGCCCGAGCAGCTCGCGGCAGCGCGCGGTGGCCTTGCGCCAGGCGTCGCTCTTGCCGGCCGTCGGGAGCCAGTCCGCCGGCGAACCGCTCGCCGCGCAAGGGCAAGGTGCGATCCACGTCACCGCGAGCAGGGCGATCGGCATTCGGCGCTGCATTGGTCGGCCTCCTGCGACGCCCCCGGGAGGGCGTCGCCGGGATCATACGCCGCCGCCCCGGCCGCCGCCACCGGCGGTTGCCGCCCCGAAGCGACTTTACTCGGCGGGCGAGATGGGCGAGGATTCCGGGCAGCCGCCGCGTTTGCCCGTCGCCGCGCGACGGCCCGAGGAGCACGCGATGAGAATCGGAATCGTCGGAGCGGAGAACTCGCACTGTGCGGCCGTGGCGCGGACGCTGAACGTCCGCAGGAGCTGCGGGCGGGCGCGCGTCGTGGCCGTGTGGGGCGAGACGCGGGCCTTTGCCGCCAAGGCCGCCGAGGCCGGGCAGATCCCCCGCATCGTTCGCAGGCCCGAGGAGATGATCGGCGACATCGACGGCGTGATGGTCGACCACCGCCACGCGAAGCACCACGTGGACGCCGTCCGCCCGTTCATCGAGGCGCGCATCCCCGCGTTCGTGGACAAGCCGTTCAGCTTCACCGTTCGCGCTGGGTGGGCGCTGCTTCAACTCGCCCGGAAGAAGCGCGTGCCCGTCACGTCGTTCTCGACGATCCCCGAGCAGGAGGCCTTCCGGAAGGACCTGAGGAGGCAGGTCCGCGCTGCCGGGCGCATCCGGGCCGTCGAGACGACCGGCCCGTGCGACCTGAAAAGCAAGTACGGCGGCGTGTTCTTCTACGGCATTCACCAGGTGGACGCGATCGTGAAGGCCTTCGGCGGCGGCATCGAGGCCGTGCAGGTCATCCGGGCCGGGCGCGGCAACCCCAACGCGGTGGCGGTGATGACCTGCCGCGGCGGCGGGCCGATCGTCACGATGCACTGCGTGCAGGAGGGCAAGTACGGCTTCGCGTTCCGCGCCGTCGGCACGAAGGGGCGGGTGGACTACGTCCACCGCAGCGACGACGACCCCTACCTGACGGGCATCCGCAAGTTCCTGAGGATGTTCCGCACGGGCAGGATGCCGCACACGCCGGCGGAGATCCTCGAGCCCGTCGCCGTCCTCGAGGCGCTGGCGAGGTCCGTAAAGACGGGCAAACGCGTCCGCGTCGCCAAGCTGCCGTGTTGAGCGCCCCGCGAAGCCCACGGGCGGCCTGTCCTGAGCTTGTCGAAGGGCGGCCCGTGGGCCTCTTCCCTTCCAACGCGATAGCCCCGGCGCACCAGGCCCCAGCAAACCAACCTCGAACACCGAAAGCGAGCGACCATGCGTGACGGGAAGGTCGCCTTTGCCGTCGTCGGCTGCGGGGTCATCGGGCCCTTCCACACCAAGTGCATCGACGCCTGCGAGCGGGCGACCCTCGTCGCCCTGTGCGACGTCGAGAAGGACAAGGCCGACAAGCTCGCCGCCGAGCACGGGGGCGACATCGCCACCCACGCCGACTACCGCCGGATGCTCGACGCCGAGGGCGACGTCGACGTCGTCTGCGTCTGCACGCCGAGCGGCATCCACTGGAAGGTGGCCTGCGCCGCCGCCGGCCGTGGACGGCGCCGACGGGCGCGCACGGGGGGCGCGGGGGGGGGAAGGGGTTCGCCATGCGATGGCGCGCGTGCGGCCGGCAGGCGGCTAGCGCCGCCGCCGGCCGTGGACGGCGCCGACGGGCGCGCACCGGGGGCGCGGGGGGAAGCGGTTCGCCATGCGACGACGGGCGTGCGGCCGGCAGGCGGCTAGTGTTCCGTCAAG
>CAZXOC010000349.1:0-6854 GCA_964642165.1 uncultured Planctomycetaceae bacterium | reverse complement strand
GCCTGGTTGGATTCGAACCAACGACCTCACCCTTATCAGGGGTGCGCTCTAACCAACTGAGCTACAAGCCCCTATCCATTGGCGATCTCCGAGCACCCATCGCCGATCCCGCGGGCAGCCGAGCGGGCGATCGAAGACCGCAGAGACGCTTGGCTCTCTTGGACTTATCAAACGCTCGGAAGGGCGTCCGCCCCTAGCGGGCGGCTTTCTGCGCTCCAGGGAACCTCTTATGATACGACGTCCGTGCCCCGAGTCAATATCTTCTCGGCAATCCGCCCGGTTTTCTTTAGCCTCCGTGTCGCCCGCGACGAGCGGGATCGCGCCGGCTCCGCTCACAGGGACAGACGCCCCGGCGGGCAGCTCTATTCGCCGGGGCCCCGGAGTTCCGACCCGCTACCGGCGGCTCCGGGCGGCTTGAGGCACAGGGCGCTACGCCTCGTCGGGCCTTTCGAGCACCAGCGAGCCATAGCCGGGCAGTTCGACGGTGCCCGCGACGGCCTGGCCGGTCAGGAGGTCGGTGGCGTTGCCGCCGAGATCGACCCGCCGGGCCTCTCGCTGGAAGTTCAGTAGGAAGATGAACTTGCGAACGCCGTCCGTGCGGACCTGCGCCGTGACGCCTTCCGGAAGGTCTCCGTCCAGCACCCGCCCGAGCCCCAGCGCCTCGATGAGCCCGCCGTAGAAGGCGGCCAGGAACGCCCCTTCGTTGCGGCTGGCGATGTAGTACGCGCGGCCCTGGCCGAGGGCGTTGCAGGTGAGGGCAGGCCGGCCGGCGTAGAAGTCCTCCGCGTACGTCGCGAGCACGTCGGCCGTCTCGGCGTGAATCAGATCGCAGAAGACCTCCGCCCGGTACTCGCCGGCCAGTCCCAGCGCGTTGCCCTCCGCCGGGATCACCCGGTTGGACTCGTCGTCGTGCAGGACGTCCAGCTCCTCCGACCAGATGCCCACCAGCCTGCGCAGCGGGCCGGGAAAGCCCCCGGAGAAGACCCGGTCGTGCTCGTCGGCGATGCCGCTCCAGTAGGTCGTGACGAACACGCCGCCGGCCTCGACGAACGCCTCGATTCGCTCGGCCACGCCCGGCCGCACCATGTACAGCATCGGGGCGATCAGCAGCTTGTAGCCGCCGAAGTCCCGATCGGCGTCGATCACGTCCACCGGCACGGAGCGGGCCCAGAACGGGCGGTAGTGGTTCACGCAGGTCGGCAGGTAGTCGCGTTTCTCTCGTCGCGGCCCGGCGCAGCCGTCGATCGCCCAGCGGTTCTCCCAATCGTAGACGACAGCCACCTCCGGCCGCACGGTCGTGCCGACCACCGCGTCGAGCCTCGCGAGGATCGCGCCGACCTCCGCCACGTCGCGGAAGACGCGGGTATGCTCGTGCCCGACGTGATCGACGACGGCGCCGTGGAACTTCTCGCTGCACCCTCGTCCCTTACGCCACTGGAAGTACTGGACGCTGTCGGAGCCGTGGGCGACGGCCTGGAGGCTCATCAGGCGGTGGATGCCGGGGCGCTTGAGCTTCATGACGGGCATCCAGTTGGTGCTGCTGGGCGTGGACTCCATCATCAGGAAGGGTCGCCCGCCCTTGAGGCAGCGGTAGATATCGTGCGTGAAGGCCACGCCGACGGCCTGGAGCCAGTCGCCGTCGCGATCGTGCATCGGCGGGTAGCTGTCCCAACTGACGCGGTCGACGTGCTCGGCGAACTTCCAGTAGTTCAGCCCGGTGTACGTGCCCATCATGTTCGTCGTGACGGGCACGTCGGGCGTGATTCGCCGCAGCGGGGCCGTCTCGCCGCGCATGAAGGAAACGATCTGGTCCGTCACGAAGCGCCGCCAGTCGAGGCTCAGCCCGTGGACGCTCCCCTCGCCGAGGGCGTGGGGCGAGGCGATCTGCGACCAGCGGGTATAGGTGTGGCCCCAGAAGGCGGTCCACCACGCGGCGTTGAGCTCGGCCAGCGAGGCGTACCGCCGCCGCAGCCAGTCGCGGAAGGCGGCCTGGCAAAGCGGGCAGTGGCACTCGCCGCCGTACTCGTTGGACAGGTGCCACATCCCCAGGGCCGGGTGGTCCTTGTACCGCTCGGCGAGCCGCTCGGCGATGGCCGCGCACTTCTCTCGGAACACCGGCGACGTGAGGCAGTACTTCACCCGCCCGCCGTGCTGCCGCCGCCGCAGGTCGCGCCCGACGCGGAGCACCTCGGGGTACTCCGCCGACAGCCACGCCGGGTGCGACGCGCTGGGCGTGGCCAGCAGGGCGATCGCGCCGCCGTCGGCCAGCATGTCCATGATGCGGTCGAGCCAGCCGAAGTCATACTGCCCGTCGGCGACCTCGATGTGCGCCCACGAGAAGATCGCCACGCTCATGGCGTTGCAGCCGGCGAGCTTCATCAGCCGCATGTCTTCCGGCCAGACCTCCGGCGGCCACTGGTCGGGGTTGTAGTCCCCGCCGTGAAGGAAGTGGGGGCACTTGGCGCTGACGGGCGGATAGCGGTCGGTCACGGGTGTCTCCTCGGATGGTTCGGTCTGGCAGGCCTCGGGGCCTCGCACTGACAACGCAGGACAGCGCCTGTACAATCCGGCCCAGGGAAAAACAAGAAGGAAGGGACTCCGCGCGCAGGCGGTGCCGCAGCCGGCAGCGACGGGCGCTTGACCGGTCGGGTCCGTCGAGGCGGCGCGGGATGACAGGAGCCCACGACATGAGAGCCCATGGGTCCGACAAGCGTCGGTTGGCCGTCGTCGCCGCCGCCCTCCTGGCCGGTGCGGGCGTCGTCCACGCCGAGACCGTCGAGCTGCGCGGCGCGTGGGTGTGGGGGCGAACCTGCGCGGATGAGGCCGCGGCCGACAAGATGCTCCGCCGCGCCGCGTCGATGAACCTCAACGCCCTGTACGTCCTGGTCTTCTACGACGGGGCGACGGCCTATCACCGCAGCGATCTCGTGGCGACCAGCGGCCACGTCGCCGAGGGCTTCGACCCGCTGGGCCACCTGGTTCGCGAGGGGGCGAAGCGCGGCATCGAGATCCACGCGTGGTTCGTCAACGGCCCGATCCGCCGCCTGACGGAGGCCCGCGTCCTCCGCGAACACCCCGACTGGCAGGCGGTCGACCTGGCCGGGCGGAAGGTCGACTGGTACGACCTGTGCAATCCCGCCGTTCGCGCCTGGCAGGCGAGGCTGATGGTCGAGTTGGCCGGGCGGTACGCGGTTCGGGGCGTGCACTTCGACTACATCCGCTTCAACGGCATGGGTCTGAGCGCATCGGCCGCCGCGCGGCGCGCCGCCGCGCGCGACGGGATCGACGTGGACGCCCTGTGCTACGCGAAGCTGCCGGCCTACGGTGCCTTCCACGGCAACCCCCTCGCCGAGCCGACCACGGCGCGCGTGCTGGCGACGTTCCACGGCGGCGTGCCGGCCATCGCCGTCAACCGGCTCGGGCGGGGCGAGGTGTTCCTGCTGAACTGGCACGCGCACCAGAACCCTCCCCGCGCGGTGCACCGCGCGGTCGGGGCGATCCTGAAGCGCCTCGGCGCGGCGCCCGGCGGCGGCGTGGGCGTCCTCGACACGGACCTGACCGGCGAAGGCCGCTACAGCCACCGCCGCTACGCCGACGCCGCGGCGTGGATCACGTCGCTGGGCTACCGGCCGAAGCGGCTGCGAGACCGCGACCTGGCCACCCCGCCGGCGGGCCTGGCGATCGTCCTGCCCCAGCACTACTGCATGACCGAGCCGCAGGCCCGGGCGCTGGTCGCGCACGTCCGTGGCGGCGGCGGGGCGGTCTTCCTCGACGGGCCCGTGTACGCCGTCCGGGACGGCCAGGCCGCCCGAACGCTGCTGGGCTTCCGGCGAATGGGCCGGTACTTCAAGGGCGAGCGGGTCCTGTCGGCCGCGGCGGCGGGGAAGGACCTGGCCGGGCTCGTCCCGGCCGGCGGGCGCGAGCTGACCGTCGAGGCCGAGAGAGACAAGCTCCGCGCGTGGAACCGATGGCGCAAGGACCAGGTCACGCGGCTGGTCGCCGACGTGCGCCGGCAGGTGAAGAAGCTCCGCCGCGACTGCCTGGTCACGGCGGCGGTCTTCCGCACCCGCGACAGCGCCGACCGCGTCGCGCAGGACTGGCCCCGCTGGCTGCGAGAGGGCCTGGTCGACTACGCGATCCCCATGTCGTACGTCGCGACGGCCGCCGAACTGAAGGAGCACTTCGCGTGGTGGAAGACGTTCGATCCGAAGCTGGAGCGGACGATCCCGGCGGTGGGGGCCTTCCGGATCGGCGTGGACCTTCCCCCGGCCGACCGCGCCGCGCGGATCGCCGAGCAGATCGACTGCTGCCGCCGCCAGGGCGCGCGCGGCTTCGTCATGTTCGTCCTGGCGAAGATCGACGACGAGACGGCGGCCGCTCTGGGCAGGACCGCGCTGAAGGGCAAGGCCCGGCCGTACGCGCCCGGCCAGCAGGGCGGACGGCGGCCGCTTCGGTAACGCCGGGGGAGGGCTCGTGAGGCAGGCAGCGCGAGGTCGCCGAACGTCCCCCGCCGGTTCTACCTGCGATGGCGGCCCTTCTTGGTGCGCTTCTTGCGGGCGCGATCCTTCTTGGTCAGGCGTTTGGATCGCTGCTTGACCTTGAAGCGGGGGGTCAGGCCCATCATGCCGGCCTGGCCCATCTGCTGGGCGAAGCGCATCCGGTCGCGCACGCCCATGCCGGCCATCTGCTTCATCATGCCCGAGGCCATGTTGAAGCTCTTGACCATGCCCGAGACGTCCTGCGATTCGGTGCCGCTGCCTCGGGCGATCCGGCGCCGGCGCGAGGCCTCGATGATCGACGGGTCGTCGCGCTCCTGGGGCGTCATGGAGAGGATGATGGCCTCCATGCGTTTGAGCTCGTCGCCGTCGACCTGCATGCCCCCCATCTGGTCGCCGACGCCGGGGATGAGCTTCATGATCTCCTTCAGGGGCCCCATCCGCTGCATCTGGCGCATCTGCCCCAGGAAGTCGTGGAGGGAGAACTGGCCCTTGGCCATCTTCTCCTGGAGCTTGGCGGCCTGCTCGGCGTCGAACTGGCCCTGCGCCTTCTCCACCAGAGAGACGATGTCCCCCATGCCGAGGATCCGCCCGGCCATCCGGTCGGCGTGGAACTCCTCCAGGTCGTCGAGCTTCTCGCCGACGCCGATGAACTTGATGGGCTTGCCGGTGACGGCCTTGACGCTCAGCGCCGCTCCGCCCCGCGCGTCGGAGTCGAACTTGGTGAGGATCACGCCGTCCAGCTCGAGGCGGTCGTTGAACTCCCGCGCGCTGTTGACGGCGTCCTGGCCGGTCATCGAGTCGCAGACGAGGTAGATCTGATGCGGGCGGACGGCCTTGGCGATGTCCTCGGCCTGCTTCATCATCTCCTCGTCGATGTGAAGCCGCCCGGCCGTGTCGATGATCACCACGTCCCGCTCGTTCTTGTGGGCCCAGGAGACGGCCTTTCGCGCCACGCGGACGGGGTTCGTCTCCCCTTCGATCTGAAAGACGGGCACGGCGACCTGCTCGCCGACGATGGCGAGCTGCTCGACGGCCGCCGGACGCTGAAGGTCGCACGCCACCATCATCGGGTGCTTGCCCTCGCGGACGATCCTCCGGGCGAGCTTGCCGCACGTGGTGGTCTTGCCGGAGCCCTGGAGGCCCGCCATCATGACGATCGTCGGGGGGGGGCTGACGTAGTAGACGCGGCTGTCCACCGGGCCCATCAGGGCGGTCAGCTCGTCGTGGACGATCTTGACCATGAGCTGGCCCGGGTGCAGCGAGCGGATGACCTCCGTGCCGAAGGCCTTCTGCGCCACGTCCTGGCAGAACTGCTGGACGACCTTGTAGTTCACGTCGGCCTCGAGCAGGGCCTGGCGGATCTGCTGCATGGCCTCTCGCACGTTCTGCTCGGTGATTCGCCCGCGCCCCGACAGCGTGCGGAAGAAGTCCGAGAACTTCTCTGTCAGCGCCTCGAACATAGCCTCCTCAGGATAGCAACCTCCGCCTGCGAGGAAAAGGGCCTATGCCCGAACCGGCTCGGGTGCGGGCGGGCGAGACCGCGGCGGCGGGCGCTACAGGTATTTCTCGACGAGGACGCCGAGGTGCTCGCGGGCGGCCGGCGAGATCCGCTTCTTGTCGGACCAGATGGCCAGCTCCATGGCGCTATGGGCCGGCGAGGGCACGTCGGCGATCTTGTGGAAGGCGGCGACGGCGGCCTTGATCAGCTCGACGGCGTTGTGCGTGGCCTCCGAGAGGTTGGCGATGATCTCCTTGAGAAGCTCGTGCTTGTCGAGGTCGGCCGGCCCGGAGCGCCAGCAATCATAGTCGCTGGCGAGGCAGACGATCGCGTAGGCCATCTCGGCCTCGCGGGCGAGCTTGGCCTCGGGCATGCAGGTCATGCCGATCAGGTCGCCGCCCCACTGGCGGTGCATCTCGCTCTCGGCCCGCGTGGAGAAGGCCGGGCCCTCCATGCAGACGTACGTGCCGCCGTCGTGGACGGTCGTGGCGACGCCGTCGGCGCAGTTGAGCAGGTGGCGGCGCAGGACGGGGCAGAAGGGGTAGGCCATCTCCACGTGGCAGGCGATCGAGCCGTTGAAAAAGCTCGACTCCCGCCGGAAGGTCTTATCGATGATCTGGTCGGCCACGACCAGGTCCGTGGGGGCGATCGGCTCGCGGAGGCTGCCGACGGCCCCGCTGGCGAGGATGTGCGTGCAGCCGAGGGCCTTGAGCGCGTAGATATTCGCGCGGTAGTTCACGGCCGTCGGTGTGATCAGGTGTCCGGGCCCGTGGCGGCTGAGCACCGCCACGTCGACGCCGCCCCAGGCGGTCTGGAGGATCGCGTCGGAGGGCCTGCCGAAGGGCGTGTCCACCTCG
>CAZXOC010000348.1:0-6863 GCA_964642165.1 uncultured Planctomycetaceae bacterium | reverse complement strand
CCGTGCCGTCGCGGCGCGGCGCCCTGGCCGGCAGAGCAGTCCAACGAGATACAGACGGCCCTGCGAACGGGCATTCATTCTTGATTGCGTAGGAATCCGATATGGCAAGGCAGACTCGTGATCTTCAGGCCCTGGCTGAGTTGTGTCACATCCTCGGAGACGGGACCCGCCTCCGCATCTTGCGGGCCCTCCAGGCCGGTGAGCTGAACGTGACCTCCATGTGCAAGGCCCTCAAGCTCCCCCAGCCGACCGTCTCCCGCCATCTGGCCATTCTCCGCATGGCCGGACTGGTCGAGAACCGCAGGGCGGGCAAGGAGATCTTCTACTCGTTGAGCGACTACCGTCGCAGCGCCGCGGCCAGGGCCCTCAAGGGCATGCTGGACACGGCCGCGGCGATCCGGCTCGGGCCGATCGTTCTCGGTCTGGCCAAGAAGTAGCCGCCTCCGGGCCCCGACGCTCCGGGCCAGCGCCTTTCCCGGCGGAAGGAAGTCTGCTATCCTCCCCGGCCATGCAGGCCGAGAAGGTCCATCCCGTCTACGCCCTCCACGGCCCCGACGCGTTCCTTCGCGATACCCACCGCCACGAGATCGTCGAGCAGGTCGTCGGCGACGCGGACCGTCAGCTCTGCATGACGAGCTTCGAGGCCGACGCCGAACTGGCCGACGTGCTCGACGAGCTGCGCACGCGCCCCTTTCTGTCGCCGCGGCGCCTGGTGATCGTACGCAACGCCGACGAGTTCGTCTCCGCCCACCGCCGGGCGCTGGAGACGTTCCTCGAGTCCCCGCCCGCCTCGGCGGTGCTGCTGCTGATCGTCGCCAAGTGGGACGCCCGCACGCGCCTGGCGAAGCTCGTCGCGCGGATCGGCGAGGCCCGTGACTGCTCCGCCCCCCAGCGCAGCCGCCTGGGCGGCTTCCTCGCCGGGGCCGCCGCCCGGCGCGGCAAGACGATCGCCCCCGACGCCGCGGAACTGATGGGCGAGTGGGTCGGGTGCGACCTCGCCGCCCTCGACAGCGAGATGGAGAAGCTCAGCCTCTATGTCGGCGACCGCGCGGGCATCACGCTGGCCGACGTGGCGGCCGTGGTGACCGCCTCCGCGGGCGTCGGCGCCTTCGAGCTGACCAACGCCATCACCGACGGCAAGCCCGCCGCCGCGCTGAAGGCCCTCGGGGGCATGCTCCAGACGCGGGGCGACGAGTTCCGGACCCTCGGCATGATCGCCTGGCACCTTCGCCGGGCCATTCGGGCCAAGGGGCTGCTGGACGCCGGCCGGTCCCAGCAAGAGGCCCTGCCGAAGCTGCCCTACCCCGTCCGCAACGCCTTCCTGGCGATGCTGCGTCGCCGCCCGCTGTCGGCCTTCCAGCGGGACTTCCGCCGCCTCATCCGGGCCGACCTGGCCATGAAGTCCGGCACGACCCCCCCCGCCGCCCTCCAGGAACTCATCGTGGGCCTCTGCTCCTGACGCCCGCCCCGTCCGCCGCACCGCACGCTATGCCCGCAGGAGAACCTGCACCTCGCAAGGCTGGAGATCCACCCGCGTGGAGGCCCGCCCGTCGCGGTGCGCCACCGGTGCCGGCGCGGACGGCTGGGGCTTGTTGCTGTAGGCGACGGCCAGTTGCCTGCCGGCGGGGTGGAGGCGGCTGTCCACGGTCACGTGCAGCGCCTGTGCCCGGCCCGTGTCGGTGTTGGCGACGACGACGACCTCCCGGTCGTTGAGGATCCGCGAGAAGGCCAGCACGCCCGGGCGCGTCGTGCCGGGGCCGAAGTCCCTCCCGTTGCCCGAAACGTCGCGGAAGTACTGCCGCCCGTACCGCAGGGCCGGGTGGCTCTGCCGCAGGCGGCTGAGCCGCTGAACGGCCCGGTAGAAGCTGTGCCCGCGATCGAACGGGCCCGGGCGGCCCCACAAGGCCTCGCGGACGGCCTCCCGCCGCGAACCGATGCCGTGCAGGCCCTGCTCCGTGCCGTAGTAGAGGCACGGAATGCCCTGAAGGCAAAACAGGCAGCCCAGGGCCATCGTCAACTGGTCGTCGTAGCGGTGCGCGGCGGCCGGGTCCTGGTAGTAGAAGCGCTGGTTCAGGTCGTGATTGTCCAGGAACGTGACGAAGAAGCGACTGGCGTCGCCGTGGGAGCTCATGATCCTCCTCTGGACGACCTTGCGGTTCTCGTAGACGTCGGCGAGCCTCCTGGGCGCATCGCGGCCCTTGCAGACCGCCTGGAGCGCCTCGAAGACGGGGAAGTCCAGGGCGGCGTCGACGCCCATGGCCGCGTCGCCTTCCTCGACGTTGCGCCCGATGAACCGGGCGATCTTCTCTTCCCGGTCCCAGACCTCGCCGAAGGTGAAGAAGTCCCGCTTGCCGATGCTCAGGGCGAACTCCCGCATGGCGCTGCCGAAGACGCGCGCGAACGCCGGCTGGACGTACTTGAGCGTGTCGATCCGGTACCCGTCGATGTCGAACTTGGCGATCAGGTACTGCGTGCAGCGAATCAGGGCCTCCCGCACCGGGAACGATCCGTCCGGGCGGAGGTACTCGGTGACCAGCTCCTTCAGCGCGCCGAAGTCGCCCATGGTCTCGCAGGGACTGCCCCCGTGCGAGCCGCGGCGGCGGAAATACTCGTTCCGGCGCAGCTCTCGCGGCCAGATGCCGACGTCCGGGTGCTCCCCGGCGGCGGCGAGGTCGTCCCAGGAGCCCTGCGCGACGCCGCTGGCGTCGCGCCAGAAGATGCGGTACTCGCCGAGGGGCTTCCAGTCCCTCTGTCTGCACATGCCCTCGTAGTTGAACAGGTCGCCGGCGTGGTTCAGGACGACGTCGAAGATGACGTAGAGGCCCAGGGCGTGGGCCTCGTCGACGAGGGCGCGGAGCTCGGTCTCGGCGGTGGCGGCGCGGCCGTCCGAGGCGAACCGCGGCTCGACGCCCAGGAAGTCCTGGATGCCGTAGCCGTGGTACGAGCGGTCGCTCCACCGGGGGTTTCGCAGGACCGGGGACAGCCAGATCGCCCCCGCGCCGAGGGCCTTGAGATAGGGCAGGTGCCGGCGGACGCCGTGGAACGTCCCGCCCTGGAAGGACTCGTGCTCGCCGTCCCACCGGTGGCGCGGCGGCGCGGCGGGGTTGCAGAACCGATCCACCATGAGGAAGTAGATCCAGACGTCGCGCCAGTCGGGCGGCGAGGCGAACGGCGTGGGGACCTCCTTCCGCACCCCCTCCACGGTGACCTGCTTGACGACGGGCACACGCGCCGCGTCCATGACGGCCTGGATCTCGGCGTCCCAGATCGATCGTCGCATGGCGGTCCCCTCCGCCGGAGAGACCCCACCACCGCGTGTAGTGTAGCCGCCCCGCCCCGGCGGCGTCAATGCGTCACCGCCCCGCCCGTCGCACAGCAGCCGCTTGACCCGCCGGGGAGGCGGCGCTAGACTGGGGCCTCGATGGGCCGGGCCGGGCGGCGGACGCCGCACGCGGCATGCCGTCTCACGTTTGGGTTTTCCACGGTCCCGTGCTGTGTGGAGGATCGGCGATGGCGCAAGAGGATCTTGCCGGACGATCGGGCGGCCAGGGCGAAGCCCCCGAACCGTTGAACGTGCGATACGGGCTGAACCTGCTGGTCTACACGGCCGCCTTCCCCGCCGACCAGCTCGACCTGATTCCCAAGGTCGCCGAGATGGGCTACGACGGCGTGGAGATCCCCTTCACCGACCTGGACGTCCTCGATGCCCCGGCCACGCGCCGGGCCTGCGAGGCCGCCGGCGTCGGGCTGACGTCCTGCTGCGTGCTCGCGCCGGGGGAGAGCCTCTGCGGCGAGGCGCCCGAGCAGCGCGCCGCCGGGCTGGAGCGGCTGCGGCGGATGATCGACCTGACCGCCGAGATGGGCGGCTGCGTGATGGCCGGGCCGCTGTACGCCCCGGTCCGCGAGCTGACCGGCCGCCCGCGCACGCAGGACGAGTGGGACTGGTGTGTCGAGGGCCTTCGTGCAGCCGCCGGGCACGCCGAGGGGGCGGGCGTCACCCTCGCCATCGAGCCGCTGAACCGCTTCGAGACGCACGTGCTGAACACCGTCGGGGACGCGGTGCGGCTGGCGCGCGAGGTGGCGAGTCCGAACCTGAAGGTGCAGATCGACACGTTCCACGGGAACATCGAGGAGAAGGACACCGCCGCCGCCATCCGCGCCGCGGGGGCGATGGTGGGGCACTTCCACGCCTCCGAGAACGATCGGGGGCTGCCCGGAACGGGCCAGGTGCGGTGGGCCGAGGCGTTCGCCGCACTGAGGGACATCGGCTACGGCGGCTGGGTCACCATCGAGAGCTTCGCACAGGGGATCGTGGACCTGTGTGCGGCGGCGTGCATCTGGCGGCCGATCTACGACTCGGCCGACGACCTGGCCAGGAAGGGCCTGGCGTTCCTGAAGGAGATGGCGGCCGTCGCGTGACGCGACGGCGCTTTCGCCCCGACGCGCAAGCCGTTGGCGGAAGGACGGTTCTCGACGAAAGGGATGACATGAGCACGAAAGCGACTGCACAGAAGGCGTTGGACCAGGGCGAGGGCATCGTGCGCCTGGCCCCCACGTGGGTGCCGCGGGTCTTCTGCGTCCCCGGAAGGCGGATCAAGCTGCACCCGGACGACTACTTCGCCCTGGGCGCCAACCGCGGCGGGATCGACGAGCGCTGGTTCTCCTCGACCACCCCGGCCGACAACGGACCGCTCACCAGCGAGAACGAGGGCCTCAGCCCGATCGTCGTCGAGGACGGCGGGAAGGTCGAGAGCGTGCTCCTGCGGGACGCCGTGGCGGAGCTCAAGGGCGAGCTGATCGGCAAGCTGTGGGACGGCCACCAGGGCTGGCCGATGTACTCGAAGTTCTTCGACAACCAGGCCGCCCTGCCGCTGCACATCCACCACGACGACGCGCACGCCGCCCGGGTCAAGCAGCTCGGCAAGCCGGAGGCGTACTACTTCGCGCCCCAGGTCAACAACCACGGCGGGGACTTCCCGTACACGTTTTTCGGCCTCCAGCCGGGCGTGACGAAGGCCGAGGTACGCGACGTCCTGAAGAAGTACGCCGAGGGCGACAACCGCATCACGGACATCTCGGTGGCCTACCGGCTGACGACGGGGACGGGCTGGGACGTGCCGCCGGGCATCCTGCACGCCCCGGGCAGCCTGTGCACCTACGAGCCGCAGAAGGCCTCCGACGTCTTCGCGCTGTACGAGTCGGTGACGGGCAACGTGGTCATGCCCGGCGAGCTGCTCTGGAAGGACTGCCCGGAGGAGCAGGTGGGCGACTACGACTACCTCGTGGACGTGATCGACTGGGAGCTGAACGTCGATCCGGACTTCCGGCAGAATCGCTTCATGGCCCCGATCCCCGTCCACGACCTGGACGCCATGCGGGCCGAGGGCTACGAGGAGCGGTGGATCTGCTACAAGTCGCGGGACTTCAGCGCCAAGGAGCTGACGGTCCTGCCCGGCGGGACCGCGACGATCCGGGACGGCGGCGCCTACGGGCTGATCGTGCTCCAGGGCCACGGCACGATGGGTGTCTGGGACATCGAGACGCCCTCCCTGATCCGCTTCGGGCAGTTGACCTACGACGAGTTCTTTGTCTCCGAGGCGGCCGCGAAGGCCGGCGTGACCCTCACCAACCCGAGCAAGAGCGATCCGATCGTCATGCTCAAGCACTTCGGGCCGGACGCGCACGACAACATGCCGGACGCCGTTTAGCGGCGGAGCTTGCTCCGCGCGTGCCGAACAAAGCGATCGAGGACGAGGGCGACGACGAGGAAGATCCAGAGGACGACCAAGAGGACGATAGGAAACGCCATGACAGAACACTCCAACAACTTCCCGAAGCTGCACAACGCGGCCTGGCCGGGCGTGGTCGGCAAGGAGCCGGGCACCGACAACCCGCCGATTCCGCTGGAGACGATGCTGGACTACACGGCGGCCGCCGAGGTCGACGGCGTGACGTTCGACGGCGTCGACCTGTTCCTCTTCGAGCCGCACGTGAACATCGACGCGACGGAGGACGACCTGAAGGCCCTGGCCGAGGCCGTCGGCTCGCGCGGGCTGGTCATCGGCTCGGTGGTCGCGCCGGTCTGGGAGCCCACCGGCGGCGGATCGGCCGCCGACGCCGGCGAGGGGCGGCGGAAGTTCCTCGCCCAGGTCCGCAAGGGCTGCGCGATCGCGCAGAAGCTCCGCGAGCTGGGCGTCCGCCCCTACGGCGTGGTGCGCTTCGACTCGGCGTGCGGCCCCGGCGACTGGGCCGAGGACCCCGACGCCAACCAGCAGCGCATCGCCGAGACGTTCCAACAGGCCGCCGCCATCGCACGCGACCACGGCGAGCGCCTCGCGGCCGAGGGCGAGATCTGCTGGGGAGGCATGCACTCCTGGCGGAAGATGCTCGACCTGCTCGAGCGCGTCGGCGAGCCCGAGACCGTCGGCTTCCAGGCGGACATGGCCCACTCGCTGCTGTACACGCTGGGCTACAACGCGCCGGAGGACCGCATCCTTCCCGAGGACTTCGACTGGTCGGACACGGCGACCCTCGACGCGGCGCTGAAGACGATGACCGATGCCCTGCGCCCGTGGACCATCGACATGCACGTCGCGCAGAACGACGCGACGGTCCACGGCAGCGGCTCGCACGACAAGACGGGGCGCCACTGCCTGCCGAACGACCCCAACGGCAAGCTGGACATCCCGCACGTGGCCGGCTTCTGGATGCGCGACGCCGACGGCAACCTCACGAAGGCCTTCCGCCACGTCTGCTGGGACGGCTGCATGTTCCCCAACGACGTGATGGCCCGCCCCGAGACGTGGAACGACATCCTCGCCGCCATGCTCGCCGTCCGCGACGCCCACGGGTGGGCGGAGTAG
>CAZXOC010000347.1:0-6872 GCA_964642165.1 uncultured Planctomycetaceae bacterium | reverse complement strand
CGACGAGAAGCCGAAGGAAGGCGAGAAGCCCGACAAGAAGCCGGAGGGCAAGCTGGCGGATCGCAAGGCCATCGAGGAGTTGATCCGCCGGAGGATGGCCGCCGCCAAGGCCGCCGCGACGAGGCCCGCCGGGACGAAGTCCTCCCCGAGCCCCGCCGCCCCGCCGAGCTCGTCGATCCGGATCGTCCGGACGACCCGTCCGTCGTCGCGCCCGCCGACGCCGCCGTCACGCCCGCCGTCCCGCGGGCCAGGAAACGCCGTCTACGTCGTTCGCCCGGACGGGCTGGTCGAGACGATCTTCCGCCGCCCCGTGACCATCCTGGCCATGCTCCGCCGCGGCGAGAGGCTCTACCTGGGCACCGGCAACGGCGGGGGCATCTACACCGTCACCCTCGACGGCGACGAGATCGCCCTCGTGGCCGACACCGACGCCAAGCAGGTGACCTGCCTCGCCGCCGGCAGCGGCCAGACCGTCCTGTTCGGTACCGCCAACAAAGGCTCCGTCGGGCAGTTGGCCTCCAGCTTCGACCGCAAGGGCACCTTCACCGCCAAGGCCATGGACGCCCGGCAGATCGCCAAGTGGGGCACGCTCCAGATCGACGGCCGCGCGCCCGCCGCAACGAAGCTCACCGTCGCCACCCGCAGCGGCAACGTCGCCGAGCCCGACGAGAAGACCTGGAGCAGTTGGTCCAAGGAGATGCCCCTGGAGAGCGGCTTCCTGCCGATCGGCAGCCCCTCCGGGCGCTTCCTCCAGTACCGCCTGACGCTGACGACCAACGGCCGCGACACGCCCCTCGTCGGCGGCGTGCAGGTAGTCTACCAACTCGGCAACCTCCCACCGGCCGTCGCGGGCGTCTCCGTGGTGGCCAGCGAGAAGGGCGCCAGCGCCAGCCAGACCGTCGGGGGGTCGAAGATCTTCCGGCACATCGTCGTCAAGGCCGCCGACCAGAACGGCGACAAGCTGCGGCTGATCCTGGCGTTCCGCGAGGTCGGCACGGAGGAGTGGATCCCCATCACCGAGCGGCTCTATCAGCCCAAGTACGTCTGGGACACGCGCTCGGTGGGCGACGGGCGCTACGAGCTGCGCGTCACCGCCAGGGACGATCCGACCAACCCGACGGCCGCCGCCCTGGAGGCCTCGCGGATCAGCGACCCGTTCATCGTCGACAGCGGCAAGCCGGTCGTCCGGGACCTCGCCGCCAAGGTCGCCGGCGACCGCGTGACGATGACCGGCCTGGCGGAGGACGCCCACAGCCGCATCGTCTCCATCCACTACGCCGTCAACAGCCAGCTCAAGTGGCATGCCCTGCTGCCCAGCGACGGCATCTGCGATACCAACCGTGAGAAGCTTGCCTTCGAGGTCAAGGACCTCAAGCCCGGCACGTACCGCATCGCCGTCCGCGTCGCCGACCTGCTCGGCAACGTCGGCTACGGCTCGGTGGTCGTGACCGTGGGCAAGTAGCGCGCGGCGCGGCCAGCGGCGCATCGGGAACCTGGGACAAGAGGGACGGCGCGGAGCGGGCGCGCCCCGCGCGAAGCGAAAGGAGCCAGCCATGCCCATATGCGCCCGGCACGTCATGCGGATCGCTTCGCTTTGGGTCCTGGCCGCCTTCCTGCCGGGCGCAGCGGCCCTCGGGCAGGACAAGATCGACACCGGCCTGCTGCACCTCGTGCCCGAGGAGGCGATCTTCCTGGTCGAGCGGCGCGGGCACACGGCCGTCCGCGAGGCCTTCCTGGCCTCCAACCTGGGCAAGATGGCCCAGGACGAGGCCATCCTCGAGATGGTCCGCGCCTCGCGCAAGCGATTCGGCAAGACGCTCATCCTCCGGGCCCTGTTCCCTCAGGCCACGCCCGAGGAGATCGACGAGCACCACAAGCACCTCCACGCGGCGCTGCGTCCGTTCTGGTACAACCCGGCCGTCTTCTTCGTCGTCTGGGACCCCAACACCACCAATGGGCCCGGCGTCGGGGCCTACTGCCTGCCGGGCGAGCACCGCCAGCCATGCGAGGACGCCCTGGCTGCGCTGATGGCGGTCGGCCTGCCGCCCAAGGGCGAGAAGGGCACGCGGCAGCCGTTCACCTACCGAAGCGGCACGACGACCTGGCAGGGCGTCGCCAAGAGCTACCAGCCGTTCGAGCTGCCCAAGGAACCCGACGCCCTCGTCAAGGCCCTGAAGGGCAAGACCCTGTTCATGATCTCGTGGTCGCACCCGGTGCTGTGCGTGGCGACGAACCTGCCCGCCGCCGACGCCATCGGCAGGGCGCTGCCGCCCGGGCGCCGGAAGGGCAAGCCCATCCTGGCCAACGAGAGCTTCCAGGTGGTCCAGAGCAAGACCCGCCTGGCGGATTGGGCGTTCCGCTGGCACTTCAACGCCGAGCGTCTGCTGGGCCAGCTCAAGGGGCCCATGGGCCGCGCGGGCGCCGAGCAGTTCACCCGACTGGGCCTCTTCGCCGTGCGCGGCATCGGCGGCACGGGCGGCTACGCCGACAAGGTCTTCACCCGCCGGACCTACATCCATGCCCCGGCGTCGGAGAGGGGCCTCCTGAAGGCCTTCCCCCCGGGCGGGTCCTACCGCAAGGGCCTGTCCCTGACGCCGTGCGAGTCGACCTTCGTTCTCGCCGGTCAGCTCGACGTGGCGGCGATCAAGGACCTGTACGTGACGATGGCGATGGGCCCGGTCGAACGGCGGCCGAAGCCGGAGGCCGGCGCCGAGGCGGGCACCCAGCCGGCCGACGACAAGGTCGAGAAGATCAAGAAGATCACCAAGGCCCTTGACCGCCTCGTCGCCGGCTTGGACGGCCACTTCGGGCTGTTCGTCACCGACCTCCAGTCGCTGGTGGGCGGGGCGATGGGCTCGGCGGGCTTCCCGCTGGGCGCCGTCTTCGGCGTGAAGGACGCCAAGCAGGCCGCCGCGGCGCTGGACGCCCTCCTCGAGCTCACCGGTGCCAAGGTGACGCTGCCCGAGGACGTCCCGCCGGAGGCCCGCGCCTACCGCAAGGTCCCCATCCGGCGCGTCGGCGAGGTGGTGCGCCTCGCGATGCTCAAGGACCGGCTCATCTTCGCCCTGGGCGACAACCCGATGAAGGCCGCGATCGACGCGGCGCTGGACGACATCGGCGGGCTGGAGGAGGGCAGCGAGGCCGCCCGCCTGCTGGGGCTCTGCGGCGAGGGCTCCGTGGCGTTCGTGATGGACCTGAAGGCCATCGCCAAGCTCGCCTGGCCGATCCTCATGCAGATGGCCCAGCGGTCGCCGGAGTTCTTCCCGTTCGCCTCCCTCGTCTCGGCGCCGAAGCTGGTGCGGATGCTCGGGCCGGAGGTCGCCGTGATCCGCGCCGACGAGAGCGGCCTGCTCCTGAGCAGCCGGGGCAAGATCCCCTTCGCCACGAAGTTCCCGTTCGTCGTGTTCGCCCCGGTGCTGGTCATGTCCGCGGGGTTCTGAGAGGCCGCACGGGCGACGGGGAGGCGAGCGCGTCGCCGCGGCGTGCTGCTCAGCCCCCGGCCTGCGCCGCGGGCATCTGCCCGTAGCTTCGGTGCGTCAGCCGAGCGTTCCTCCGGTACGAGAGGTTGCTCACCAGCGAGAGGATGGGGTGTTGCCGCTTCAGGAAGCTGCCGACCACCCGGCGGAGGACCTGCCACCGCGAGTAGAAGCGCCGTTCGCAGGACTTCATCTCCTGGAGGATGTCCGCCCGCGAGAAGTGGCTGTAGACGGCCGTGGGGAAGCCCAGGGTGTAGTAGCGCCAATCCCCCGGGAAGTCGTCGGCGGCGATGCGGTCTTCGGCCACCATCCGATCCCACAGGCGGGTGCCCGGCAGCGGCGTGAGGAACAGGGCGTTGAGGATGTCCACCCCGTAGCTGCGCGCCGCGTTGGCGATTCGCCTGCCGATGCCCGCCTGGTCGCTGTCCAAGCCCATGATGAACGACCCGACCACCAAGATGTTGTGCCGCCGGATCCGCTGGACGGACTTCCGGAAATCTCGTTCGCCGAGCAGGTTGAACTTCTTGCCCACCTCGGCCAGGCCCTCGGCGCTGGGCGACTCGAACCCGATGAACACGCCCCGGCACCCCGCCCGCGCCGCCAGCGTCAGCAGCTCCTCGTCGTCGGCGACGTTGATCGTGGCCTGGGCGATCCAGCTCTTGCGCAGTCGCGCCCGGATCATCGCCCGGAACAGCTCCTTGGCCCGCTCGACGTGCGACGCGCTGATGCCGATGAGATTGTCGTCCACCACCAGGACCCACTTCTCCCGAACGGAATGCAGCTCCCGGATCACGCCGTCGATGGGGCGGTGGCGGTAGTGCTTGCCGTTGAACGCCGAGACGCTGCAGAAGCTGCAATCCAGGGGGCAGCCGCGAGTTGTCTGGATGGAGCCGAACGCGTAGCCCCTGTCCAGCAGATCGTGCCTGGCCGGGGGGATGTCGGTCATGTCCACGTGTCGGCCGGAATACGTTCTCTGCAATCGCCCGCGCCGGACGTCATCCAAGACCTCGCCCCAGACACCTTCGGCCTCCCCGATCACGACCGAATCGACGTGCCGCAGCGCTTCCTGGCAGCGCATGGAGGCATGGATCCCGCCCATCACCACGCTCACGCCGGCGCGGCGGAACTCCGCCGCCACCTCATAGGCGCGGTTGGCCTGGGACGTGAAGGCGGTGACGCCCACCAGGTCCGGGCGGGGCATGGCGGCGTAGTCCGGCACGCCGAGGTTCTCGTCGAGGATGGTGATCTGCCAGTCCGGCGGCGTCAGGGCCGCCAGGACCAGCAGGCCCAACGGCTTCCAGACCCGGTAGCGCTTCCAGCGGTTGCGCTTGGCGTCGGCCATGCTCACCAGCGGGTTGTACGGGTTGATCAGGTACAGGCGCATCACGTCTCCCAACCTGGGTCTGGGCGGAGCACCCCCGAAAGGAAACGCCGCCCCTTCGGACGGCGCTTCCGGTGGACTAGCCCTTGCGGACGTTGGTGGCCCGGGGGCCCTTGGGGTCCTGTGCCAGGTCGAACGTCACGGTCTCGCCTTCGGTGAGCGACTTGTGGCCTTCGCCCTCGATGTCATTGTGGTGGACGAATGCCTCCGTGCCGTCGTCGGCGGCAATGAACCCATAGCCCTTCGCGTCGTTGAACCACTTCACCTTACCTGTTGCCATGGACATGGCTCCTTCAGAAACCAGCACCTCGGATTCGCGAGCGTGATCATCCAAGTCCACTGATCCGCGGCGGTGAAGGGGTGAGCTTTCACGGGGGCGGAAGACCTGGGCGCAAGCTGCAAATGAAGACGGATGCTACCCGAATTCGCGGGCGGCATGAGGAACCTTTCCTCGGCAGCCGCCAGCCCTGTTGTTCCACATTGTTCCCTCTGGCGCACGGGAAGTCAACTGAATAATCCCGTTCGCCTCGTGGGGGCCCTGCCGTCATCGGCGCGGGGGGGCGAAGGCCAGCAGGCGCCCGTCGGCGTCCCCGGGGCGCGCCCGCGCGATCGCCGGGCGGATCGGCACGCAGGAGGCAAGCGTCTCGGGCGACGGCTGCTCGTCGAACCGGAACGACGCCTCGGGCGGCCGGCCGCGCCTCGGCAGCCCGGCGGCCTCGACCGAGTCGCCCAGGGCGATGCAGGCGAACAGCGACGGGCTGCCGTCGCGCACAGAAACCGCCGTCGTGATGCCCATCCTCCGCGCCCCAGGCGCGTCCGGGTCGCCCAGCACCAGCGAGAAGAGGCTGCCGTCGACGCCGCTTCGCCGCCCCAGATCGAACGTTACGACGAGCCAGCGGTCCGGGTGCGCCGACGCCAGGCACCGCACGCCGCTGTCGGCGAAGACGAAGTCCAGCCGCGGCGAGGCGACGACCTTCCCGGCGGGCGAGCGGGCCAGCGAGACCGTCCCGGGCGGCACGACGGTGCCGTCGGCCAGCTTCAGCCCCAGCGTGACCACCCGCACCGAGACGGGCAGCCGCCCCAGCCCCACCTCGACGACGACCGTCTGCCCCATTCGCGCGGCGCGCAGACTCGCCACCGTCGCCTCATCGGGGGAGATGGCTTGGCCGCCGTTGCACCCGGCCAGGACACAGGCGCCGCCGAGCAGCGCCACGGGGAGGGCTCTGAGTCCGTTCATCGCGCGTCTCCTAGATCCATCGGCAGCCCACGCCCACCAGCATAAGGCGCAGCGGCAACCGATGCAAGCTTTTGCGAACCCTCGCGCCGCGGCGGGCAACCCGTACGAACGCGGCCATGCGCGGCGCGCGGTTGACCTGCCCCCGCGGCCGTGCTAGCATGCCCGGCTCGTTCCAGGACCCGACGACGCCACGAGGCCGCACCGACGAAAGGACCGCCGCACATGACGCACACCGTCACGTTGATCACGGGCGACGGCGTGGGGCCGGAGCTGGCCGAGGCCGCCCGCCGCTGTGTCGAGGCCGCCCTCGAGAAGACCCCCGACGCCGGGGCGATCGAATGGCGCCCCTGCCCGGCGGGCGTGGACGTGATGGAGACGGCCGGCACGCCCATGCCCCCCGAGACCGTCGAGTCCGTCCGCACCAGCGACGCGACGCTCAAGGCCCCCGTCACCACGCCCATCGGCAAGGGCTTCCGCAGCGTCAACGTCCTGCTGCGCCAGACGCTCGACCTGTACTGCTGCCTGAGGCCCTGCAAGAGCTACCCGGGCGTCCGCAGCCGCTACGAGAATATCGACCTCGTCGTCGTCCGCGAGAACTGCGAGGACCTCTACGCCGGCGTGGAGTTCGAAAAGGGCCTGCCCGCCACGGCCGAGCTCATCCGCCACGTCAACGAGGCCTCCGCCGACAAGAAGATCCGTACCGGGCTGGACACCACCGGCGTGTCCATCAAGCCCATCAGCGTGGAGAACACCGAGCGGATCGTCCGCTTCGCCTTCG
>CAZXOC010000346.1:0-6992 GCA_964642165.1 uncultured Planctomycetaceae bacterium | reverse complement strand
CTGTTCCAGAACAGGTTCTTCGAGGTGTGCGGGTAGATCCCGGTCAGGAAGCTGGAGCGCGACGGTGCGCATATGGGGTTGTTGCTATAGGCCCGCCTGAACGCCACGCCGGACCGGGCCAGCTTGGCGACGTTCGGCGTCCTTGCCTGGGGATGCCCTGCCATGCCGGAGACGTAGTCGTTGAGATCGTCGCAGACGATCAGCACAACATTGGGCCTTCGCTCCCGACGGAGCAGAGGCCCGGCATATCCGGCCGACAGACCGAGAGCGGCGGCGGCCCCCGCCCCCAGGCCCTTCAGAACATCACGGCGAGTCATCATCGTGCATTGACCTCACTATTCATCGGGGGGACACAGCGACGCCCTTGGGGCGAACGCCGCGCATCACCGGCTACCGCCCGCCGGGCTTGCGCGTCCTGGCGAGGCCCGTCTGCCATTCCTTCCCGTTGTAGCCTGCATAAAGCAGGTAGTAGTCATCCCCGGCCTCGAAGACCTGGGGCGTGAGGATGCCCTTGCCGTCCCACGCGTCGCCCTCGCGCGACGGCGTGAAGATGGGGTTGTGCGGGTTGGGCTCGAACGTGCGGAAGTCGCGGGTGCGGACGTGGCCGATCCGCCAGACGTTGCCTTCCCTCCCGCCGTACAGGATGTGGAAGTAGCGCGGGCCTCGGAAGATCTCCGCTTCACGGACGCCGTCGCCGTCCCACGCCTGGCCCGTGCCCGTGAAGATCGGGTTGGCGGGGTCCTTCCTGACGGCTGCGGGGTCCTTGGTCGGCGCGGTGGCGTGGCAGATCGTCGGCGGCCCGACGCGCTCCCCCGTGTAGATGATGTGGATGGTGTCACCGACGACGGCAACCGAGGGGTGCGACGAGCCCTTCTCCTCGTGCCGCCTGTCCGCGGCGATCACGGGAGTTCGGCGAACGCGTGTCCACTTGCCGAAGTCCCCGTCACCCACCAGGAGGCCGGTCTGCTTGGGAACGCGCTTCCGCCTGCCGAGGTAGTAGACATAGAACCTGCCGTCCGCGGGGTTGCGGAACGGGAACGGGTACTCGGTCGTGTAGTCGTCGAAGCCTTCCTTCGACGGCAGCAGGACGGGGTTCCTCGGGTCGTGGGTGACCTTCGCCGGGTCGCTCGCGGGCGCCGTGCTGTGCATCATCACCCAGTAGTTGCCCTTCTTGCGCCGGGCCCAGAGGTAATGAACCGTGTTCCTCACGACGATCGCGTGGGCCGCGGCCGCCCACTCCGGCGGCTTGCAGTGGAACACGGGATTGACCTCCGGGACCCGCTTGAAGCTCGCGAACACCTCAACCGGTATGGCGTCCTTGGCTTTCGCCTCGTCGCCGGCGCCCGGCTCGGGCCCGCAAAAGGCGACGGACGCGCGGAGAAGAGCGATCGACAGGGCGGCGAGGAGAAGGATGAGTCTCACGGAGTCGTTCCTTTCCGATGACACGCGATTCGCAGTCACCTCGAGCGATTGTCCGGGGCACGGCGGTGAGCGGGTAGCCAACGGGCCCGAGGCCGGCTGCCCCATCCTCAGGCACCGTACCTGGGTCCTGTCAGCATGGATGTTGCTGTCGCCCGCGATCAGGCCTTCGGCTTGCGAGGGGGCCTCTTCCGCGGGGGCATCCTGCCCACCTGCGTTCGGCCCGTCGCGTCGGTCTGTTCGAGCCATCGGGCCAGGCAGGTTCGCAGCCGTCGCTCTTCTTCGGCGGCCGCCGGCGTGCCGGCCAGGTTCTTCGTCTCCAGCGGGTCCGCCTGCCGGTCGAACAGCATGTCGCCGTGCTTGCGGGAATCCCATCGGGCGTATCGCCGCCCCGGGTCCTGCCAGACGCCCAGCTTGTACCGCTTGGAGACGACGGCCACCTGCGACCAGTTCTCCGAGACGACATACTGCCTGTCCAGCGGCTTGCCCCTCCGCAGCGTCGGTGCGAGGCTCACGCCGTCGAGCTTCCGCGCCGCGGCGGGGCGCTTGACGCCCGTCAACTCCAGGATCGTCGGGTACACGTCGATCAGAGAGACCAGGTCGTCGCGGACGGCGCCCGCCCGGAAGCGCCCCGGCCAGCGGAGGATCAGCGGCACGCGGAGTGTGTCTTCGTACACGTTGTGTCCGACCGCGCACTTCTCGACCATGCCATGGCCGGCGACGAAGTCGCCGTGGTCCGATGCGTAGATCACGATCGTGTTGTCGTCCAGGCCCAGCCGCTTCAGTTCGGCAAGCACGGCCCCGATGTGATGGTCGATCTCGCTGACCAGCGCGTAGTAGTAGGCCACGTACCGCCGGTAGATCGCGTGGTCCTTCGCCGCCGTGCCGCAGTTCCAGGGCGGTGTGGTCCTCTGCCGCCAGTTCCGCAGGGCCGGCGGCAGATGGGCGACCGGCTCGGAGACGTTGCCGGGCAGCTTGATCTTGTCGACGTCGTAGAGCGCGGCCCATTGCGGCAGGGGCGTGTAGGGCTGGTGGGGGTAGATGAAGGAGCACCAGCAGAAGAACGGGTCGCCCTCCCGCTTGCACCGTCGCAGGAAGTCGATCGCCTTGCCCGCGGCGTAGGCCGTCGTGCGATTGGCGGGCTTCGTCCGCGAGACGTGCGCCATCAGCGACGCGGCGTGCGACTGCTGGAAGTCCCGCACGTGCGAGTCTAGCTGGCCTCTCGCGCGGACCCAGTCCCCGTAGTTCTCGTCGGAGGGGTCCTGCTTTGGCGAGATCGTGGTGGCCGAGGCGTCCCACCCGCCTTCGCGCAGGCCGCGGGGCAGGTGCATCTTGCCGAACGCCCCCGTGCGGTAGCCGCTCGCCTGAAGGAACTTGTGCAGCGGCAGGAGCCCTTTGGGCTCGGGCGGGGCGTCGGCGTTGTACAGCACGCCGGTGGTCCGCGGGTACAGCCCCGTGAACATCGCCGTCCGCGACGGCACGCAGATGCCGTCGGCGCAGTACGCGCGAGAGAATCGCACGCCCTCGCTTGCCAGTCGGTCCAGGTGTGGCGTGCGAACCGCGGCATGCCCCGCGCAGCCCATCACGTCCGCATTGTGCTGATCGCTGAACAGCAGCAGCACGTTAGGTCGCTCGGCCGTCTTGCCCGCCGCACGGAGAATTCGCGGGGCCGCCAGCACGGCAGCCGCTGCGCCGGTCGCCTTCAGAAAATCACGTCGCTCGTGCATTCTCAAACCTTTCACCCGAGATGTCCCATATCGTATACCACGTTTCGGCCGGCATCACCGCGTCACTTCGTGAACCGGATCCGCCAGTCCACTACCTTCGTTGCGGAGGGCACGATTCGGACAGAGGCCACCGGCGCCTCCGCGCGGGCCACTGCCTTCTCGCCATCGACCTCGGCCGGGGCGTTCGCCGGCGGCGGCGCCTCCCGCCCCAACGCGACCCGGGCGGTACAGGCGAGCGCGGCGATCAGACTCGGTGTGGCTCGTGGCCTGCGGTTCATGACATCCTCGCAATGTGCGGCACTCCGACCCCGGCAGGCAGGCATTCTCCGGCCGCGGCGTGCTCAAGTCAACCGGCGCACTTGGCGAGCTCCGGGAGCCGGGAGGCGTACCGGCGTGAGAGCCGGCTCTGGCCTACCAGGACGCGGCGATCCGGAAGCACGCGGCCGCGTCTCTCCCAACGATCGAGGTGCCGCAATCCGGACCTTGTCAGTTTCCGGCCGGTCTTGTGCTTGACGGGCGGGCGCGGACATCCGATAATAATGTACAGAACGTACAGGATGTACGCAGCCAGCGCCACGGACGGCGCTGCAGGACGGGAACTGCCATGACGACCATGACCATGACCGTAACCCAGGCCCGTGGCGCGCTGTCCGAGGTGGTCGACCGCGTGCTTCACCACGGGGAACGCATCGTCCTTCAGCGGCACGGCAAGGACGCGGTCGCCATCGTGTCCGTCGAGGATGCCAGGCTCCTCGCCGAGCTGGAGGACCGGATGGACGTGCAGGAGGCCATCCGGCGCCTGGTCGGCGGTGAGACGCCCGTGGCCTACGATGAGGCGCGGAAGGCCCTGGGGCTGACGTGACCTACAGGGTCGAGATTCTCCCGGCCGCCCTGAAGGAGCTGGCGGCCCTGCCGAAGCGGATCCTGCGGCAGATCGACCGGAGGATCCGCCGCCTTGCCGACGACCCGCGACCTCCGACGTCGGTGGCATTGAAGGGCGTGCCGGGCCTGCGTCGCGAGCGTTCGGGCGACTATCCCATCCTCTATCGCGTCGAGGAGGACCAACTCCTGGTGCTGGTCGTCCGCATCCGCCATCGCCGGGACGTCTATCGGAACCTGCCGTAGCCCCGTCCCCGGGGCCCGGCATTCGAGCCTGGCGACACCCATCGCAGGCAGGCCCGTCACGTCCGGGCGGCGGCCGTGATCAGCTCGCACGCCTGGCGCGGCGCCAGCGGGCCGGCGAACATCTCGATGCCCAGCTCGTTGGCCATCTGCCGGAGCGTCACGACGCCGCGCAGGTCGTCGGCGAGCCACTGGCACGTGGCCCGACAGTTGCGGCAGTATTCCCCGCTACCGAGCGTGCCGAACCACTCGAGCAGGCGCGGCCGCCTGCTCCCGAAGCCTCGCACCCCGTGCCCGACGACAACGTGCATCCGCGCACGCTCCCGAGTCGGGATCAGACGACGTGATCGCCGTTAGAAGCCGGCCCGCCCCGTCAGGGCGCCTCAGCCCATCAGCCATCGCATGGCCGCCACGAGCAGCCTCATCACGCAGACGACCGACCACAGGGCAATCCACGCTACGCCTATCCAACACAGGGCAGCCCAGGTCCTCTTCGCGGCCGGCGATAGGTGAGATAACAGGTGCATCGTCTTGATGCGCAGGATCAGCAGCCCGATGGCGCAAGCCGCGCCGACGAGCCCGACGACATTCGCCCAAACCCTCATCCCGAGAGGTCCCTTCCCAACAGCCCAACCGCTTTGGCTAACGAATTGGGACGGTTACCTATTTCTTGCTCATAGCGGCGCGCCCCGGCCCCGCCATCTGCCGGACATCATCTTCACCTTTCCCTGCCCCTCCGGCAAGTCTCGACCCCCCCCCCCGCCGCGCGGCCGGGCTTCGTGGATGGTCTGCCGCATGGGCCGAGACGCCCAATTCCATGTCGGCCGCTCGTGTTCGTTCCGCGCCGACATTCGGCGATACAAAGACAGCCCCGTTTTGAATAACCCCCGTTATATCAATGATTTACTTTGTGCAGCGATCGGGGGCCGCGTACAGGACCTCCTGTGATAGTAGTGGGAATCCCCCACGTCGTGCGGGCCTCCTCCTTGATCTTGTAGCCCTCCTGAACGGCCAGGCGGGTTGGCCTCCGAACGAGACTCCTTCCTGTCCTGCCTTGGCCTACCCATAGCGAACACTCCCTCCACACAGGGCCGCAGCGCCCCCGCTCGGAGTGTCCGTCACTCGTCGAGCAGCTCACTCGTGCGGGCTACTCCCGCCCGGCCCTTTCAGATTCCCCGTCCTCGCGGAGCCCGGCGATGTGAGCCAGCCGGTACTTCCTCGGCGTCGTGCCCATCTGCTTGCGGAAGGTCACGAAGAACCACTTCTCCGACGTGAAGCCGACCTGCTCGGCGATGACCTTGACGGGTGTCTGGGTCTGGACGAGAAGCTCGCACGCGCGCTCCAATCGCTTGCGAATCAGCTCCTCAGCGACGCCCCTGCGCAGGTGCGTGCGGAACTGGCGTTCGAGCTTCCGCCGGGAGAGGCCGACGGCCTCGGCGATGTCGGCCACTTGCAGTGGCTCGGCCAAGTGGTCCCACATGTACCGCAGGGCCCTGGCTGCATCGACGTCCGCCAGGGCAAGCACGTCGGTGCTCTGGCGAGTCACGACGCCCGTCGGGGCGACCAGGATGGGCTCTTCGGGCGCCGGCTCGCCGTCCATGAGCCTCTCGAGCAGTTCGGCCGCCGCCCGGCCTTGGCCGAAGAAGTTGGGGTCCACGCTCGAAAGAGGAATCCGGGCGAAGTCGCACTTGAAGGGATCGTTGCCGTATCCGAGGACGGCCACCTGCTCGGGCACCTGCAGGCCGATCGCCTCACAGAACTGGCAGATGCGCAAGGCCATCCGGTCGTGGTACGTGAAGATGCCCACCGGCAGGTCGAGCCTGGAGATGGCCTTGGCGAACCGTTTGGCCAATGTGCCCAACCGGGTCCACGAAACGATCCGGCCGGGGCGCTGGATCGCGAACAGATCCGCCCTGGCGCCGAGTTCGCGGGCACGCTCGACGAAGCTCAGGCCGACCCGTCTGAACGGCGACTGGTCAAATGTCTCGCTATGCAGAAAGGCCACGTTCGTGAAGCCTCGTCTGCCGAAATGCTCGGCCGCGGCCCGGCCGATGGCCCGTTGATCTCCATCGACGCAGCATGTTAGGCGAGTGGTGCCTCCAAGCTGCACCACGGGCACGCCCCTGCGAAGGAGCCGCCTTACCAAGGGGGTTGTACCGTGCCACGCCTGAAAGATCACACCGTCGGGGCGGAAAGCCCGGGAAGAGGCCGTAGCGTGGTAATCACCTAGGTCCAGCACGCTCCAGCCCGCGCCTTTGGCGTGGTCATAGACGCCGGCCCTGAGGGGTTCAATGTGTAACCCAAGGGCCAGCAGGATCGTGGGGCGGCCCGGGGACGACTGACGGGCGGAGTTGGCGAAAGTCGTCTCCATAGGAGGATTATACGCCAAACGCCAAGATGTCGCAATACTTAACTGAAGTCGCCGCAATAAAGAACTGACAAAACCGGGGGGGGGGTGGTAAAATACAAAGCAATTGTGATCCGTACAAACAGCCGCGGTAACTGCCCAGTCGGCCACGATCGCCTCTGTACGGCCCGGGCGAGCCCGGCCGGCTGTGGCACGCGATAGAGCCGCGAAGGACGTGAGGCCAAAGGAGACGTAATCCAGCGCATTTCATTGTGCAAGGATCGGCAGTGAAGCGAGTCATTCTCGGGCGTTTTAAGGAGAGGACGATGAGGAGCAAGATGATGAGGACACTGTTTGCCGCGGCCGCGGTCGCGGCG